>JAFOHE010000245.1 GCA_017421975.1 Pseudomonadota bacterium
AATATGAAACCAGAGATAAGCTGTGGAAAGCTAAAGAAAATGTTGATCCAAAAATTAATATGACCTCACAATATAAAAATTTAGATTTAGAAGAAAATGATGTCACTTTTGAACGGTTAGATTCTCAGTCAAAAGAAAGTATCTTGACAGAATTTAAACAACATGTTGAGAATTCTGATGTTGATGTTGCTGTCAAAGAGAATTTGCGAAAACAAGCTCAGTTGCTTGCAGATTATGATGAAGTCATGAAGGATAATTATGATTCTATGATTGAATATGATTCAGTTGTGAATCAGGCGTTAATGCTTTATGAGTATCAACATCCCGAAGATCGCAGTTCTCAGTATTATCGTCAGCTCAAGGCGATGGCATTTCGGGCGCATATTCGACGTCTTGAACAGCGTTTGGTGAATGAGGAAGCGGAGGTAGAGAATATGGCTAACGATGGTTATACGAACCTCACGCCTTCAGCAAAAGGATCTATGGCGGATCGTGCTTATGAGCGTCGTGCAATCAAAATGGGCTGGCAGACGACATATTAATCGCGCAATCGCGCAGGGCGAAGCATGGGCATGGGCGCCTATAGGGTGGGTCTGAGAGCTGTAGGGCGGGGCTTGGAGCTATAGGGCGGGTCTGAGAGCTGTAGGGCGGGTCTGAGAGCTGTAGGGCGGGTCTGAGACCCGCCCGTACAGCAGCTATGTGCATCATGGGCATGGGCATGGGCGCCTATATGGCGGGTTTGAGAGCTATATGGCTGGGCTTAGAGCAATATGGCTGGGCTTAGAGCAATATGGCTGGGCTTGGAGCTATATGGCTGGGCTTAGAGCTATAGAGCGGGGCTTAGAGCTATAGGGCGGGTCTGAGACCCGCCCGTACAGCAGCTATGCGCATCATGGGTACAGCAGCTATGTGCATCATGGGCATGGGCATGGGTGCCTATATGGCTGGGCTTAGAGCTATATGGCTGGGCTTGGAGCTGCATGGAGGGTCTGATAGCTGTAGGGCGGGTTTGAGAGCTATAGGGCGGGTCTGGGACCCGCCCGTGCAATAAAAAAGAATAGCGTACAGTAAAAAAGAATAGCATCGTTCATTGGGCTGCAGATTTAAAGGGGCTGAGAGATGCATCATTCGAATTATAATCCTGAAATTCATCATAGGCGTTCCATTCGATTAAAAGGGTATGATTATACAACACCAGGATTTTATTTTGTGACGATATGCGCGAAAAATGGCAGTCATATATTTGGGAAAATTATTGATAAAAAAATGGTTCTTAGCGAATATGGAAAAATATTAGATCAATGTTGGAACGAATTGCCTGAACATTATGATAATGTGGGTTTGCGTGAATATTGTATCATGCCCAATCATTTTCATTGTATGATTGAATTATTGAATTGTGATCTACAATTGAGGACGCCTTTGTACGAGATTATACGTGCCTTGAAATCTTTTTCAGCAAGAAAAATGAATGATTTGCGATTTGTATGTGATAATAGAAAGAGTCGTTCACCTGTATGGCATCGCAGTTATTATGAGCATATCATTAGACATAGTGATGAATATGCATGTATCGCGAATTATATACGAAAGAATCCAGAGCGATGGAAACAACACCGAAATCATTGTATGTGATAAGCCGTCTCATGCGTCATCGTGGCACGCGTATGCCGAGGGCATAGCGTGCCAGGCGCGCCGTATGCGCGTAAGCGCATAGGCGGGCGAGGGCAGGCGTATCCTCAGTGCCTCGAAAGGCGCTGAGGATAGCTCTGCCCCAAAAAACTCACCCTCACTTGCAATGACGATAGATTCGGCATATTTATCAAAACACACGATTAAATGATAAAACAGCTATAGGTTATTGTTCAGCAATGATCTTAAGGCTCGCTCCAGATCGTTTCATTGGCGTTGAGATAGACCATTTTATAGAAGCCTTCGCGCTTTTCAAAGAGGGAAGCGGAGGCATTGTGAACGACAATATGATAGAGATGGGCTGGCGGAATATCGAGAAGCGCCATGATGGTATGGCGAATGGGACTGGCATGGGATACAAGAATGACATCCCTGTCATCGTTTTGTTGCATGAGTTCATTCAAAAGCGCCATCATGCGGTTATGAACCGATTCGGAAGATTCTCCACCGATACCATAACCTTCATGCCATGGATCTTTGAGATGAAGCTGCCAGCGTTGGTCATTTTGTAAATCATCGAGGCGGCAGCCCGTGAATTCTCCTGTATTGATTTCGATTAATCGATCGTCCACTTCGGGTGTTGTATCGAGCGCTTCAGCGATGGGTGAAGCCGTTTGTGTCGCTCTCATGAGCGGACTTGAGAGCAATTTCACGGGGCCATTGATCTGTTTTTTTAGGAATTTGGCAAGTTTATTTGCCTGTGTTCTGCCTTCATGATTCAGTTCAATATCGGTCAATCCCTGAATACGTCGTTCTAAATTCCAAGCCGTTTTGCCATGTCGGCAAAGATAAAGTTTTTTCATCTGATTACTTATCATGAAAGAACTATGCAGAACACGTGAGGGATATTTAGTGAAACTGCAAGTTTGGTTAGAGGTTGAGACTGTCTACCCAATTTGCCACAGTTGAGGACGAGGCACCGATGGCGAATCTTTGTCCTTCGAGCCAGTTGGCATTGGGTGCTGCCTGTTGGAGAAGAATTGCGCTTGAACCAATACCGCTGCTTCCAGATGTGCAAAACGGCACGATTGTCGTTCCCTCTTTTATAGAAGCATTTTCCAGAAATGTATACATGATTTTGGGTGCTTCAGCCCACCATATTGGGTAGCCTAAGTAGATTGGGTCATATTGTTCGATATTGTCCATGTCGAATGCGATTGCCGGACGTGCGTTTGGATCATTTTGTTCGATCGAAGTGCGACTATTTTTGTCCCCATAATTAATATCTTCGTCAGTGTAAGGTGTATCGGGGACAATTTCATATAAAGTAGCACCCGTATGGTTTGAGATGTGTTCGGCAATGGCCTGTGTATGATGCGTGACGGAAAAATAGGCGACGAGTGGCTTTTTTTGTGTGGCAGTGGGATCTGTTTGTGTATGGATTGCATCTTTGGACAGCGTGAGCGTGACATTGTCTTTGTCGAGCAAGGCTTTGAGTTCTTCGTCTGTTTTGTCTGTGATTTTGCCGAGTCGAGTGTAACGATAAGTGTTAGGCGCAAAGAAGATGGAAATCTGGTTACCAGCATAGAGAACGATATCGCCGAGTTTGGTTGTTATTTGTTCGTCTTGATGGGGTAAAGATTGTCCCAGTGGGCCTACTTGTTCAAAATCGCCATATTGTGACATTTGGACAGTAATTGTAGACGTTTTGACCAAATTTTTGAGGGCGTTTACGGCTTCATTATCTTCCCATTGTACATTTATGGCAATATCATCAATTTTTGCGAGCATCGTGACCTCGTCGTTTTGATTGTGCTCTGTGTTTTGTTGTGCAGGCACTGATGTTTGTTCGGAAGTGCCGTTATTGTTGTGTGGGTTAGTTTGTGTGGCGTTAGAATTATTATCGTTGTCTTCGCAGGCTGTGAGTGTCATGGCAGCGAAGAGAAGGGGCAGAAGAAAAAATTTCATGGATGCGTTCTCCCTGAGCGAAGTGTGAAATCATATATAAAAGAGAAAAATGAACATTTTTGGAATGTACGTGAAGCACTTAAGTGCCGGACATAGATAATAACAATACATGGTTTGACAGCGGGGCAAGCCCCACTGTCACATAAGCCAATATGTCTCTACAATCGATAACTATGGCTGGAACAATAAAGTGCTTCATGTGATAGTTTGTTTTATTTTAGATATGTTTTGAAAAACGCATCAAGTTTATCAAAAGGAATTTTTTCCATATTATCGTAGAGATCGACGTGTGAAGCACCTGGAATAATCATAATTTCCTTATTGCCGACAGTGGCGTTTTCATTTTCAACGTGTTTTCCAGTCATTTTTTCGAAAGCGCCTTCGCTAAAGTATCGGCTGTGCGCGGCTTCACCATGTATGATGAGCACGGGATTGACGATTTCGTTAATATAATACAGAAAACGCGCATTTAAGAATGAAATTGCGGAAGTTTTGTTCCATCCATCATTGGAATTGAGAGAACGTTTGTGATAGCCGCGATCGGTTTTGTAATAGTCAAAATAATCTTTGACGAACTGCGGTTCATCGCCATTGAGTTTTGGAATGACGCCGCCTGCGCGTTCTGCGGAGCCAGATTTGTAGTCTATGGTGCGTTGTTCACTGAGCGCTTTGCGTTTGGCGTTTCGAGCATCAGCACTATCTTCCGAATCAAAGTAGCCATTGCCGTTGACCCGCGTCATATCGTACATCGTCGAAGCGACCGTGGCTTTAATGCGCGTATCAGCAGCAGCGGCGTTGAGTGCAATGCCACCCCATCCGCAAATACCCAAAATACCGATGGCATCGGGATTGACGCGTTCGTGAGTGGCGAGGAAGTCTACGGCTGCGCCGAAGTCCTCGGTATTGATGTCCGGGGAGGCCACGTAACGCGGTTCGCCGCTACTCTCACCTGTGTAGGAGGGATCGAAGGCAATCGCCAAAAAGCCACGTTCTGCGAGGGTTTGAGCGTATAATCCGGAAGATTGTTCTTTGACTGCGCCAAAGGGCCCACTTATGGCAATGGCAGGTAGCTTTTGGCCTGCACTGTCTTTGGGAATGTACATGTCAGCCGCAAGCGTCATGCCGAAGCGGGTTTTGAAAGTGACTTTTTGGTGATCGACTTTATCGCTCTGTTTGAAGACTTTATCCCAATGTTGTTCGAGTGTCATGACTTGTGCTCCTGTGTGGTTGTTTGAGGGTGTTTCGGCGTTAGCCGTGCTGGTTTGTGGGGCGGGGGATGGACAAGGGCAGTCGGTTTCGACTGTGGGGGGATTGCTGTTACAGGCTGTGAGAGATAATGCGAAAAGTGCCGTCAGTATGACCTTTTTCATGATGAACCTCAATGCAGGCGTGTTTATGTCGGGGGGGGGGGTGGAATTGTGTTGACATGTCACATCCATCATCCGTTTTTATCTTTTATAGGCATTTTGTGTGAAATATCCAATACTTATATTTTATTTCATGTTATTCTATTTTGGCATAACTGAGCGAATGGGAGGTCGTCATGGAAATCGCAGTTTTGAGAAATTTCATTATGGTAGCGCGTCTTGGCAATGTGACGCGGGCAGCGGAACGGTTACATATCTCGCAACCCGCATTGTCGAAGCAGCTGAAGGCGCTTGAGGTCGAACTCGACAGAAAGTTGTTCCGGCGCGGCAGCGCATGCATGCATCTGACGGAGGAAGGGATGCTTTTACTTCAAAGGGCGGAAGATATCGTCGCCATGGTTGACAAGACGGTGATGGATTTCAAATCCCTGGATGATGTTATGGGTGGGGACATTTATATTGGCTGTGCTGAATCGCATTTGATTCGATATATTGCCCAGGCTGTAAAATCCTTTCAGTCCAAGTGTCCGCGCGTTCGGTATCATTTGATGAGTGGAAACACCGAACAGGTGGCAGAGCGTCTGAGTCGTGGTCAACTGGATTTTGCTTTAATATGTGAACCGCCGGATTTGTTGAAATACAATTATATCGAAATTGATGAACCCGATGTATGGGGCGTAGTTATGCGCAAAGACAGCCCTTTGTCGCAGAAAAAAACGATTCAATATACGGATTTGCTCGGTCTTCCGCTGATATGTTCCATACAGGCGATTCGAACGGATTTCCCACGGTGGTGTGGTGATGGCATTGAGAAATTGAATATTTTTACGACAGTCAATCTTTTTTATAATGGGAGTGTATTTGTTAAAGAAGGATTAGGATATATGTTAATATTTGATAAATTGGCAGATACGGGTGTTGATAGTACGTTATGTTTTCGCCCGCTTGAACCGAAGCTTGAAACGCAAATGTATATGATATGGATGAAGCATCAACAGTTTACGCCCGTATCTGGATTATTTATTGAGGAGTTGAGAAGGACATTAAAATGAGAAATTAAATTTGTTGAAAGACGGGTGCCAGGCGTTGATAAAGCTCGCTCGACGTATCACCTTCGATGGAGAAAAGTCTTGGAAGATTCGAGAGTTCGACATCTTTGTCATCGCCATCAAAGGCCATATTGATCGTCAAAAATTCGATAGGTTTTGCGCGATCGACTTGTTCGAGCCATTCGATGAGGACGAGTGCGTTTGGATCTTCAATGCAGTCCCAGTAGCCGGTTGATTCGACTTCTTCGAGGGTAGAGAGGCGATAGAGGTCAAGGTGATAGATGAGGCGTCCCATACCTTCATATTGATTAATAATGGTAAAAGAGGGGGAGCATACGCGGGCGTCTGAATGGAGATAGGCGCGGGCGATACCGCGGACGAGCTGAGTTTTGCCAATGCCGAGTGTGCCTTTGAGCGCGAGAATATCGCCGGCCTGGAGGTGTTGGCCAAGTTTTTCGCCAAAAGCGATGGTTTCTTCGAGAGATGTTGTTCGTATCATAAGCGTCAATGATGTAAAAAGCGTGTTTTTGAAAGAAAAGCGTCGTTTAGTGGAACGTCGCAATTATTATATTATAGTTATGTCGATGCACGTCGCAGCGATTTTTGTGTGTTGGGGGCGCGGGGGATGCCCCCGCAGAGGGGGTAGCGGCGTATGCCTATGGGCATAGCCGCGTAGGGGGAGACTTCCCTCCACCAAGTTTAATCAAAGCCAAAACGCGTGGCAATAGACGTATTATTTTTTATATCAAAAGCTGAATTGAGGATACGCGTTTGTTGTGTTGAATCGTCAATGCTTTCATGAGACTGATGTGGGGCGTTGTCGGGCAGGCCGGTCAAATCGGCAAGCAGTGCGCGTGATTGATGGAGCGAGGCGCGGCTAAAGAGCGTTACGAGGACATTTTGTGCCGGCAAAGCGTGCATAGCACGCAATGCGAGCAGGGCATTATGGACGATGCGTTCATCGTCGGCGTAGAGGCGACTTAAGAGAGTATCCTTTTCATCAGATGTCATGGGCAGACGGCGCAGGGCTCGGAGGTGTGTGACATGTATGGCACGGAGTGCAAGCCGCGTATTGGAACTGCGGATATCGTTTGAGATTTGGTTTGTGGCGAACGGGAAAGTGTCGATGAGATCCGGGTTTTCGATGAAACAGAGGTAGGCTTGTGCGCGCAGCTCGGAAGTGCCTTGAAGGGCAGCTTGTAGCATTTGCGGGGTGACAGCGCGGTTTTTGCAGGATACGAAGAGGTGCATGCGTTGTGTCGAAGTGGCGGCGTCGCGTGGTACGTCGAGTGCCTGGAGGGGAATTTTGGCTGCCATAAGGAGAGCCATGGCAGGCAGGGCGTGACGTCTGCGCGGATCGGAGAGGAGAGTTTGAGCCTCGTCGATGGCGGCTTGCGAGGGGGTGTGACCGTTCAATGTCAGGCGTGCGAGCGCCCAACGGGCATAATAACGTGCGCCGATGGTGTCGTCAGTTGAGTCATCCAGAATGAGTGCTTCGAGGGGGCCGTCGGTTATGGCAAGCGCGGCATCTTCGGCGACAGCGTGGTGTCCCAAGAGTGCGATGAGGCGTGTGGTCACCTGGGGAGTAGGCGGGTATGTTGCGAGGGCGTGGACGGCGTGACGAACGATGACCGCGTCTGTGGCGTAGGTGGCTTGGAGAGCGAGGGAAAGGCCTTTGGGCGTTTCGGAAAGTCGTCGGACAAAGACGTCGGTTGCGGGTGTGGGGTGTGCGTAGTCCGTGAGTTTTTGTGGGGAAAATCCGTTGGGCAGGGGGGTGTCGCTCTGCACGAGTTCGATGAGCGCAGCCATGGCGCGGGAAGGCAGACGTTCGAGGATGGCGGCAACTATGTCTGAAGTAAACAGGGTAGGGTGGGTTTGAACCATGCGCATGAGTTCGGGAAACAGGGGTTCAAACGCGGCCAGAATGAGGCTTTTTTGGCGGAGCGTGGCATCGTCCCATTCGGGCAATGCAAGCAGGCGAGCCAGTCTTTCGTCATTTTGTGTCGTGAGATGGGGCGCTAGTCGAACGAGGGCAAGGAGCGTTTGTTCGCGTTCGTTTTGGGGCAGATCGGAGGCGTCTGTCGCGAGTAGTGCGTCAAAGAGGCGGTCGGCCTGACCGGCGCGAATCCAGGCATGAAGAATACTCGTTGAAAAATATGAGTTTTTTGCAAAGAAAACGGCTTGTGGCAGAAGATCCTTCATGCGGGAAGGTGGCATCATGCGGAGAATACGAAGCGCAGCGGCATCAGGTGTATCTGCTTTAATGGTGGTGAGAAGTGTATCGTAGCGTTCATCCGTTATGAGCGATTCGAGCGCAGTGACGGCGGCGTAACGGACTTCTTCGTCGGGGTGTCGCGTCAGGAGATCGATGAGTGCCGGAATGAGTTCGGCCCTACCCAGTTGTCGAGCGGCATGACAGGCTTGAATGACGACGCCTCGCCAGTCGTGTCGGAGTGCAGTGGTCAAGTAAGGCAGACATGTTGCGTCACAGATGGGAGTAGCGACTTCGAGAAGGCGGATGAGTTGTTCAGGATCAAGCGAAGGGTCGTAGCGCAGCTCCAAAAAAGGCAGGATATCCGGAAGCGGTGTTTGAATGAGGGTATGATATGCCTGTGATGAAACGTCGTCGTCTTGGCTGAACAGGCGATCAGCGAGCACAGACGGTGTCGTCTGTGCTTGGACGCTGCAAGGACTCAATGCGCATAAGCACGTCAGAAGAAGGAGAAATAAGCTTCGAAGTGGTGCAAACATTGTGGGATCGTCTTATGCGAGAAAGCGGGATTTAGCGGGAGAGAAGTTCCTCGATTTGTTCGATGAGATCAGCACGGTGAATGATGTCGTTGAGGTAATCGAGTTTTTCCGTTTCGATGACGGCTTTGGGGCCGAGGTCGTATTTTTCGAACCAATTTTCGTACTGAGTATGGAGTCGTTTGATGTAGGAGAGCGGGATGGCCATTTCGGAAGCACGAGCGCGTTTTCGGATACGGTGTCGCACGCCGCGGACGGAGCAGCGAAGGTAGATCAGAAGATCGGGTGGTTGAAGCTCCTGTCGAATGGTCTGATAAAGTTCGCGGTACGTATTGTAATCTCTTTTGCTTAGACCGTGGCGCCGATAAAGATTTTCGACGAAAATCTCGGCATCTTCATAGATGGTGCGGTCGAGGATGACTTTTCCGCCGGATTTCTGTGCTTCGAGGTGGAGGGCGAATTTCCGCGAGAGATAGAAGATTTGAGAGTTGAATGACCAACGCTTCATATCCTGATAAAAATCGGCGATATAAGGATTGTCATCGACGGGTTCGTAGAGCGGATGCAGACCGAAACGACGGCTCATAAAGCCGACCATAGTGGATTTCCCGGCGCCGATGTTGCCGGCAATGGCGATGAAACGAGAGGTCATGGTGTTTCCTGTTAGATGAAGAAAAGGGATGGAATCATCAAGGCACTATTGTACGTCAGATGCATAGTCATAGACGGGAAGATGGATTGTGTCTTGCAGCGGAAGTAACCGCTTGTAAAGCCGACGAGAAAGACGGGAAGCAGTGTGAACAGATGGCCGGTTGATTGTGGAATATGGACGCTTGCAAAGAGTATGGCAGCGATCAGGATACCGGTCCAAGCGCGCAGCCCTTTTGTTTTTCGACCGCCGATGGCAGTCTGAATGACCCCGCGATAGAGGAGTTCTTCGGATATGCCCGCCATCATGGCAAAGTGCATGAGCGAAAGCCGATAAGTGGTAAACTCGTTGGCGAGGTCACTCATGGCCATTTCGATGTCGTTGACACAGACAGCAAAGACGGCGGCGATGATGGCGAGGATAAAACCAATGATGGCAGCCCATTTGAGTGGAGACTTTGTGAAAAAGAGGTGTGCCTCTGTCGTGTCATGTGTGTCGGATGAAGGCGACGCTGAATCTGTGTCATCATGTTTAAGCGCAACGGATGTGGTATCTCCGTCGTCGGCAGCGGTCGCCATTGCACGCTTTGTTTCAACAGTCGCTTTTTTTCGTTTTCTCAGGCAGATGAAAAACAAAGCAGTGCCAAAGAGTCCGATAAACATGGCTGCATTGGAGGCCGCGAATGTGATGAGAGGCGTCAGACCGCCGTTGCTTTTTGGCATAAAGAAGAAGGCGGCGTAGACGAGGGAAAGGCTCAGAACGAGGGCGCCGATAAAAGCGAGGGGCGCATCATTCATGGTGTATTGCGGCTTTGGCATTTGATCGCGATGCCGTTGGCCGAAGACGATACCCACGACGAGGAGGCAAAGACAGAGCAGAATCATGCCTTTATTCAGGTTATATGATTGATCGGCTTCTTCTATCTGAATCAAAAACTGGGTTGGCGAGAGTGCGATGGATGCATTTTGAGCATCGGAGGGAAACAGATTACCCGCGTGACGGCACTTGGCCATACCCGATACGCATGAAACGCGGTCGGCAATATCCGTTGTATCAAACGAAAACTCGGTTTCGCTCGACTCAGAGGCTATTGATGGCTGTGTTTGGGTATTGAGCGTTGTGATGACTGTCGTCTTGGGTGCTTTATCAGACGCCGTGTCGCAGAGATAGTATTTCCAACGATTGTCCGATTGTAGTTGATTTTGCGGCAGCGCATGTGCTTCAGTCTGCTGACACGCCGTGGGTTCGATAAAATCGATCTGTGTATGCTGCGTGTCGAGCATGACACTGTTTATGACAGTGATGCCAAAGACGAGCGTCAGCAGGATGAGACACGTGTGAATGGGACGAAAGGACATGAAGCGTAACAATGGCTTGAGCGGCAGAGCCGTGGGTGAAGCGAAAAAATGGGAAGTGACACCATGAGCGGGTCATAGCCATGATGTGGCAATGAAGCGCGATTGAGACAAAAAACGCGGAGCGTATTTGTCCGGCTGCAGGACGGGCAAATAGCTCCGCGGCGTGGCGCGTATCGGGCCAGAGGCACGATAGCGACCGCAAAAACATTATACAGGCATTTTGGATGTAGCAAAATCGATATTCGGAAAACCGTAGGTGCCGACATCGATATCGCAAATGTGTGGCATGATCTGTTCGATAAAGAGCTGTGTGATATCGGAATCCAATGCCCCTTCATCGACTTCGCGAAGCAGAATCTCGGCGGCTTCTGAAAACGAATGACGCTGTTTATATGGTCTGTCGCCGCCGGTGAGTGCGTCGAAAATGTCACAGATCGTCAAGATGCGACTTTGTAAAAAAATGGCGTCTCCTGACAGACCATAGGGATAACCTGTGCCATTGAGATGTTCGTGGTGTTGAAGGACGAACGCAGGGACGCGCGACCAACGGCGTGGCCAAAGAATTTTAGAGAGATAGCGCCATGAGACGAGAACGTGTTGCTGAATATCGCGGCGTTCATCGTCATTAAGCGTGCCACGGCGTATCTCAAGATTTCTTTGCTCCATGGCGGTCAGAAGCGGTTTTCCTGGACGCGTCGGGATAAATGTTTTCCGCATTTCGTTGAGGCACGCCAGGTCGTCCTCGCGAAGTTTGTTGTCGGCACGCTGAAGACGTGTCACGATTTCACGATAACGCGCAAACTGTTGCGGCGAGCGCCATGCATCCCCCAGGGCTTCCGGCGTCTTGTCTTCGAACCAGGCTGAAAATAGATCAAGTCTTTCCTGAAGAAGCTGGAAATCTCGTGGAAGGAGACGACCCGATTTGAGAATGATCTCTTCGCGGATAGCAACTTTGCCAATGTCATGCAGAAGCGCGGCATAGCGCAGTTCGTCAATTTCATCGCGCGTGAACGTGGTCTGTGCGAACGGCCCCGTCGTCTGGCTATGGATGGCGAGCGCTGTCATCAAAACGTAATTGGCCACGCGCATCGAATGTCCTGCTGTCGCCGGATCGCGCGTATCCAACGCCGATATCGTCGCTCGGATAAATCCATCCAGAACATCCGAAAGATCCGCATTGAGAATCATACGGGAAGCCGACGCTGCAGCATTCTTCGTGAAAAGCGTCACCCATTCAAACTCGCGGTGCGTAAAACAATGCGTTGACTCAAAAACGGCAACGGCATTTTCGAATTGATCCTCGCATATGGGCACGATCATGACCGAGGAAGGCTCGATTGACTGATCGTCAAAACGATTGACTTCAAAGATTGTCGCTTCCTGGTGCTTGATCGCATATCGAAGCTGCGTCAGGCCAAATGATGCCTGACCATGAAATGCTTTCGTTGTCCGCTCATATAAACACGAAAAAATGCGGTACTCGCTGTCACAATGCCATATCGTGCCGCGATCGACGTGACCTAGTGTGCGAAAAACCATGTCCACGTACTGCGAATAAACCGAGTGAATCGAGTTCTGAAGCGATACTTCGCGCAAACTCTCCAGAAGCGAAGCGATGTCCGCTTGATCCGTCGGGATCTGAAGCGCACGCATGCTGCAACTCTCTATGCTGTGAATATCATCAAGCTTGTCAAGCGGCTCGTCCGGCGTACACACGCAACGAAGAACGCTCCGACCCACGTGGATCAGAACATCGCGCGAAAGCATAATCGCCTGTGGATTGTGATGATCCAATAGAACAACGTCCACCCGACTCGTGTGGATCCGCGTCCCGTGCATACTCTGAAGGTCGCGGTAATAAAATGAATCATGACCAGGACGCGTCAAAAAAGCACCATGAATCGCATCCGCAAGATCATCTTCAATCTGAAAATCATTATCACAGGCCGTACCTACTCGAACGATACGTCTGTTGAACCTGGCGTTCTTACCGATGTTTTTGCCTGAGATGACTTCAAGTTGCAGCATGGACAGCTTCCAAATAAGACAAAACTGCAGACGTCGTGCCAACAGTTATTCATGTAGGTGAGTGTAGCACAGATCGCTTGGCAAAACAATGTTATTTGTAGGTTTTATACCCACACTCACTCGCACATAAGAATTCAAAAAAGCAACGCTTTATTCCCCATGAGATGCAAAAATGAAACACGTATCAGAATGAAACCGTCGTCATCGAAAAAT
The DNA here is from genome assembly GCA_017421975.1 of Pseudomonadota bacterium. Taxonomy (GTDB): domain Bacteria; phylum Myxococcota_A; class Bradymonadia; order UBA4248; family UBA4248; genus RGIG464. Next base: position 13,013 of record JAFOHE010000245.1, read on the forward strand.
AGGGGGGAAGTTTCCCCCTGCGCGGACGATTGACCTCACGGAGTGCGCTCAATTCGCCGCTACCCCCTCTGCGGGGGGCACTCCCCCCGCAACGCCCCCCACGCACGATGGCGCGGTTTCGCGAATCTGTAGGAAATGGTAAAAAAAACGCGCTCAGCTGAGCGCGTTTTCTATCCTGGGAGTATGTGTCTTAATTATCTTCCGCGAGCACTTCGGGCGCCACTACGAGCGGAACGCGTGCTTGTGGAACGGCTGCGGCCATTGTTGTTCTCTTCTTCATCGTCGGAATTCGTGTAGTACGTTTTGCTGGCCGTCGGATGGTCAACACGGCTGCCCGACGAGGAGGAAGAAGGACGCGTGACTGTCGCCGCCGGACGCGAGGACGAACTGCTGGAAGGACGCGTGACTGTCGCCGCCGGACGCGAGGACGAGCTGCTGGAAGGACGCGTGACTGTCGCCGCCGGACGCGTGGAGACGCTTGATGATGTGGATGTCGTCGGACGCGTGGAGACGCTTGATGATGTGGATGTCGTCGGACGCGTGACTGTTGCCGCCGGACGCGTGGAGACGCTTGATGATGTGGATGTCGTCGGACGCGTGACTGTTGCCGCCGGACGCGTGGAGACGCTTGATGATGTGGATGTCATCGGACGCGTGACTGTTGCCGCCGGACGCGTGCTCGTCGCCGTCGTTACAGTCGTCGGGCGCGTGACCGTCTGAGCCGGACGCGTACTCGTCGCTGTCGTTACAGTCGTCGGACGCGTGACTGTCGGAGTCGGACGTGTAGATGTACTCGTGTTGGTCATTGTGGCAGGACGCGTGATCGTCGAAGGCGTGGATAACGATGCGCTGCTTGATGTGATGGCTGAAGGACGCGAGACGGTGTTGTGCGAAGGGGCGCTGTTGCTATTGTTGTTCTGCGAGGGACGGAAATTGTTGTTTCCGTTGTTGTTATTGATGGATCCGCCGTTGTTATTGTTGTCATAGTTCGGGCGGGCATTCGCCGGACGGGAATGTGAAGGACGGGAAGCCATGCCAACCGTCTGACGGCCACTGTCGTGGCTGTAACGCGGCGGCGGCGTCTGCTGATAATAATGATGCAAGTTGTAGTGTCTATGGTTCGAATCGTAGTAACGGTTCGTCGGCCCATAATACGTATAATAGCTATACGATCCGTGCGTCGTGTAGTTGTAATAACCACTCGGCGCTGACCACGTGTGGCGATGTGGTCCATCAATGTAACACCAGGCGTTACCATAAGGAAGCGGGTGATGCCCCATGTAGTAGTATGTGTCGAAATTGACGTTCGAAACGTAGTATGTCGGATCGCCTACGAAGATGTAGTAGCCGTTCTGAACGACGTAGAAATCTTCGTTATCAGGCGCATAGTTGTGCGTGTGGTTTCCAGAGATGTTGCACCAATCCGCATCACCATAGATGTCATAAACAGGATGTGAACCTTTATAATGATAGAGTGTGTGTGAATAATGGCTGGATGAGCTTACGGTATAGGTTGCCGTTCCAAAACAGCCAGAAAGTCCAAGGGTGCTGAAAAGCGCGAGAGCAATAATTGCAAGTTTCTTCATCATGATATGTTCCTCCCAGGATGTGGGTCTTAAATGGCTACGTTAGCATCGCAGTTGCGATGATGCTTATAATTAAAGCAAGTCACGTGCCATATCATAGCGTTATTCCAAAAAAAATCGATAGCTAAATGTTTCAAAATCTTGAAGACTGATAAAGGACGTGCCATAAGCGGCTACCTTATTTTACACATGCATGGATGCGTCACCGGAGTTTTGCATGGCCTTAAATTATCGAAAAACAAATTTTGTTTTGAGTGCTGCGGATGCACGGCAGTTTCCCAATGATGCTTTGCCGGAAGTCGCTTTCGTCGGACGTTCAAATGTCGGTAAATCCTCGTTACTGAATATGCTCACGGAGCAGAAAAATCTCGCTAAAACGAGTAAAACGCCCGGACGAACGCAACTCGTGAATTTCTTTGTCACCGAAGGTAAGGCGAGACTCGTTGATCTGCCAGGCTACGGATTCGCTGATGTGCCCGAAAAGATTCAGCGGCAGTGGAATACGCTTATGTACAACTATCTCGTGAAGCGTGAACACCTCCTCGGCGTCCTCATTCTTCTCGATATCCGGCGTATGCCCAGTGAACATGATCTTGCCATGATCAACATGGTGAATGAGAATAAAATTCCGTTCCTTATCGTTCTGACAAAAAGCGATAAACTGAGTAGAAATGAGGCATTCAATCAGCAGCATCGCATTGCGAAGACGCTCGATGTGTCGCCCAGTCGCCTTCTCGTGACATCCACACTGTCCAAACTCGGAGTCACGGCTGTTCGAGAATCGCTCGATGCCCTCTTTGATGATTTCTTTGCCGTACAGGCACAAATTGATATTGCAACGGATACATCCCCAACACCATGAGTTTCTATCTATAAAGGAACCCGTTCTATGAAACTTTCTAACAGACTCAATAATGTTAAACCCTCTATGACATTGGCCATCACATCGAGAGCCGCTTCCATGAAAGCTGAAGGTATCGATATCGTGAGTTTTGGCGCAGGTGAACCCGATTTTGATACGCCCCCGTCCGTTGTCGATGCGGCAAAGTGTGCTTTGGATAAGGGAATGACGCGATACACACCGGTTCCGGGTATGCCGGTTCTTCGTGCAGCCATCGCCGATTGGTACACGCGAGAATTTGGTATCGACACCACCTCCGATCATGTCATCGTCGGTGTCGGCGGTAAACAAGTCATTTATAATGCACTCATGGCTTTGGTCGATGTCGGTGACCGCGTCCTTATTCCGGCTCCCTATTGGGTTTCGTATCCTGCAATGGCGTATCTCGCAGGCGGTGAACCTGTCTATGTGCGGACGACCGAAAAAACGTCGTTTCTCATGACGCCGCAGGCACTAGAGGAAGCGCTTGAAGAAAATCATCCGAAGGTGCTGATTCTCAATTCGCCTTCCAATCCGACTGGACAGGTCTACGAAGAATCGCTCTTGCGCGATTTGGCTGAAGTCCTGAGACGGCATCCCAATGTTATGATTATTTGGGATAACATTTATGCACATATTACTTACGGCGATGTGAAACACGTCGATTTTGCTAAAGTGGCGCCTGATCTTGCTGAGCGCATTATAACAACGTGTGGGTTCTCGAAGAGCTTTGCTATGACAGGGTGGCGTCTAGGGTTCGCCATTGCGGATCCGCGCATCATCAAAGCCATGAGTTCCATTCAGGGACACTCGACCTCCAATGCGACGAGTTTTGCTCAGGCCGGTGCCATCGAAGCACTTAAGCTGGATCATTCTTATCTTGAAAATAACCGTCAGCGCTTTGAAAAACGGCGTGGAATCCTGATCGATGCATTGGCCAAGATTCCAGATGTTTCGCTCGTCGAACCTAAAGGCGCGTTTTATGCGCTCGTCAATGTCAAAAAATATTGCCATACGATTATCGATGACAGAATCATTACGAACGATCTTGAACTCGCTGAATACCTCCTCGTCGATGGACACGTTGCCTGTATTCCCGGCTGCGCCTTTGGGGCGGAAGGATACTTGCGGCTTTCTTTTGCCATGAGTGAGGAAGCGATTGCTGAAGGCGTTCGGCGCATTGCCGTAGCCCTTTCGAAACTGAAACGGGTTGAGGGAGTTGAGCCTCACGTATTCTGGGATTAATTATGGTGAATGAAGAAACACGCCGTCAGCTTTTAAGGGAAATCGGCGATTATTTGTTTACTTGCTTTCAGTGGGCATCTTCTTTTGATGACGGTCATGGGCATTTCAATGTCCTGGCTTTGAAAAAGCCCGTTTTCCCTGGGCTGGAGGCGCGCATCCTTGCTTATCAGCGCGAGACAAATCCCGTCTTCGCGCGTTACTGCGATGTGGCAGGTGTACCGGATGCGCCAAAAGGCCTTCTTGATTGGTATCCATTGCCCGTTGAGTGCTTTAAGTGTGCCTCTGTTTGTCCTTTCCCTGAAGACCGCTCTGTAGCGACGTTTTATTCGAGCGGAACGACGACGAATGCGCGAAGTATTCATCGTTTTCTCGACCTCGGACTTATGCAGCGCGCCATCGTCTTTCAGTATGCCAACTTGATCGGCCGTGCCATACTCGAGGGTACGCACATCCTTTCACTCATGCCTTCACCAGAGGATAATCCACATTCGTCCTTGGGATACATGATTCAATATCTTATGGACTGCGTGGGCGGAACGCAGAGTGCCTCATTCTTCACGATGGACAAAGGGCTTGATGTTGATAAACTTAAAGCGACACTTCGCGCTTTGAGTGCGGATAATGCACCCGTTCATATTATGGGGCCGGCGTTCGCTTACGTCCATTTGCTTGATGCACTGGGGGATGAAGTCCTCACGTGTGCTCCTAAAAGTGCTCTCCTCGAAACGGGCGGATACAAAGGCAAATCGCGTGAAATGTCAAAAAATGAACTGCGTGACAAACTCTCGCATCAGTTGGGCATCGCACGTGACCGCATTTATGGGGAGTACGGTATGTGCGAACTCTCGAGTCAGGGGTACGAACTCTGTGCTTTGAATGCATGGGCGGATCTGATTCCGGAAGAAGGCCTCTTTATACTCCCGCCATGGATGAAGTGTATCATTTATTCACCGGATACAATGCGACCCGTGTTGCCCGATCACGACGGTCAGATTGCGCTCTTTGATCCGTGCAATCTTGACAGTGTGTCTTTCATTCTCACGGGGGATATCGGCCGTCTCGTGCCCTTGGGCGCGCGTTTGCGGTCCACCATTCCGGGACACCCGAAATATGCCCTCAAACTCTATGGGCGTGCGCCCAATGCTGTGCCCAAAGGCTGTTCCATGTCATGGGACGAATGGCATCAGTCGCTGGAAGGGCGTTCCATGTAACGTCCTCAATTCATGTAACGTTCTAACCCAACCAAACGTTTCTTCCAATACACGCTAAATCTGCCATGGTTGGAACGTTCCATGTAATGTCTCTACGACCAATCTATGTAACGTTCCTACTTTGAGGGCAAATACTTGAAAACTGGCATAATTCGGGTTAATGGTAGCATTATGGAGAGAAGGCGCATTTTCTTATCTGCCTCAATCCTATGTTTACAAGGAGTAAATGAATGAGAAGAATGAAACAAATCGGCCTGGGCATCCTCGTCGGTACTGGTCTCTGGATGGCTGGTCAGACGGCGGTTATGGCACAGGACACTACCGAATATCGTGACGCCATTCGCGATTATCAAACGCGCATGGATAAACTCAAAGCCAACGCCACAACGCGTTATAACAGCGAGATGGAATCGATTTCCGAATGGATTGAGCAGTCGCTTATTCTCATCGGAAAGAATGAGCTGAGCAAAGTCAATTCGCTCGTCGTCAAAACGGGGGTCTATATTGACTACGTTGAAGCCAATCTGGCGAAAGATGCAGCTATGGGCGAAGCTATGACAGCCGAGACGGAGCTAAAGGCACTCAAAGCGGAATATGGCAAATTGGAAGCGGAAGTGCAGCAGCTCGAAGCGGAATCACAGCTTTTGAGCAAACAGCTCGAATCCATGAAAAAGTAGCTCGATGTGTGGCATGGAGAAAATCATGAAATTGAAGATGACACAGTGGATAATGGCGGGACTCATGGCTTCGATGCTCGTCGGATGTGGTCCTCAGCCTAAACCGGAAGAATTGCTTCAGCTCGAAGAATTGCGGGCGAGTGAGGAATCGGCACAGATTCATCAGGTGGCCCCGGAGGCCTACCGCAGATGCACGGATTTGACCGAAAAAGCCGTTTCTGCATGGCAGGATGATGAACTCAGTACGGCAAAGACGTATGCTTCTCTTGGACAACGGCAGTATGCAACGGCAAAAGCAGAATCAAAGCGGCGCGATGCTTTGGCTAGACGCGATGCTGCACGTGCTGAATATGAAAAATTGAAGCTCCAGATGGAGACGCTCCGAGTCAAACAACAGGGCTTCGAAACGAATATTGCACAGATGAAGACAAATATTGCGCTCGCTGACAATGCGAACGCGGAACACCGCATTCAGGTGGCCAAAACGGAACAGGAAAAGGCACGTGGCATTGAAGCCGATATCTGTGAAGCGTCAAAGGCTGCTTATGCCGAGGCCAATAAAAAGCTCAATGCTGCTGGCAATGCCAATGCTTATGGTAAACGTGAAGAGGCGAGCGGACTCGCGGAAGAAGCGACGGCTCTCTTCAAAAAAGCTTACGATCTCGCAAAACCGGAATTTGACAAAAAACAGGCGACTGTGCTTCTCGATCAGACACGTAAAAACGTCTATGAAGAAGCCAAGACCATTTTGGGACCCACGTATGTCATATCGACGGATATGAAGGCGACGATCATGGTCTTTGCGGCGGCTTTTGCCAAAGACAAATATGAGATCGCTTCCGACAAACAGGCGGCACTCGACCGCGTTGCCGCATTGATCGCAAAATATCCGACGGCACAGGTCACGATCGAAGGCTATGTACAGAAAAATACGAAGCAGTATTTTGAGGTGAGTACGAGACGTGCCGAGGCCGTCCGCGATTATCTGATCGCCAGAGGCGTGGATTACAAACGCATCATCGCATCGGGTAAGGGCAAGGATATGCTTCGCTACGACGAAAAAGTAAAAGCAAACCGTGCCCAGAATGACCGCGTCGAAATCATTATATCTTTAAATAATCTATGACATTTCCCAGGCAGTTTCTCAGAGTTGAAACGCTCGTCGGGGAAAACGGCCTCGCTGCGTTTCGAAAGGCACACGTCGTCATCGTCGGCTATGGGGCCGTCGGCAGCGCTTGTACGGCAGCTCTCGTGCGTTCCGGTATCGGCCACGTGCGCATCATCGATGCTGACGTCTATGATGTCTCTAACATCAATCGACAGTTCGGTGCCTCCCATCGTACGATTGGGCATAGCAAAGTCGATGTCGGAAAGGCGGAACTCCTCGATCTCGTGCCCGATCTCGATATTGAAACTGTGCAGCGGTTTATCCGCGAAGGGGAGATGGAGGACGTCTTTGCCGCTTTCGCGGACGGCGTCGCACCGCAAATTGTCGTCGATGCAATCGATTCCGTCGATGCCAAAACGGCTCTGCTCTCGGCATGTGTCCAAAACGGGACGCGCGTCTACAGTAGTATGGGGGCCGCCCGAAAACGCCATCCCGAAATGATCCGGTTCGACGATATTTCTAAAACGTCTGTTTGTCCGCTTGCGCGCGAAATTCGGCGAAGGCTCCGGCTCGCAGACATCCATGAGGGCGTCGCGTGCGTTTTCTCTGTCGAGGATGCCGCTAAACCGACTAAGCCTTCTCCCGACAAACGACCCGTGTTGGGAAGCCTCATGACCGTAACTGCCGCTTTCGGACTCAGACTCGCTTCCGAAATCTTAAACGATATTTTGGAATCGCGTGTCGTCTGTGATTGACAAACATGGGGTTCTTGTGGTTAGATATGATTTGACGTAGTTCTTACGTTGCTAAGCATTATGACTATGCGTCTTCAGCAAAATGCTGAGAGCTAAGGAGACACAGGCATGCATTTTAAGAGTGGAAAACGTGGCATCGCTGCAGCATTGCTCGCCAGCGCTTTATTGCTTTCACCGTCTGTCGCCCTCGCACAGGATGGGTTCGACTTCGGTGGCGATGACGGCATGGACTTCGGTGGCGGTGACGGCATGGACTTCGGCGGCGATGGCAGTATGGATTTTGGTGGTGGAAGTACGACCACTACTCAGGAAATCGATATGACTTCACCCGCCTATGCGGCTTACAGTCAGGCAAAATCGCTCATCGATTCAAAACAATATGCCGAAGGCGCTAAGGTGCTCTATGATACGATCGCCGTCGGCGATGATGCTTCCTTTGCACTTTCCAATCAGCTGCATTTCGAACTCGGAAGAGCTTTCTATAATATGGGCTATTATCAGTCAGCACTCAATCACTTCGATCTCGTAACGACTGGTTCTAAAGAATTCGATGATACGCTCCCTTATCTCGTTCAGATCGGACGCGAACTCCCAGGTGAGCCGCGGCGCTATAGCCGCGTCTACGACAATTACCTCGACAAATTCCCCACCGAGGTCGATCCTTCACTCTACTCCGAAGTCGGTTACATCCTCGCAATGGCCGCCTATCGTGAATCTAAACTCGATGACGTCGTCTTCTTCGTCGGAAATGTCGCTCAGGATAGCTCCTATTATCCGCGATCCCGTTACCTCGAAGGCGTCACTTACGTCCGACAAAATAACGGTCAGGCTGCCCTCGATTCCTTCAAGGAAACCTTGCGATGGCTCGACGAAAAAAAAGAACGTGAACCCCTCAATGCTTCCGAAATTCAGCTCCGCGAATTCACTGTCGCTGCACTCGGACGCGTCTTCTATCAGGTCGGTTCCACGCTCTGGAAAATGGGCGAACGCGAAAAAGCTTCCAATTCCTGGAATACAGCTCTCAAATATTATAACGCTTTCTCCCGTAACAGTAGCATGTGGCTCGAGTCCCTCTTCGAAGCCAGTTGGACGTACTATCGCGTCGATCACTTCGGCAAAGCATTGGGACTCCTCCTCACACTCAATAGCCCCTTCTTTAACGATAAATATTATCCTGAAGCCATGTTGCTCCAGGCAACCATCTATTATACCAACTGCCACTATGATCGCGTCGTCGATATCCTCACCGATTATAAGGCAACTTACGAACCCCTCAAGGCGCAGGTCGATAAACTCGTCGCTCGACTCTTCCAGCCCGAAGAAGTCTACGACTTCCTCAATATGGTTCAACATGCCGATAAGGATTCCTACGATCCGACTCTCCAGCAGGTTCTCGACGCCGCTGTCCAGGATCGCGACCTCCGACGTGGGTTGGCTTACATCGATATGCTCGATGAAGAAGTCAAACGCATTGACAATGATCCTCAAATCGCAGGTACACCACTCGCCGAAACCATGAAACAGGATATCGTCGGCGTCAAAGCACTCTCCATCTCCGAAGTCGGTAAAAAAGGTAAACAACGCCTCGAACGCCTTCAGGAAGAATTGCGCGACCTCTCTAACCGTGCACTCGATATCGAAATCGAAACCACCGAAAAATACGCCGCTCGCGTCGAACTCAAAGAACAAGATCCGCATGCTCTTGATGAATTCGAGCAGGAGATCAATGGTGTCCTCAAGGCCGACGACGAACATCTCTTCTGGACTTTCGACGGCGAATATTGGCAGGACGAACTCGGCTATTACTGGTATTACATTTATTCTCGCTGCGGTCGCTAATTTCCGTTGCGATTTGTATAACCCTTGGGATAACCCGCCCAAGGGTTTTTTCGTTTTTGGGGGCGTGCTATGGCTTCGCCATACGCACAACCACCGGCGCTATTCGTAAACGAATACGCGCCGGTTGCGCCACGCTATGCGCTTCGCGCATACGCATGGCGTTTCTTGCTCTTTGTTCGTCCTGGGAGTTTGTTCATGCGCCGAAGCAAAAAAAGTGGTTTGGAACCAGGTACCCCCGTCTACATCGGTGAAAATCGGTCCGATCACGTTCACGTCGATCTTATGTTCTATCACCAAAATGCCTTTGAAGAACATCACGATGTCGATATCGAAACGCTCAGGCACTTTCACGAAAAAGAAGGGTGTATTTGGGTGAATGTCGTCGGTGTCCATGATGTGACGCTTTTGCGCACTTTGGGTGATGTCTTTCAGCTTCATCCCCTTACCGTCGAAGATATTGCCAATACAGATCAACGCCCAAAATATGAAGATTATCCCAATTACATTTTCTGTGTCTTAAATATGATTCAATATGACGAAAAAGCACAGGAGCTTGCGCTCGAACACTTGAGTTTTGTGACGGGCGACCAATTTATGATTTCATTCCAGGAGGAAGCGGGGGACGTCTTTGATCAGGTCAGGGAACGCTTTCGACAAAATAAAGGTAAATTGCGACAAGCCAATAGCGATAGGTGCATGTATGCACTCATCGATGCCGTTGTCGATGGCTACTTTGTCGCCCTCGAAAAACTCGGCGATGGCATTGATGCCTGCGAAGACGCTTTGTTCGCCAATATCGAAAAAGTCGATTTGGCCGAAATCCATAGCTTCAAACGGGAAATCCTCGATTTCCGAAAGAGCGTCTGGCCACTGAGAGACGAAATATCCATGCTCGAAAGAACTGATTCTCCGCTTCTGTCCTCTGAAACACGCCTCTATCTCAGAGACGTCTATGATCATGTCATTCAGATTATTGATATGCTCGATTCGAATATTAATATTTTGAGCAGCATACACGATACTTATTTATCTTTATCGAGTAATCGTATGAACGAAATTATGAAAATTCTTACGACGATTGCGACGATCTTTAATCCGTTGACATTTATCGTTGGCGTTTATGGGATGAATTTTGACGTTATGCCCGAACTCCATTGGGCTTATGGGTATGCCGTGTGTTGGGTGGTCATGATTATCATCGCCATTGGTTTGATCGTTTTATTCAAACGCTCCAAATGGCTGTAGCGGGGGGAAACATATTAATGATAAAGCATAAAAATGATTGATAATCACTATCCTCTCCTGCCTGTGATCGCTTTGTCGATGCTGATGGATCGGAGTAAATTGAGTAGATGAAGTGGCGCCGTTTCTTACTTTCGGCTTTGTTTTTATACAATTAATATAAAATCTGAATTAAAAAAGCAGATTCAGGTAAAATAAGTTGTTCCCATACCAACGAAATATGAGATATTCTCGTCATTATGTAGGTAAAAGCTGTTACGATAGACATATTTCAGGACATTGTTCTAATGATGCTAAATAACAAAAAATTACAACATTCAGCGTGGTTACAGCGGATTGTACATGGTTTTAGAAGAAATTGTGTATGTTGTTAAAAAAAGAATTATTTAGACAAATAGGGTGGTTTATGGGAATAGTTCATTTATAAATTACGTTGGATACAAGGCACGTCTATTGAATAGACGTGTATTTTTGTGTAAGACATTGTAATATGTCACTTTTTTGAAACAATTTGCATTTGGTTGTCCGGATGATTGATAAGTTTCCTCTGATCGTTGATCTGGCATTTATCCTGATCGTGGCTGGTACGACGTCGCTGGTTTGCCGCGCGTTGAAATTACCAATCCTCGTAGGGTATCTGCTCGCTGGCCTCTTGACAGGCCCGCATTTTGCCCTGTTTCCGAATGTCACAGATATGGAAAATATTCATACATGGTCGGAAATTGGCGTCATCTTCTTGTTGTTTGCTTTAGGCCTCGAATTCAATTTTAAGAGCTTGCTTAAAGTTGGAAAAACTGGGGCGATCACTTCCGGTCTCGTCGTTGCCGGAACGATGTTTTTTTCTTGGCTTCTTGGCCTCTTTTTCGATTGGAGTATGGCTCAGAGTATCTTTATGGGCGGTATGCTCTCGGTCTCATCGACGATGATTATCGTTAAGGCGTTTGAAGAGCTTCACCTCAAAGGAAAACGCTTCACACATATCGTCTATGGCGTCGAAATTTTTGAAGATATTGTGGCCATTCTACTCCTCGTCATTTTGCCCATGGTTGCTCTGAGCCAGGGCGGATCACTCGCACGCGATGTCTCTGTATCGCTCATGCGCGTCATCTTTTTCATGGTGATTTGGTTCGTGGGCGGCATATTCCTCATTCCGACGCTCCTCCGGAAAATGAAGAATCTCGTCAATGACGAGATTCTTCTTATCCTCTCACTTGCTTTATGCCTCGGCATGGTGCTCCTTGCTGATTATGTCGGGCTTTCGACGGCACTCGGCGCTTTCGTCATCGGATCGATTTTGGGAAGCACACCGGAAGCCACGCGCATCGAACATTTGATGACTTCTATCAAAAATTTGTTCGGTGCTATCTTCTTTGTTTCCGTCGGTATGATGGCTGAACCTGCTGTCATATTGCAACAATGGCAGATGATTCTCCTCGTCCTCGTCCTCGTCGTGATCATTAAGCCGCTTATGGGGACGATCGGCGTTTATCTCTCGGGACGCGGCCTTGAGGATTCCGTTCGCGCAGGGTTCAGCTTCGGACACATCGGCGAATTCTCTTTTATTATCGCGAGCCTGGGTATTAGTCTTAACGTCTTTGAATCGCATATTTATCCCGTTGTTATTGCAGTCAGCGTCATGACGACGGTGACGACGCCTTATATGATCCGATTGTCAACGCCCGTTTACCATAAATTGGATAAGACTTTGCCAAAAGGATTGAGAAACATTTTTGAAAAAGAAAACAATGGCGTCAAACGCACACCCAACAGGCGTGCTGTTCTCGTTAAACATCTCTTTTTTGAAATGTTCGTCATCGTCATGCTCGTCATCGGGATTATCGCATTTATGGGGGGTATCGTTTCGCCGTTTGTAGCGAATTTGATACAGCAAAAAATGCCTGAAAACGGAGAATTTGTGGGACAGGTGGCATGTTTGAGTGTGACACTTCTTGCTATGATGCCGTTTTTAAGCGCTCTCATTTTGCGAAAACATCATTTGAGTCGCGCTGTGTTTATGGTTCTGATTAAAGGTGGAAACCAAAAACTCTTTTTGGCAATGCAGATTATTCGTGTCCTCGTCGTCGTGGGGGCGATTGCATTTGTTTTACATTCGATGTCGCCGTTTGAATGGCCAATTGATATTGCCATTGGTATTGTTTGCCTCGCGATTGTGATGTTCACGCGTGGATTTTTGAAGAATTATATTCGACTTGAGCGCCAATTCTTATTTAATTATAATGAAGCGGAAAATGCCGAGCGTATGGAAAAATCTTATTCAGAAGATGCCGATGCTTCGATGAATGATATCCGCGAGGGCGAATGGCTCTCTGAAGATCTCACAGTGGCGTCCTATCACGTGGATGAAGAAAGCGTTTTTCTCGATAAGACGTTGATAGAACTCGATTTGAGGGCGCGTTATGGGTTATTTATCATGCGAATTGATCGAAAAGATCATGTGATCAATATCCCTGCCGGCGGTGTGTGCATCGCGTTGGGTGATATTTTATATATTGTAGGCACAAAAGAGTCATTCAAACACCTGTATCAGGAACCGTGGAATATTTCTGAAAAGAAGCTTCATTATTCATCGATGCAGGCATTTACGACGCGTATGGCTGAACAGGATGAAGGAACGACTGCTTTGCGTTGCATCGCATTGCCAATAGGCCCGGATGCCTATTTTGCAGGCAAGACGCTTCGTGAATCGGGCATTGCAGCGAGGAATCAGTGCCTCGTCATTGGAATTGAAAGATTGGGGCGCGTTTCGATGAATCCTGCACTCGATGAAGTTTTATCGCAGGATGCGCGTTTGTGGGTCGTCGGTGAACCGGACGCATTGACGGAACTTATACGCGCCAATATGACATAATGCCGCGTATCCCTTTAGGGGATAGCGGCATTCGCGGCGCCGTATTTCGTGAAATAGGCGCCGCCGCGTGCGGCGTATGGGGCCTTAGCCACATAGCCGCCGCTTTTCAAAACCATAATATAATTATTTATGCCAACCAGAAAATGTAAGTGAATCCTGATCCATGCCTAATGTGCAGAAAAGAGCTTTGACATCATCAGGAATCGGGGCTGTACCACAATGCATCATGAGATCAGCAACCGTTTTTTCGCGAAGAGAGGCATCTGCGCAAATATCTTTTTCGCTTCCCTTTTCTTTAATGTGTTCAAAAAGATTGCATATCGGTAGGGGTTCATCGACGAACAGGAGATTCCACACGCGGTCACGCGTCGTATCGTCTGTTGCATCGATATGATAATAATATGCAATATCATCAAATTTTCTGAAATTGGGATTGTTATAACAATAATTATTTAAGCAGACCTGATCCAATTTGCATGTTTTGATTTTGCCTTTTTTATTGGAACAGATACATGTGGCTTCGTCTTTGCACGTGGGGAGTCCGTTGACGAGTTCAAAGCCTTCGGGCAGAACGTGGAGCGTATAGCGGTCAACGCATTCGCCTTTCCGGCAGACGGTACCGCGGGCACATGTTTTTTCTTCGCCACAGGCACAGCCGTCAGGGGCGGTACAATAATTGATGAGGCGTTTGTCTTTGCCAGGCACGCAGATATAGCCTTCTTCATATTTGCGACCGTCACAGGTACAGCCCTGGGGCGTGGCTTTGAAACCATTGGTACAGACGAGGGGGGGACAAATATCATCTTTGTGAATCGTCTCGCCATAACAATCACACTCGTCTTTAAAACAACCTAAACTATAATATTTATCTTTATAGGGTTTGTGGCGGCAGGACAGGCCGCGGCCAGGGACGGGGGAACCGGCGCATGTGCCGAAGGTGCCTGAACAGCCCATGTTCGAATAGACTTTGATTTTGCCACAAGGACAGCCGTCCGATTCTGTACAACCAATATCATAAATGCCCTTGGCAATTTCCCAACAGGCGTAGCCAGTGTAACTGCTATCGACGAGGGTGTCCCCGCATTTGCAGACGCCGTCCGTGCAGACGCCGTTCATCGGGCATTTCGTTTCGCCGCAGTCACAGCCTCCGGCATCCTCACAGGTGACGCTCGTTCCCGTCGGTTCGGCTGCTTTGGGAGCGGGAATGACGGCCGGGTTGGGGTCAGAGGGGGCAGGCCTGTTGGTCGCTGCGACTTTGGATGCATCGGGGGAAGCAGAAGGCGCTGTTTGCGCAGTTTGTGTCGGCGTGTCTTGTTTTGCTTGGGCAGTCGATGCTTCGTCCCCGCCATTGCTAGGCTCCGTCTTGGTGCCGCAGGCTGAGAGAAAAAATAGACCAGAAAGGATTAGAAGGGAAATAGAACAAGGTTTTATCATGCGAATCGCATTGCCTCCATGCGGGATTGCTGCCAAATTGCTTCATTAAACGTATGGACACGACATACCAACGCAATATATCATATTATATATGTTTGTCAATACGTATCTATGTTGAGCGTTTGTTTTGATGAAATGCGTTGAAAGGTTGACATGGGCTATAAATATGTAATAGTTACAAAATGCAACTTTGTTGCATTTTGTAAAAGGAGAAAGATATGAAGCGATTAATTCCTTTTTGGGTGATGTTAGCAATATGGAGCGAGAGCGGGTGTGAGGAATCACAAGGCATCATGTCAGACTCGGAAGGCGTTTGGAATACGGCTTTTAGCGTCGTCGTAGAGAATGAAACGGTGGCAAGTATCGTTCTGGGGGATATGGATAAACAGGTCAGGCTGATCAATGCGGAGGGCGAAATGCAACCTGGCATTCCCGTGTCAGAATTGATTCGTGCTTCAAAGGTGAATGGTGGGGCTGATCTGGACGATTTTTTGGCGCAGTATATTTGTGATTACGAATCGGCCAATGACGGATTTCGTCCGTCAAGCAAAGGGGAGCGTTGTCCGATGGTTTCTTGCTTATATACAAAACAAAGTTATATTAATGTGATGTCAGGCAGGTTGTTCTATGATGATGATACACCTATGACGAACGGGTGTTATCACGTTCAAGGCGTCCATAAGGTCATGATGTACAAGGCAAATCAAACAGCCAAATGGATGTGGCTATATCTCAATGGTGAAATCGTCGGAAGACAGGTAGATATTGATTTATTAAATAAAATGGATATCAATGGTAAACTGGCTGTCCGATGGCGTGATGTGCTTGAAGCCGCTGACATTCATATTGAAATGAGCCAGTATGTGTGCGAGTTCAGACGGGAGGGTGCTGAAAAAACGATGACGGAAGAGGGCATGTGCGATCGCATTTCGTGCGAGGTACTTCAGAATGCTTTTATTTATTTGGATAACCGCGCTTTGGAAGAAAACGGGGTCACTTCTGTTTGTGGTGAAATTACGAATATTCAAGCCATTTATATGACTGAAAAATTAGATCATTTCGAATCCCATATTATTCAAATCACGTATCAGGGAAAAACGTTCGACATTGATATTGCAACACTTGGCCAGCAGGCCGTCTTTGTCAACGCCGTGCCGTCCATCAAGCTTATGGATATCGTGGAGGCAGCCGGAATCAATTTAAATGATCCGGATCAGTTTTTGTGTGACTATGAGGGTGAAGATGGCTATCGCCCTAAAGACAGGGATAAATGTTCGGAAGTGTTGTCCTGTGAACGCCTCAATTCGACGTTTGTTTCATTGACGGAGAGCCACAAAATGAAGATGGACGATGCGCCTTCGAGTTGTTATAACGTGTCATGGCTTAGCAAAATAGAAATCATGCCGCGTTAGACCTTGAAATGATCATTTGAAAAGATATAATGTCGTCAACGTGTTTCGTAGGTTGCAGGGGGAGGCAGCGTTGGAAGCAAAACAGAGGCGGCAAACAAAGAATAAGGCTCTCCAGGAGAGGCCAAAGCCAAACGGTTTTGCGGATTATCCTGCGCTGGCGGGCAAATATACGTTGCTTGAAAAAATTGGGCATGGGGCGCAGGCATCCGTTTTTAAAGCCAGAGACGCCAATGGACAAGTTGTAGCCATTAAGATCTTTGATCTTCGTGAAGTAGCGGATTGGAAGGCTGTTGAACTCTGGAAACGCGAGGTTGATGTCCTCAAATCGCTCCATATCAAGGGTATACCAAAATATATGGATTATATTGAAGATATGCCCCATGCTTATCTGGTGGAATCTTTTATTGAGGCAAAATCCCTCGATACATGGATGAACGATGGGTTTAGGTTCACGCAGGCACAAATTGGTTCGATCCTCCGTAAGACGCTTCACATCCTTGATTTGCTTCATCAGCAGATACCACCCATTATTCATCGCGATATTAAACCTGGCAATATCCTCGTCGATATTGATGGTGACAAGGTGAAAGTGTGGGTCGTCGATATGGGGGCCGTAACTTCTCTGCGGCATAAGAGCCATGCCAGTACGGTAGCAGGGACAGTTGGTTATGCGCCTCCGGAGCAATTTTTGGGGCAGGCGACGCCCGCTTCCGATATTTATGCGCTCGGCATGACGATCGTTCACCTGATTACGGGCGTCAAACCTTGGAACATGGATGTCCATGGCCTCGAAATTCAATATGAAAAATATCTTCCGTCTTGGGTGCCCACAGGCTTTCGAAAGCTCCTCTTCGATATGCTTCGCCCCGATCCCAATGCGCGTATTCAGAGCGCAAGCGCTGTCATTGAACGGCTAAAAGTACTCAAAAAAAAAGCTAAAAATGAAGCCCGATTTGCATCCCAAAGGGCTTCGAGCTTGCCATCGTTGCCATCGTTGCCCCTTGTGCCTGTTGCCTGCGGCACAACGGCAAAAGGAGTGCGTCCCCCTGCGTTGCCATATTCACCTGAGTTTTTCTCTGTACTCAAAGATTATTCACGCGAAGATCAAATTTATATTATCCAAAGTCTTCATACTTTAAGCAATAAACCCGATACCGCCATTGTTAATGCCCTTGGCATTGCCATGCGTCAGATTGGTAATAAAAGCAATATAGAGCTCTTGATTGCACGCACGTTGAATATCTTAACGTATCCCGACCAAATCGATAACTACCGTGAAGGCAGTGCGCATGAAATGAAGATTAAAACGGAAGATGGCCCTGATGGTACCGTGATTTTGGCCATGATTGTCAGCATAATCGCTGCTTTTGGTGGCATTGCCATGGTCATCTGTGATCCCAACTTTACGTTGGTGATGGCAATGACGTACATCTTGGGAGGAAGCTTTTGGATTGGGGTCGCTGGCTACATGGCGAAGGGGTGCGCAGTTACGGTCGCCATCTTGATAATCATCATGTTATGTTCAGAATTTACACTTGCCGGGTGGGGCATCCTGCTTACCATTGGCGGTATTGCGAGCTTGATTGCACTGGCGACGCGGGATAAAGATTGATCGTAAACAGGGGGAAACATGGATACGAGTGGTAGAAAGAGCGTAGATGAGCAACGCACGGCATCTGTGGATCAACGTTTGATGTCTGTGCATCCAGCATTGGCTGGCAAATACACGATTCTTGAAAAACTCGGACGTGGTGCGCAAGCCTCTGTTTTTAAGGCAAAATCGGTCGATGGACAGATCGTCGCCATCAAGGTCTTTGATTTCCGCGATATAGAAGATGTGAAATCCGTGGAGCTCCTGGAACGTGAAGTCGAGGTGCTTAGAAACCTCAAAATTGATGGTATACCAAAATATATTGATTATATTGAAGCCATACCGAATATCTATCTTGTGGAATCGTTTATTGAAGCCAAATCCCTCGAACAATGGTTAAAAGAAGGTATTCATCCGACAACAGAGCAGGTGTGTGAAATTTTGTCACAGGCATTGACGATTCTCGAGAAGCTTCACCAGCAATTACCGCCTGTCATTCATCGTGATATTAAGCCTGGAAACGTTTTGGTGGATATGGCGGGTGACACTGTGAAAGTGTGGATTGTTGATCTGGGTTCAGTGACGTCCCTTCGCCGTAAGAGCCGTGCCAGTACGGTCGCGGGGACAATTGGCTATGCTGCGCCGGAACAGTTTTTGGGCAAGGCGACGCCCGCATCCGATATTTATGGTTTGGGCATGACGTTGGTACACCTGGTATCTGGCGTCGAGCCGTGGAATATGGATGTCGATGGGTTGGAAATCCAATATGAAAAGTATTTGCCAGAGAACTTGCCCGATTATCTCAAAATGCTTTTATCTGAAATGTTAAAATCGGATCCAAAGACGCGCATTTCTGATGCTAAATCCGTTAAAAAACGTCTGAAGAAACTCAAAAAACAATCAAAAACATACGATGTCAATGCCTCGTCTTATACATCATCCAACGAGCATCAAATAGATGATGAATTTGATACAAATACCTTTTGGATGTTGGACCAATTTAGTTTAGATGAACAGAAATTTATTGTAAGAGAAATTAAAACAGTTACCAAAAAATCGAAGTATGAAATTGCAGAAGGAATTCGAAAAGTTCAGCGCACCTATAATGATATAAGCGGAAAGTTTGAATTAATTAGTAAGACCATGGATGTGTTGTTAAATACAAAACTAGATGAGAAATCTTCAAAGAAGGATTCTGTACCACAAAAGAAAACGGATGACCAATTATTCAGTTTGAATACTTTTTGGATGCTGGATAAATATACATTAGATGATAAAATATTTATTGTCAATGAACTTAGGGAAAGGACAAAAAAGAGCAATGCTGAAATAGCGGAAGCCATCCAAAAAGTACAGCAAAAGAAAAAAGATTTTGGCTTGAAATATTATTTGATTGAACAAGTTGAAGAAGAATTAAAGCCTGGGTCTAAACAAACAAACATACCAGTGACGACGCCAAAATCGACGTATGATTCGTGGACGCCAAAATCGACGTATGAAACAACGACATCAACATCGTTGGAAGAAACAAAAAATTATAATCGCGGTTTGAAACATAATTTTATTTTTTGGGATGATACGAAAACTGCCATCTGCATTGGTGGCGGTTTTTTTGCTTTACCCATATTGGCAGTTTTGGGCTATTTGTCGTACGTCAATCTTGGCCTGGCCTGGACTGTGATCATAGGCGGTGTCACAGGCAGACAGCTCAGAAGCATGACTGCGACCAACAAAAGGGACAATGCGCGTTTCATAAGCTTCATTTGGTTGTTCTCCTTTTCTAAAAGTTTCCAACTGCCCAAACGGGCAGAATAACAGATTTATTGTATAGCAAAAAATGCCATTTTTCCAGTGCGCCGTTCCTCTCTCCCACATTCCTGCCTTTTCCACAATTTCAAGGGCAGATTTTTGTGGATATTGTCCCTGAAAGTCTCCCTCTCATGGGCAAGAGAGACGAGAATCGCCTGCGTTTGTCATTGTTATGAAAGCACCCGTAGGGGCGACCTGC
>JAFOHE010000246.1 GCA_017421975.1 Pseudomonadota bacterium
GATATTAGCGAAGAGGCCACACCCGATCCCATCCCGAACTCGGAAGTTAAGCTCTTTTGCGTCGATGGTACTGCGTGGGTGACTGCGTGGGAGAGTAGAACGTCGCCGGCTTTTTTTTTGCTCATTTGGGGACGTTCCATGGAACGTCCTTACAAACATGGGACGCTCTTACCCCCATGGGTCGTTCTTACCCCATGGGACATGAAAAATATAAAAAGCCGCGTATGCCTTTGGCATAGCGGCTTTGCGCAAGCGTATTGCGCCCGAAGGGGGCAATAGCGGCGCGCCCCACTTATCAAATCAAAACGCGCCTTCGGGGCGCTTTTTTTGTACCATAATGCCTGGGGGATGGGGTGTAGGCTTTCTCTGTTGCATGTTTCCAAAAACTAATAAGGTGAATCTTCTTGTAAGCATTGCATTAGAAATGACGTATTGTTGCGTTATGTTTTGTTGGGTGTTGGTTTAATGCATGTTTACCAAAAAAATATTTTGCGTTGCAGTTGAAATATGAATATAACGCATCATGTCAAAATGTATAATGTCTTGTTATAATTTGTTTATTATCGTTATTTCATTCAATTAAAGCCAAACTGGCAATGACAGATACCACTTACAAACATCGCTTCGGTTTTGTTTCGTTTCCGACTTTGAAAAATAATCATTTGTTTTTTCGTTTTTCCTTTATTTTAAGGAGGAAGGCTATGAGGGAAAGCAAACGCAATGCGTTTATGGTTTGTTTGTTAGGCGTCGCGGGTATGTTTGCCATTGAGGGATGTGGCGATGAAAGCAAAACGACGTATATCACAGTCGCCTGCCAGACAGGCGATACACAGGTTTGTTTGTGTGAGGATGGTTCGATTGGTACACAGTCTTGTATCATGGGCGAGGATGGCAGTACGCGTTATGGCACTTGCACATGTACGCAGAAACAGCCTGAAGTTAAGCTCACGCCGTGCGATGGCATCACCTGCGATAATGGCGTATGTGTGCCTGTAACCAACGATACTGCTGCCTGCATCTGCTATGGTAGTTATCTGTCAGGACGCGACGATAATGGCAAACCCATCTGTATTAAAGATGAGTCCTCCATTGTTACAAACAAATGTGACAATATCGACTGCGCTGGTCATGGGGCGTGCGTGAATACTGCAGAAAAGGCAATCTGCATCTGCGAAAACGGATATGTGTCGGCGGTAGATAGTGTTCTTCATACCCCAACGTGTGAAAAATCACCAGCTGCCCCCGTCCATGTTTGTGACGCGATTGATTGTGCAGGACACGGCGTATGTCTCGAAGGGGATAAGTTGGGTGAAAAATCAGCCGTCTGTCGCTGTGATGATGGGTATAGTGCTTCCATTGATGGCGATGGTAACCCCACATGCGAAGAAGGTATGCCAACATCCGGGCCATGTAAAGATGTTACGTGTTCGAATCACGGTGCTTGCGTCGTAACAGGGGAAGAGGAGGCTTACTGTTTGTGTGATACTGGCTATATTCAGTGTTCGCCAACGGAATGTGAAGTCGATTCCACATCTTCGTGTGCTGAAGTCGATTGTGGTGGACATGGGTTCTGCGGCTTGGTTAACGGAGATGCCACGTGCTGGTGTATGGATGGTTATGAACTTGACGATTCTGGAGATGTGCCGACATGCAATGAAAAATCCCCTAATGACAATCCTTGTGCAGATGTGACATGTAGTAACCACGGTATATGCGTGGTCAATGGTAATGCACCGTATTGTTTATGCGATGACGGTTACCATCAAGGCAGTGATGCCAGGATATGTGATCCCATTGACATTGTCGAGAGTCCCTGTAAGGACATCACGTGTTCAGAACACGGTGCCTGCGTTGTGACAGGCGATAACCAGCCATATTGTTTATGCGATGGCGGTTACCATCAAGGCAGTGATGCCAAGACATGTGATATTGATATCGTCGAAGATAGTCCTTGCAAAGACGTGACTTGCAGTGATCATGGCGTCTGTATCATTACTGGAAGCAATACCCCTTATTGTATCTGCGAATCTGGGTACGATACCAAGGAACAGACAAGCTGCGTCAAATCGAATGCAGGTGTGAGTAACGGCAATGCTTATCCCTACGAGGTGGTTGATCCATGGGGACTTGTCTGGGACTTTATGCAGCGTCCCACAAAGACGTATGCAGAAGCGGATGCTTTATGTAAATCATACGGCGGTCGTTTGCCCTCAAGAAACGAAATCTTTAGAAACAATCACACCAGCGGCGTCGGTGGTATTGGTGACCTTTACCAAACGTCCTATCTCTGGACTGATGAGAGTTTTCCGGCTGTCTACACGCGCACGCGATTGTCCGACGGTGCGAGAGATTCGAACTCCGCAGATAAGTCCCCCTTCCGCTGTGTTTGGGATCCCGAAGAACGTCCCATTATTATGACAGGCGTCAACTGTAATGGCTTGCCTTCCGATTCGGATCAGTGCATCCGTATTACGATGGGCGATTCCAGAACCCACGTCACTTACACTGTTGACAGAGAGGATCGTGCGACTTTGCCGTGGCATGTGGCACAGCAGGAATGTCGAAAAATGGGTGGGCGTCTCCCGAGCGCCAATGAACTTGTAACGCTTGTCCTTGCGGGTCTTCCCAATGGCTCTGGCTCCAATCTGTGGACTTCCGACAACATCTATAATTATAATCCTTTGGTTTTCAAGTGGTCTGGCACACAGAATTCCTCGTATGCATTCAATAGTAATTGGACTTATGTAGACCGGACGAGTTTTAATAAATATCGATGCGTCTATGAAGATGTCGAAATTGTAGATAATAAGCCTGTGTTCCCGCAAGCCAAGGCCAAAGATGCGATGGAAGTTACCCCAATGTTGCGCATTGACAATACTGAACGTGCCAGTACCACGTATTGGAATGCCATGCTTGCGTGCCGTGAGGACGGCGGACGGCTTGCATCCGTGGACGAAATGGAGGCGGCGATTCGCGCAGGTCTTTCATTCACCAACAACAACTACCATCTTACAAGAAATTCCTACAATGCGAATATATGGTTACTCCGTTCGGGGGTCACAAGCGGAAAACCTGGTACCAAATGGAATATTGCGAATAACCTCTCGAATGCGTCTCTCACTTCTAGTTACGCCTATTTCTGTACGTATCGGCCGAACCGTGATTATGCCGAGATGGTTGAAGACCTCGAGAAACGAACCGTGGATGGTTATGCCTATCGCGTCATGCAAGATTTCTCTTCGGATGGAGGTGGAAAAATCTATCATTACATCCGCGACTTGAACGACCGTGCTGGTGCAAACATCGTCACCAACACGACTGGATCGAATGCAAATGGTATGTTTCTGCCTGCCGTGGATGATTTAGCATTCATGATTCGCCATGGCCTCGTTGGTGGTAACAATGTCTATCTCATGACAAATACGACTGCGGGCAATGTCTCCTATCGTGCGCTCCGTTGGGGTGGTGCAGGTACTGAAACCTATGCTCCGGGGTCAAATGCAACGACCATCAGTTGGTCAACGACGAGTAATCCGTATCGTGCTTATTATTCGTCCGTGGTTTATTAATCTGTGGGCGCGCCTATGCCTGACGGCATATGGCTTGCGCAAGGCGGCTATGCCATAAGGCATACGCCGCCTTTTTTGTGCGCTCGCGGGGCGTACGTGTCAACGGATTGGGCGTAAAGGTGAATTGTTGTGATGGATTTGAGAAAGTTTGGCCTGCGGTTTGACTTGCTTTGATGAGATTGCTATTATGTGTAATAAGTTGATACTATATGTATCAACTATAGGAGCTTGTTATTTTAAAAAGAGAGGTAAAAAATGAAAAAATTGTTCTGTATTCTTGGTATTGTTGCGATGTGCTTCGCTGGTTGTGATAATGAGAGTGATGACGATAACAACGGCGGCAACAACAGTGGTGATAACAACGGTAGTGCCAATAGCGGCGATAACAGCGGCAGTGGTAACAGTGACGATAACAGCGGCAGTGCCAACAATGATCTGAATTTTAACGGTATTTGTGCTGGTATTTATGCTGAAGAATGGGATTTCAGCTCATTGGATGCGGATAAAAAGTCTCAGCTCGATGCTGCCTTTAAAAAAGATTGTCTCGCGAGCTATGAGAAGCTTCCAGTTTGCAAATCGGAATTGTACAACGAACTCAAATGTCTCTATGTCGACACCCCTGCGAGTGCCTTTGAACCGTTGAAAGATCGTGAAGAAGCGTGCCATGATCAGTTTAGCGATCCCGATGAACGTGAAGAATGTGTAGACAATGTCTGGAAAGATAGCCCTTGTTACAATGTGCAGGTTGCAAGCGCGGAATGTTACGAAAAGAATGAAGCTGCTTATGATGCCTGGGCTGAAAGTGAAGATGCAAATGGGTTCTCAAGCTTTTATGGATTGCTTGAGCAATGGGATCTTGATCCAGATGATTATGGTGCAGAAGACTAAAGCGTAGCTTTTATTGAAGATGGATGTTGTCGCGTATGGGCACATTATCCATTGCGCTTTATAAACGCCCCTTCTGGGGCGTTTTTTTGTTTTTATGATTGCAAATATTGTTGTTTTGTAATGTATATACATGATGCAAACTGTTTAGAATTGTGCATTGATGCGTATGCGTGAGACTGATATGCTCACATTCGGCATAGGGGAGTGGTGCTTGAGTATATTATATTTTGAATTGTGTGAGGTAGACATTGACGCGTTATGTTTGTCCTGAATGTCTGGAAATTATTGCAGAGGGTGAGTTAAGGGGGTACAACCAGAGTTGCCATGCGTGCGCAGTTCGAACAGATATGATAGACCTCATTTCATTGGATTCTGTCGGACACGAGGAAAGTGGTGCGTTGCATCATCAAACCTGTTGTGATGTAGAAGAATTCGATCAGGTTGTGGATAATATCATGAAAACCGCAGGTTTTGGCACAGGCGTGTCATGGTGTCCGTATGAAAAAATGCTTTCGATTACACCGACGAAGATTTCAATTGCTGTGATGATCGGTGGTATATTTTGTGTTGCGAGTGTCATAGGATTTATTGGCACGATTACGAGCTCTCCAATAGATCAACAGATGTGGATGTGTCGTATTTTTATTTGTTTTTTTGTTGCAGGTATATTTGTATTATATGAAGGGCTCATTGACAGTTTTAAAAAAACGTGGATTCAGTTTACGCCTGATGATATTTTGTTTGAGTATGCTTTCGTAAGAACTGGGAAGATGCTTCGTATCAAGCGCAGAAAAACACCTGCAGTCGTATGTAATTATCACTCAGATAAGGGTCATACAACAAGTTATATTTATATGTCGGATGGTACAGAAACTCAAAAAGTGACTTCACAAATAGAAAGTAGTGAAGCGGAGAATTTAAAAAATCAAATTATGATAATTCTTAGTATTGATTGTTCTTAATTGCATGAAGGAAATTTTTAAAAAGTTTATGCTTCTTGATGTGGGTTGATAACCTACATGTAGGTCTAATTATAGTCCCCCTTTAGTAGTAGTGCCATCGTCCTTGCCATCGTTACGCATTTTTTAATGATGTTCATATAAAATGGGTTTATTTTTTATCAATGTTCATGCAAATGCCATTGTTGAAGTGGTGGGGGATGGCGTGGAAGTGGATGTGTTGTGGGCTCTGGGCAGAGCGGTGGATTGGTCTTGCTCTAATTTTTGAAAATAAAATGTGAACCAGCCATTGACACTTTTAAAGGCGTGCACATAGTTAGTGGCTGTCAGGAGATGATAACCAAGTTAGTTATCACCACAGGTTCATTTGTTAAACGGCGTAAATGTTTACGCCAATATATGATGATGGAGGTAGATTATGTTTACA
>JAFOHE010000247.1 GCA_017421975.1 Pseudomonadota bacterium
AAGCCCTACGGGCTTTTTAATTGATACATCAAACCTCATCATGTTTAAAACATACGTAAACAATATAAACATGATGATTAGTTATCAACGAAAACCAAAGAAAACAACTATTTTGGGCATTGCTGTCTGAAAGTTATCGTCACTATTATCGAGAATTCAGGTTCTAAGAGCCACCATCCCACATTTGGGAAATCCAATCAATTTTCTAAGCGTGATCATCCCACATTTGGGAAATCCAATCAATTTTCTAAGAGCCACCATCCCATATTTGGGAAATCCAATCAATTTTCTAAGAGCCACCATCCCATATTTGGGAAAGCTACTCAATTTTCTAAGCGTGACTATCCCACATTTAAGGTGCGACAGTGCCGCGGCGCGTATCAATATAGCGGGGCGTATCGAGCCAGTAGAATCGTGTTATGACACGATTCTCTGGCGAGATAGCCACGCGCAGGCGGGCGTATTTGCCAAAAGGGACGCGTGAAAACGCGTCCCTTTTGGCAAATAGCCCGATAAAAGCGAGCCGTATTGAGCCGCAGGCGAGATAGGCGAGCCCATCCAATGTGTTTTACGCAAATGCCTTCGCCTGTGGTATGATGCCAATGGCCAAAGTCGTGCGGTACGGGGGCCAATTTAGACAAATGACGCCTCAAAACGCTACGACATTAAAAAACAGTCATGCAAAGGGATAATTCTCCCGACGCCGTTTTTAACCGATAAATCTTACAGGGGCGTATTATGGACGAAACTGAATTTCTCCAACAACTCGCATTACATATCCAGGCCCATTATCCCATGTTATTTATTGAGACACCTGATGATGACTGGATTGTAGAATCCCTCAAAAGTTACTTCGGGCAGGTGTTTGACGTTGAGACGATCGCGGAGCTCGATCCGGCGCAACTGGAGCTCATGCCCGAAAAGCCGCGGATTTTGCATTGGGTAGGCGCGACGATCGAGGATTGGCGGTTACATGCGCGTGTGCTGTTACGTCATGCGCACCGCCTTCGCACAAACGTGCTTCTTATTCTTCAAAATGAATCGTGGGCGGACCTGCCTGATATGATTTCCATCCCGCCTATTTTGCGTGCGCCCCTGCCTTCCCAAAGGACGCGTGAAAACATAGCGCAACTGGCGCTTGGCGCATCCACGGCAGATCCGATGCTCATTTCGCGCATCACGTTTGCCTCAGCTGGCATGACGCGGACGCAGCTCTTTCGCGCCTTATCGAAGGCCCTCGTCTACCGCAGGCAGGACGCGGCTTTCGATGCATGGGAACAGCTCATCGTCGCAGAAAAAAAGACGCTCATGTCACGCAGTTCGACGCTCGAAATCATCAATGCCACGACGCGTCTCGAAGATGTGGGTGGTTCAGACGAACTGAAGATATGGCTCAAACAACGTAACCGCGCCTTTTCCGCCCAAGCCCATGCCTACGGCCTCGAATCACCGCGCGGCCTGCTTCTCGTCGGGATTCAGGGATGTGGCAAATCGCTTCTGGCCAAATCGATTGCAACAGACTGGCATTTTCCGCTTCTCAGGCTCGACATGAGCAGTATTTTTGCCGGTACGGTTGGCAATCCGGATGCAGCACTGGCGCGTGCGCTCGATGTCGCTGATGCCATGGCGCCTGCTGTAATATGGTGTGATGAGATCGAAAAATCATTTAACGATCAATCGGATCCGACGACGCGACGACTTTTGGGACACATTCTGAACTGGCTCCAGGAGCGTCAATCAAAGACATTTTTCGTCGCGACGGCCAACGATGTCCAGGCGCTTCCGCCAGAACTGACGCGTAAAGGGCGTTTTGACGAAATCTTTTTTATTGATTTGCCGGACGAAAAGGCACGCCGTGAAATTTTTAATATTCACCTTCGTCGTCGCCGACGCGATCCCAATCGCTTCGATTGCGAAAAGCTCGCGGCACAGGCCGTCAATTTTTCAGGTGCCGAAATTGAACAGGCCATCATGAGCGCATTGTTTTCAGCGTTTAATCAGGATCGAGAAATCACGACAGATGACATTATCGACGCCATCCATGACACGACGCCGCTCTACAAACAGCGCGAAGAAGACATAAAACGCCTGCGTGAGTGGGCCGGCGAACGCACGCGCTCTGCGAGCCAGAACGAACGCATCCTCAGTTTTTTCAACTGATGCATGCCGTCAGCCGGATGCCATTTTTTCAGCCAGGGGCTCGAGCTTACGCGTGAGTCTGCGTAAGCTTCGGGACTCCTCGACGCGCAAGATATCGAGTGAGCCCGCAAGATTGAGCGATTCGATTTCATTGAGGCGGCGACATTTGTCCGCCAAATCGACGTCATCACACATCACGAGAATACGCTTACCATAGGGCGTATTCGAGATCGTGAGCTGAAGCAGTTCGAGCGCCTGCGCACGCGTCGATGCACGTGACGAAGCCAACGACTGGTAGACGGCGGCCACGATTTCTGTCTTATGAAGCAACATGAGCCCCTTAAACACGCGCTGTGTTGCCGCGACATACGCATCGGACAAAGAATCAATGATCCTTATATAATCACTCGGCAGAATCCGGTCTTCGTCATCGGTGCCCTTATCTACGCTTTCAGACGCTCCGTCCTCACCCAAAGCCGTGCTATTTGAACACTCAGACGCCCCGTCGTCTCCGCAAGAGACGGTGTCTGAACGCTCAGCCGCATCGTCGTCTCCGCAAGAGACGGTGTCTGAACGCTCAGCTGCATCGTCGTCTCCGCAAGAGACGGTGTCTGAACGCTCAGTCGCATCGTCGTCACCACAAGAGACGGTGTCTGAACGCTCAGCTGCATCGTCGTCTCCGCAAGAGACGGTGTCTGAACGCTCAGCCGCATCGTCCTGGCGATAGTTTTCCTTTTTCACAGCATCAGCGGCTTTTTGTGGCGTGTCTTCGAGCGCAGCTTCGAGCGCATTTTTTGCCGTATCAAGCGCCTTGGAAATCGCCAAACGGCAAACGAGCGTCGCCTGTGCGAGGCGTGCGTCGTGCCTGATTTGCTCGACGATGGTTTTGCGAAGGCTGTCCGAACTTAATGCCTCTTCATCGTGCGATTTCAAAACGGTAAATGCGTCGAGTGCGCCCATACGGACGTTTTCGTCGGGATCGACGAGCTGCGCAGGATCGACCTGTGCAACATTCACCACAGCCTCATCTGCCGGCTCAACAGGGACTAGGATGCCTTCTTTGATCGCACTCGACTGGAGCGACATATACAAATGATTGGCGCAATAGCGGTTCAGATTACGCACGCAATAAAGCGACAAAAGCGCGACGGGAATGATGAGCAGCGGCAAGTAACGCGGCCCCATCATGCCCGCGAGAATATTGAGTACGACGCCTGCTGTTATGCCACCCAACGGGTTCATCACGCCCTTAAAGATAACTTTTGCTCTGTTTCTCAATAACCGTGGCAACGGCGAAAGTGCAATCTCACGCGCTGCATCCTGTATGACAAAGCGAAGCGCGACATCCATAAATCGCATCAACACGACGCATACGGCGCTGTAAACAAACAGAAAAGGAAACGTGAACACCAAAAGGACGATTGGCGTCACGGCAAAGAGCGTTCGCGTCCTGAATCGCGTCAAAAAACTCGACAACAGCGTCAGTTGAACGACGAGATTGAAACCGTTCGATATTGCATTAAATTGCCCATAAAAATATGCAATACCATTTTGATCAAAATTCGTCTGAAGGTAATCCTTGAGCGAATAGTCGATGATATTTGTCGTCACGGCTGTCAGGAAAAAGACGACAGAGAGGTTGCGAATGAGCGGCGAACGCACGACGTCATCGAAGCCATTGATAAACTCGCGAAACATCGATCCCGATTCGTCATGTGGCATCGTCAACATCGTTTTTTCGGAGCGTCTGTTTCGATGCAAAATGATGACTGGAACCGTCGCTGTCGCAAAGAGCAGGCAATAACTGATGGGCAACGACGAAAATCCGAACCAATCAAGCATCATGGGGATACACGCCCCGGCCACAATACCGCCAATCGTCGAGAACGCACAGACGATATAGAACAGGCGTCGTCCCTGACGCGCATTAAACGCATCCCCGATGGCATTCCAGGCAATGATGTTGCCCAAGGCTGGAGCCGTGATCAAAAAAGTCGCATACGCCTGAATATACCACGTCGCAGACGCCCCGCTAAAAGATTCGAAGATGAGCGTCATCACGGCAAAAAGCAGCAGAAAACCCGCATTGAGCCGCGCCGGATGGACTGCTCTCAGAAGCCGATAATAGACGACGGATACCGCCATGAGTGCCAGACTTGAATAAATGAAAAAATTGGCGATATTCACCGCCGGCCTGACGGAGAGCAGAATTGCGTCGCTCAATGTTCGACCGAATACAACGGTAGCGATCGACAAAAACGTCGCCAAAGATGCCATGAGAAGCGGCAAAAATTCGCCCTCACGCAAATTCAAAAAACGAAAAATCCGGCTCAAAGTGGCAATCAATCAGACAAGCCTGTTTTGGAAGTCAATACAACCGCAGTGTATGCTGGATCCTGTTTGCACACACATAAAACAGGCGACAAAAAAGGCGCGAAAACGTCGCGCCAAGTCGTAAGGCACAACGCCCGCGGCCTTATACCTCAAACGGATCATTTTGGAAACACCTACACCTCATGTAAGTTGATGTAAGTGATCATTATCCGTCACTTTTGTGTGGGGGAAGTCTCCCCCTACGCGTCTATTTTCCTGCAGGGACGTTCCCAGGAACGTCCCTGCAGAAAAATACGCCGCTACCCCCTCAGCGGGGGCTTAATGCCCCCGCAACGCCCCGTGTGGGACGCATGACGGGCGATTAGAAGCGAGCCTGCGCAAAGATGCTCAGGCCGAGGACGTGGGGATCACGCATGTAGTACTGAGCCGTGTAATCGACGGTATCTTTACGGCGACCGAGCTGGTTGGGATCATAATTGTAATTGATCTCACCGATGAGGCTCATCATGTCCGAAAGATCCCAGCGGAGTGCAAGCTGAACGCCATAGATTGCAGCGGGTGTGCGGCCTTCGGGGAAGGCGATAATCGTGCTGGAATCCATGATGGCGACGGTCTGTGTGCCGGAAACGAGTTCAGTCGGGTTCGGCGTTTCACTGATGCGGCCCTTATAGGAAGCCGGTTTCTGGATGCTGAACTGGATAGACGGCAAAAGATGCGTCGATTCGAACCAATACTCACCCTTGACGGCGAAGAGGATTTCGGGCGAGGAGCTCGCGCCATCGGGAAGGGCATAGTAAGGATCGAGGCCAGGGACGTTAAACAGAATGAAATAGAGATCGCGATAGACGAGGTCGATGTTGATCGCGAGGTTTCCGACATACATATCGGAGCGGAGGGCACCGGCGAAAGCATCAATGCGTTTTGTCGAACCGATGTTATCGGAATCGCCGAGGGTCTGGGTCAGCCAGTTACCTTCGATAGAAGCACGCCACGTAAAGTTTTCGTACGTTTTGGGCTTACGAAGGAAGAAATTCGAAGCCTCGAAAGCGTCATCATTGTTACGATAGAGACGATAATCGATCGATGCTTCAGGCGCGAAGCCTTCGGAGAAAGCGCTCAAGCGTGCGGACAGACCACCCGAATAGACGGTTTCCCCCTGGATACCCTGTTTCGGGTTGCGACCGGCATCGAAGATACCGCCGTTGACTTCGACGCCCCACATATTGCCGAGATAACCGAGACCGAAGATGCCGCCCCAGAAGGCGCCGAGTTCGCGGTTCTGGACGTCGTTTTTATCTTTGGTGAGGATAAGCTGACGCGTGGATTTTGCACCGGCGAGGGCATAGAAGCCGTCCCAATCAAAGCGGAGACGAAGACCAGGCGTTGCGAACTGGGATTTGGACTGCGTATAGATCTTGTTACCGCCCCACGAAAGGTCATAGGTATAACCGGCGCGGAAACGGTCAGCATTCGTCGGGAAGAAGGTGAATTCAAGCTGACGCGCGGAATCGAGGACATGCCCCGTTTTTTCGTCTTTCTGAATATCCGTAAAAGAATAACGCGCACGAATATAGGAACCATCGTCACGAAGCCGGATATCACCCGCACTGAAGCCCGTTTCCGGTTCCGTCAAGACGCCGAGACGTGCGACAAACGCAGCATCAGTCGTCAGATTGTCGATAAAGCCTGGCATCTCTTTATACAGAACGAGGTGCGTCAAAGTCTCATCGCCGCTATCTGAGCTGTTGAGTGATTCAAAGGGGAAGAAAAGGCCGTCGCGTGCGCCGAAGTCGATCTCAGGGCTGTTGATCAGAGTATCACCAGGATCAGACAGAAGGTTATCATCACCGAAGACAAAGCTGATTCGCGTATCGACGAAATCACCGGCAAACGCCGCCGGAGCAAGAAGAACGGATGCTGCTGCCGTGGCGATTGCTGTACTGACACCTTTACGGCAATGGTTAAAAAGCGCGTTGAATTTCGATTGCATAAATGCATCTCCTATTTTTAATGGGTAAGACCCGAAAATTTAGAACAACCTAAAAGAGTAAACCTTTGTTCGGCATTGCCAGAACACCGATTCCCAAACGGGAACACACCTCGAATTAGCACTGCATCATGCAAGCGATATAGTTCAGCTTATCCGTATTCGGATTATGTTCAGTTTCGCATTGTTTAGAACAATTTTCAAATGCAGTTTTCTCACTGTCATTGTACGTTTTATCTTCGATAATATCCGAGCTGAAGCGCGGTTCAATGACGGTCATGACGATATTTTCGTGAGAAGAGAGACAACGTCCCTCATTGACTTTTTCGGCGAAGCATCCAGGTAAAACCTGCTTCATGGTGCCCGTCAGGCGTTTGAATTTACGTTTCTGACAAAAGACATTCTTACGAAGGTTATCATCGAAGATGGTAATACACCCATCAAGGATGTCGAACCCGGCAATCAGCGAAGAGCTTGCGACAGAGATTTCACTGCTGATCTTACCGCCGTCAAATTCGCCGTTAGCGCGAGCCTTCCACTGGTCATAGCTGTCAAGATTCGAATATTCTGTACACTTCGGATTGTTGTTACATTCTGTTCGGCATGTTGCTTCATCAGAATTGCTTTCGATTTTTCCGTTACCGTTGTCATCGCAATCGATGAAGTAACTCGACAAATCGATGTTCTCGACCGTAATGATGGAGCTTTCCATGGCTTCAAGTTTGACACAAGACGCAAGGTCTGTCTGATTGTTACCGTCAGAACCGCACATCAAGACTTTCCAATCGACCTCAAGTGGCTGAGGCGGTTCAATATAGGCGAACGCATTTTTTTCGGCCTTACACTCGGCTTTAGCCTGTTGGCGCGCCGGATTCGGCACAGCCTCAGTATCGACACCATATTTGGCATCCAAGGCAGCATCCGAACATTCCGTAGCACGTTCTTCATTAAACAAGGCCCAGCAGTCCACGATTTCGGCCATATTGGCGAGTTCTTCGTCGGTGCATGGACGTGGATCACCCGTATCCTTATCGACGCAATAGCCGGCGCCCGTATCGCCATCTTCAGGCGCAGGATCCGTGTCTTCAGCCGTCGAGCGTTCCTTATTCTGGATACCCCAGGACGGGAACTGCATCTGCGTCATGCCCGTGAATTCGGCTATACCACCCGTGACTTCACAGATACGGTCGCCGATATCGACGCGGGCAGGCTGAGAATATGAATAGATGAAGATCGAGTTGAAACCGTCTTTCATGCCGTCTTCGCCGACATCGGAGACATAGAATCCCGTCGATACGACGTTTGAAACGACAAGGTCATGGCCTTTTTTGGCTTTTACGTTACCAAATTGCTTAATGAGCGGTGTCACGCCATCGGGAACATCGGGATTATACTGGATCGTGTGAATGGTCTGATCTTCAAAATAGAACTCATCCGAAACACCCGTGGCGAGCGAACCAGTGAGAATACCATATTCATTTTCGGTGGCATCCTCGATCCAGAGACGCGTAGCACCATAAGCAAAGCGAAGTTCGACATTTTCATAGGCTGTCGGATTGGAATTTTCGGGATCCGCAGGGTTCTGCCAAGTACCCAAAAGGCCGTTTTGGAAGGTCACTTCCTGAACGTTAAGTTCACCGGGGACCGATTTGATCCGCACGGTACCATTAAAAGAAGGATTAAATTTGCCGTGAACATCGACAGCATAGGCGGCGAGGCCAATTTTTAAGCCAGATTCGCGCTCTGATTCGTTGAGCCACTGGACTTTATCGACCGTCGTTTTTGATTCGTCTTTCCAGATGTATTGTTTCCAACGCGGTGCCTGAAATGGAAGCGGTTCAGCTTGTGACCCGCGTTCAACACTGGGATCGACGCGCACGACAAAAGCCTTCGTAAAGGGCACACAGACGGGGTTACCATCATCACCGACGTGACAGGCTTTGTCGTATTGATGATCGACCTTTTCTTCGACGCAACCCGTAGCCAAAAGGCCAGATACAGCCAATCCGGCAAGAATCATGCAGGTACGTGTAAACTTCATTTTTTTACTCATCACTCTATACCTCCATGGCCCGGATTAATAACAGGCATCTTCGCCGGCATCCTGAAGCGCTTCCATGATGGCGGCACCGTTGCCGAAACTACTGTAATCAATAAGGGCATTTTCTTCAGCCAGCTCGTTGTGCGGACGTTCGGAATTCTGACGTCCGTCCGTACTTGCGATGAAGCAGGAGACATCGAGACAGATCGTTTCTGCATTTTTTGTGACCTGGTTTATGCACTGCTCGTATTCGCTCACAATGCTCAGATCCTGGCAATCGGGATTTGCCGCCAGATAGTTGGCAGCACAACGCGAGTAATCGCTCTCATCCGCATTTGGCTCCGACGCGCATGTATTGCCGTTGGCAGCATCGGACGACACATAGCAGCTCTGGATCTTCTCCGTCGTAAACTCAAGCTCGCAATCGGTGTACGTTTTGCGATAGCATTCTTCCTTGGCTGTCAATTTCTTAAGGCCGACGCACTCGGCTGCACGCTCATCCGCACGTTCGAGGCAAACTTCCTGCTCACTGTATTTGTACTGTGCCTTACACCATTTCGTAAGCTGCGCCACAGTATCGCGCTTGCAATCTTTGATGCGTTTGCAGCTACCGATTGGGACATCCGTACCAAAGGTAAGCCCTTTTGCAATATAATCATCGACGCAACGGTCATAGCACGAACGCATTTTTTCGATGCCGTCGATCGATACAGCACGAAGCTCAATACCGGTATCGGCCTGCGTCGTGTTGTATTTGAGCGTCGAGAAGCCCGAACCGCCGTGAGCCATATAGTTATTTGTCGAGAATTTGTAGAACCACTGTGGCTGCATCAATTCAATGCAGACATAATGATCGCCGGATTCGGAATCCGTCAGTTTTTCGCACGACGTAATGCCTTTACCTTCGCCGAGTTCAGCATCCGTGTAGTGGCAGAGCGAAGGATCGGGTTTCGGATTGCCGAATTCATCCTTGACTTCACACGAACCACGCACGAACTTGATGTCTTTTGCAAAATGGACGTTGGCATAATTGGACATGCCATTTTTGTCGATGCAGTACGAAGGCGTGTTGGCATCCGCGGGTTTGGGCGTCTCACCGCACAATTTTTTGAAGGCATCGACGCGGTACTGATAATCGAACAGATAACCGGCATCAAGGTAGTCATCGACAACCTTTTTCGCCGTATGGCAATCGAGCGTATAGCGGACACCCGACAACTGAAGCTGGCTCTGGCAACCGCGGTTCATCGAACGATACGTGTTGTAGTCCAAAAGCGACCAGACTTCGGTACCCGAAAGCGTCATCGTCGTCAGCGTGTTCGGGAACGGGAAAACGTTGTAGAGCTGATCGTTTGTGACGGGGCCCTGATTGACGTCAGTACGGATACCGAGCGAGTTCGTTGCACCAAAATCGGCTTCCGAACGCTGACGATAAACCATCTGATCTGCGAGGAAGTTGCCGAGCGGCGAATCGTGGCCGTTCGAACCGAAGCGGTTCAACTTCATCGGCGCATAACCCACGATTTTGCGCAGATCCAAACGGCGTGCAAGTTCACGTTCATAAGGTGCGATGACGAATTCCATATCTGCATCGTCTGGAATCGTCGAATCGATCGGAATCGGCTTATACGTATGGCTGACGAGCGTCAAATCCCACGGATTGACAATGCCTTCATCCGCGCGGGGATACATCTCCGGGCGAATCATGTAGTCTGGATAAAAGACACCATCGAAATAGCCGACGTATTTCATGAAAGCGCCCGAGTGAACGAGCGGAACCATCTTGGGTGCATCGTTACCGAATTCATCCACGCTCGCATCCGGAATATTTTTCGGCGGATTGAGGACGACGTGGAGATGACCACCAAAGACAATATCCAGTCCTGTCGTCTTGCGGATGACGTCTTCATCATCGCCAAGGCCAAGGTGCGTGACCATCGTAATCACGTTGACGTCATTTTTGAGAAGATCAATGTAACTCTGGACGAGCTGAATGTTCTCAAGAACCGTGATGCCTAGGCTGTTGTCGCCGTAAGTAATGGAGGACATACTCGAATAGTTTGCCATACCAATGACAGCAACTTTGACGCCGTTCGCATTGATAATCGCATAGGGACGCGCGATTTCTTTAAGCGGTTCCTCATTGACGCCCTGGACGTTTTTCCACTGATAGTTCGCCGCCAGAATGCTAAATTGTGCTTTTGCCAACTTATCATAAAGGTTAGAGGCGCCGAAGTCGAACTCGTGGTTACCGATAATGAACGCATCCATTCCGATATGGTTCAACGCAAGGATTTCCGGTTCACCTTCAAATTCATTGAAGATAGGCGCACCCTGAAAAACGTCACCCGAGTCGACGTGAACACTGTGTTGAGCCTGCTCTCGGATCTGTTTTATGACCGTCGCCGCTCGCGCGATACCGCCAAACGGTTCATTCGCCTGAACCATACCAATGCGCTCATCCGTCGCCATCAAATCCATATCATACGGAAGCAAACGACTATGAATGTCGCCCGTATGTATGACTGTGAGACGTATGCCGCTCTCAAAATTCAATTCTTCCGTTGACATCTCGGTCGTACATGACGCCGCAAGACCACTGCACAGCATCAGCACGGCACAAAGACTAACCATTCTCTTTGTCACTGCCATTTTTCTCCCCAAGTTGAGGCCTGGTTACATGTCCAAAATTTGGACACAAGTTAAACCGCTTCTATTCCATATTCAATAAACGCGCAACCGTCAAAAATCCACACTTGCAATCTTATTCCACTTTTTTTTTACACTTGAATTAAATTCCTCATTTTTCAGCTTAACAAAAGATAATGCCAATTTGTTAGTATACCCTTGAAGTCATCACAACTTTTGATGGTTTTTTCTACCCTATTTCAAGCTCTTTGAGCATATTTATCGTGTCACAAATTGAATTTTTCAGAAATATTTTTTATACGACATGTAGGTATATAAATTACATTTTCATACATATTTATTATTATAAAGGTGCGTATTGCCCGCAAGGGCGATAGCACCTTTCAAGGACGCGTATCGCCTTATAGGCGATAGCGTCCGCAAGGCTTGCGCAATCGCATTACGATGCGCAAGCCCCAGCCATTATTTATCGAAGTAACGTGTCTGTGCATCCGTCAACGTCGTCGTATCATCGAGCAGAATCGGCGTCGCATCATGTTCATTGGCTGCACTGCAGGCATAGCGTCCCGCATCGAGGAAATCAAAGATGAACGTGCAGTAATTGCGCCCCGACGGTGCATTGGCATAGCTCGTCGTTTCAAATTCGATGTTATGTTCGCCGCAACCGTCGCAAAGGGGATTGTGGGTACCGTCGGCAGCCTCGACCCAATCGTTGACGGGCAAAGAAAGATTCGTGGTACAGAGCATCTGTGCGAATGCCGAATCAGCCGTATAGCCATCGGGCATGCGAATGCGTCCATAGCCTTTGATGGACGTTGAATCGAGCCACTGGAAGTAGCACCACGATGGATTGGCGAGTTTGTCCGGATCCAGATGATAACAGCCTGATTTGTGGCTACAGGCCTCATCTGGCGCACAATTTGTGACCAGATCGCCGTCGACGCCGCCCCAGATGCGATGCTCGTCGCACATCTGCCAAACCGTCGTATCGCCAATTTTGGTACAACGCGTTGCTTCAGGCGTACAGCCGTTTTGGGCATAGCAATTGGAATAATCGATTGCTGAGCAATCGGACTTGCAGAAAGGCATGCCATCGAGCGCAGGCACGCCGAGGTACTCAGCACATGTTGCGGAATGAATGTTTGCGCCGTCACACGCTTCTCCGAGATCGGTATCAATGTTTCCATCGCCACAACGTGGTCGAACGACACAAGCGGATATATCAAGCGTGCAGTCCGCTTGACACGTCAAGTCGCCGGAAGAATAGAGGAGGCTTGAAAAATCGACGCAAGACTCGTAAATGAGTTCGTTTCCATCACATTCTTCGTCGCTCGCACTATCTTCATTGAGTTTTCCGTCGCCGCAGTACCGGCAATCGGAAGTATTGATTTTGCAATTTTGGCACGTCAATGATCCCGTGGCCGTTGCCCCAAAATAGTTTTTGCAAGTCAGGCCGTTGAGATTAGCGCCGTCGCATTCTTCGCCATCGTCGATCTGTCCATTACCGCAGGCGAGCGTACAACCGGAAGTATCGACGATACAGGCGTTGCACTTGAGATTTCCCGACGCATAACGCTTGGCATCGTAGGCCTTGCATGACGAAATGCCATTGCGGAAGAGCGATCCGTCACATTCTTCGCCATCATCGAGGCGTCCATTGTTGCAGCCATCAGCCGGTGAACACTCAGTTTTGACGAGCTTGCAACTGCTATCGCAGGAAAGTGAGCCCGTCGATCCTTTACCAACGACAGAAGCACACGTGGCACTGCCTAAAAGCGTGCCATCGCACGCCTCTCCAGAATCGAGTTTGCCGTTGCCGCATTTGACTTCGGGCGTACACGTTCCCTGTCCAAACCCCGTACACGTATCGTTGCAGACGGGGAGTCCCGTCGAACCGTGTCCAATGAGTTTTTCGCACGTTTGCCCGTTGAGGTTACCCGCTTTATCACAGGCTTCACCCGCGTCAATTTTTCCGTTGCCGCACGGTGGCTGATCGGTACACGTTCCGCGAACGATCTGCGTGCAATCGCTATTACACGCCGGTGTGCCCGTCGAACCTTTGCCGACGACAGAATCGCACGTCGCATTGAGAATGATGTTGCCATCGCACGCCTCGCCGGCATCGAGTTTGCCGTTACCACATTTGACTTCGGGCGTACATTTGGCAGTGTCAAACCCCATGCAGTTGACGCGGCAAACGAGCGGTCCCGTCGAACCGTATCCGACCTCTGAGGCGCACGTTCTTCCAGCGAGTAGCAAACCATCACAGACTTCGCCATCGTCGATGCTGCCGTTACCGCAACTGCTTGCCTTGGAACACTTGGATGTATCGAAAGCATAGCAAGTCGAAGCGCAGGCAAGCGTTCCTGTTGAGCCTTGACCCACGATGCTTTCGCACGTCTGCCCGTTCAGTTTATTGCCATCACAGACCTCGCCCGCGCTCTCGTCTATCGTTCCATTTCCGCAGACACTCGGCGCAGAACATCCCGATATATCAAGAACAGCGCAATTTTTACCGCACAACACCGTTCCAACGGAGCCATTCCCGACTTCCGATGCACAAGTTGCCCCGCGGACATTCTTGCCGTCGCAGACTTCGGAACCATCGATTCTGCCATTACCACACGTCGTGGAATTGGAGCACCCGGAGCGATCAAACCCCATGCAGTTCTGCAGACACGTGAGCGTGCCGACGGAGCCACTTCCGACTTCCGTGACGCACGTTTTGTCGTTCAAATGTTCGCCGTCACACGCCTCACCTGGTTCCACGATGCCATTGCCGCAAGTCGCCGGTGCCGTACAACGGCTCGTCTCAAATCCAGAACAGTTGGCTTGGCAAAAGAGCGTTCCCGTTGACCCCGATCCAATGACCGTCTCACACGTTTCACCGTTCAGGTTCAAACCGTCGCATTTTTCACCCGCATTGATGATGCCGTTGCCGCAGGCCGATGGTGCCGAACAATAGGACGTGCTTATTTTGCAACTTGATGTACACGTCAGAGAACCGGTTGAACCGTTTCCAACAACGGTCGCGCAAGTGCTTGCACCAAAATCGGTCGTGTCACATTCTTCGCCATGATCGATTTTACCGTTACCGCAAGTCTTTTCTGTCGTGCAAAGAGACAGATCGTAATCCATGCAATTGGAAGCACAACGAAGGATGCCGCGTGCGCCCTCAATAAAGCTACTGCAATTTTGATAATTGAGAGCTTCGCCGTCACAGACTTCGCGTCCTTCAATCGTTCCGTTACCGCAGGAATCCGGCGGTGAGCAAAGTGCCGTCTCGAATTCCTGGCAACCTGACTTGCAAAAGAGCGTTCCCGTTGAGCCTTTACCGACGATCGTCTCACACGTCTGTCCATTGAGGGCATAACCGTCGCAACGTTCGCCTTCCTCGAATTGTCCATTGCCACACACGGCTGTCGTCAGTTTTTCACACCCATCTTCGGGTTGGTGATTCGCATCCATCCAACCACTTCGGCAGACAAGTACAATCTCCGAATTGCGGCAGATGGCATTGGCCAGATGAAGGGCATCATTGGCAACATCCGGCACTGTGATGCCACAACCACCGCAGTTTTGAGCATCATTTTGCGTCATCACGCAACCGGATGCACAACAAGTCCCTGAGCAAAAACTATCGGTTGCGCGGCATTTACACACGCCTTCATCACAATAATTTGCACCTGTCACTGTACAATCGATTGAGCAACCACCACAATGATGGTCATCCTGCACCTGACACTTGCCATTGCAACAGAGCTCATCCGCTGTACAAAAATTAGAACCGCATGGGACGTTCCGCCCGTCATCGACTGCTTTGTCGGCACAGCCTACGCAAGCAACACAACAAACGAGAAATAACCATCCTTTTTTTGCCATAACGCTCCTCCACGTAAAAATAAATCCACGCCTATTTATTAGATCCCGTACACACATTACTCAAATAAAGCACGTCTTTTTTATAAAAAGGCGTCATGATGCGCCACGACGTAGGCGAGCGTGCGTCATACGAAAGGCAGAAACATGCCTTAGATGCACATTTTTTAATTTGTTGTGTATCAAAAGAATAGATAAGTATATAAACTTCATGGCAGATACCCCACGCATCATGTCCCGTTGATATTTCGTTGATACACAATTATTTCTGAAGATGAGGAAAAAAAAAGATGAACGAAACAAAACAAATTGCAATCCTTGAAAAGATCCTGGCTTCAAATGATTCGATACGCAAAGTTGTTTCAAGATGTGAAGCCGCAGCCGTTCATTTTAGCAAAGATAAAAAAACGCGGGAACGCCGCGTCGCCCATCTCATTATTGGTCATTATGCAAACTTATGTGCCCTGTCGGGGGGGGCGAGCGGGATTCCGGCACTCATACCTTTTGTTGGCAGCATTTACTCGATATTTGGTGCATCGACGGCGGATGCGATTGCAGCGCTCAAATTTGAAATTGAAATGGCGCTGGCTCTGACGAGTTTTATGGGCTATGACATTGACGATCCGCGCGAACGTAAACTGGCCATCATCATGGCATGTGCCGCATTAGAGGAAGCGTTTCACCGCGACAGACCGACGACGATTTTTGATATCGTCGATTCTG
The DNA here is from genome assembly GCA_017421975.1 of Pseudomonadota bacterium. Classification (GTDB taxonomy): domain Bacteria; phylum Myxococcota_A; class Bradymonadia; order UBA4248; family UBA4248; genus RGIG464. The sequence continues at coordinate 15,753 of JAFOHE010000247.1, forward strand.
CTTTGGCCGAGTATTCGACGCGTCAACTGTCGAAGACGATGGCAAAACTTTTTGCGCGAGCCATCCTCACCCTCGTCGCCAAACGCTGGACGCGCTTATTCCCACTTGTTGGCATTGCCATTGGGGGCACTGTGAATGCGCTCATGTCCGCACATACCGGAAACGGTTGTTATCTTGCCTTGTGCCGTCGCCGTCGTCGTGATGCTAAAGCCAGTGGACTTGATACTTCCAACTGGGATGACATTCCGGAAAATGATGTTGATTCTGCGTGGAGCTTTAAAAAATAAGCGGATGCATCCGCTATACGCCACATAGCCTGGTTCCCCATTATCTCGTGGGGAACGGCATCATGAAGGCATAAAAAAAGGCATAAAAAAAGACGTACTTTCGCACGTCTTTTTTATGCCTTCATGTAAAGACTAGTCTGCAACGTACTGAACGAGGACGCACGTCACGTTATCTTTACCGCCATTTTCGCAAGCTGCATTGATTAATCGTTGAACACCCGTTGTCAAGTCATCACCTGTTTCACGGAGAATATCCTGCATCTGAGAATCTTTGACTTCGCCCGAAAGACCGTCGGAGCAGAGCAGGAAGATGTCCTTATTTTGAGGCACGTGGAACGAGACATCGACTTGAACGTTATCTTTCATACCGAGTGCGCGTACGATGACGTTTTTATGCGGGAAGTTCTCAATTTCCTCGGGAGTAAGAACTTTCATTTTAATGTAGTCGTTGAGGAGGGAATGGTCTTCCGTCATTTGTTTCAGCTCACCTTCGCGGAAACGATAAATACGGGAATCTCCGACATGACCGAGGTAAACGCCGTCCTTCGTAAAGTTCACGGCGACGATTGTCGTACCCATACCTTTTTTCTTTACGTTGGCAAGTGCCTCTTCGTAGATGCGCAAGTTGGCGTATTTAATTGCCGTGACAAGACGATTCTCTTCATATTTTTTCTGGCGATCCATTTTGAACGGCCAGGTGATTTCGTCGTCTTCAGCGGTATCTTTGAAAAACTGGGAGACCGTTTCAACAGCCATCTTACTTGCGACTTCACCAGCGGCATGTCCGCCCATCCCATCGGCAACGATGTAGAGAAGCTGATCATGTACGATCATAAAGTTGTCTTCGTTATGATTACGTTTACGTCCGACGTTTGTGTCGCCTGCCTTGCGAATTGTCATCTTTCTCTTTCCCTAATTCGTGACCGATAAAACATCAGGTCAAGGCCTGATGGAAAAATCCGTATTCTTTTACCGCGTTTTACACGTTGGTGTCAACAACACACGCACACAATACGCGTATTCTTCCACGTGTCTCAGATGAACAAAAGTCATCTGCCGCTCCCTTACTGCGGCATTTTACGCGCTCTATAAAAAACAACAAATTTCTATGCTTACTGCCATATAACAAAAGCCGTCATTTACCCCAGTTGGCTTCATTATGATTACCCCCAGGCCCCCCCGCCAAGACAAGCGCTTCATGGCTCCACGTTGTGACGGAAACGTCATGATGCAACCCTCGGAGGGAGGCAGAATCGTTATGACGAAAAAATAACCCCCTTCACAGTCTCAACTGACTTTGATAAATCGTGAAAACGCGTAACGTTGCGCTTTTTTTTTGAAGGGAAAAATGGACGATCTACAGGAACTGCAACCAGGCAGAATCAAACGAAAAAATCGGAAAAATCCATCGGAAAGTATCATGAATCTTTCGCCGACGGAGCCATTAAATAAGTCAGAAACCACGCCGGATATGCCAACAGTTTCCCGCGAGCAGCAGACGACAGAAAACCACGATGCCAATCTTCTCGATGACTTGTATAATATTTTGAAGCCCGCCGACGAACCGGTGCCGACAGAGACGGGCATTGGCGAAACGCCGTCATCGGAAGCGAATACCAAAGCGTCTCCCGCACCCCATGATGCCGGTCAGACACCGTCGTCGTCTTGGCTTCGCGGCATTCAGGGAGAGAATCAGACGACAGGAGGCTCTATCGCCGATTTGCTTCAATCGGGTTCTACAACCGACGCGCTCGCGCCTGCACCATCCGAATCACAGACCAATGCCGTCTCACCGCTCGATCTATTGGATACGGCGCGTAGCGAAACAAAGGCGGCGACGGGACGAGATGATGTCCGAAAACTCACGCCGACCGCACGACGCAAATCCCAAGCTCAAACACAGGACGCCGCCGCACCCGTTCCCGATGCCGTCGAAACGACGATTCAGCGTGCTTCAAAAGCTGCAGATAAAACGCTCGAAGCACTGGCGCAACTTCAAGCCGCTACGGACAGAGCTGAACGAAGACATTTCTTTAATTCCGCCGCCGCATACGTCCTATTTTGTGTCATCTTAACCCTAGGCTTGTACTACGCCCTGAATTACCGCGCTTCCGCAAGATACGCTTACCAGGCCGTCAATCAGGAACGCTACGAAAAACTCCTGAATGCCAAAAAGATCCTCGATGCGGAATTCGAGCGCGATCAGCGCGCATCGAGCGAAGCATACGAAGTCTATCAGCTCATTGAACAGGGACGTTACGAAGAATCGATCGAGCGCTATATTAAGGTACAGGCCAATATGACGCATCCCGCCGAATCGGCACTTCTGGCGCAAAAAATAGACGAAATCCGCTGGCGTCTGGCTGACAGTGCCTACCATGATGGCATCATTCTATTCAGAGAACAAAATTATGATCAGGCACGCGATGCCTTCTATAAAAGCCAGACTTATAAAGAAAACACGTCCTACACGCACATGCTCAATTATTATCTCGCGACGTGTCTTTTTCAGTTGGGCGACTTCGAAGGGGCACGCGGACACTTCGAAAAAGCACAGGAAAGCGGTCAGCTCAACAGCGAATTTGACGCGAATGCTCGCTATTACAGAGCCGTTTGTGCCGAAAAAGTCGGTGACGTCTCGGAAGCCTACACGCAGTATGACCAGTTTACGCGAAAATACCGCTATCACAAAAACGCTGACGAAGCGAACCGCGCCAAAGCCAGGCTCGAAAAAACGCGACCAAAAGACTGACAACTACGCTATGCACTACCCAAAACGCTATGCGTGAAAGGGTAGCGCCACCCAAAATTATATGCGTGAATTCGCCGCGATCGCGCAAATTTCATCGGCAGACCAAAGCCGTCCACGGTTCATGCCAGGACACGATTTGGCCGCATCCTGCCACGCTTTTTCGTTCTTCAACTGGCATCGCCAAAACGGAAAATCGCGACACTGAGACGGCCTGACGTCATAGACCGTGCAACCGTGGTCATAGAAGACGCAATGACCATCCTCAAAATCGTCGCGTGCCGTGTACGAATCACGCCAGGGTTTCATATACTCGGCAATAATCTTCTCGCGCCCAAGCTGGCGCGTCTTGCCCAAAAAAGCGACGAGGCGATCAAATTCTTCGGGCGAAAAATATACAATACCTGGCTCGCCACAACAGCATCGACCACACTGTTGACACGAAAAACGGAGCCCATCTTCCCAAAATTGTTTCATCTGACCTCACGATTGTGGCGTCGCCGCCAACGTCATTGCCAAAACGCGTTTTGCACCGGCATTGCGAAGCACGAGCGCACACGCCGAAAGCGTCGCTCCCGTCGTCACAACATCATCGACGAGGATGACGCGTTCGGGCGCCATATCTACAATTTCAAAGGCACCACGCAGGTTCTGGGCACGTTCTGCAGCGCTAAGCCCCGCCTGATGAAGCGTATGTCTGCTTCGATGAAGACATGCGTCATTGAGCGTGAACGTCTCCCCTTTGGCTTGTGAAAGCTGCGTAGAAAGCTTCGATGCAAACGTCCACACCGGATCAAAACCGCGTTCCCTGAGTCTTCGCGGATGCGGTGGCACGGGAATCACCGTCGCTGACGCGCCAACAAAGGCGAGAACACGATCGATTCTTTCTGACATGCTGGATAAAAGCGCAAGCCGCGCACAATAATCTTCATGATATTTCCAGCGTGCGATCAGGCTTTGTACGGCTCCTTCGTAGGCAAAAAAAGAGAACATGCCATCCACGGCTTCCGGCGACGGCATTTCTCCAACAAAACGCATCGCTTCATGGCACGAGTCACACAAAAAAGCTTCCGGTGATTCAAGTAACAAATCACACGAAGCACACCGTGAAGGCCATATCAGATGCCTCAACGCATCAAGCGTATCTCGAATCATCGTCATCTATACCTTATGATACGGTTCGTTGCGAAGAATCGTCATGGCGCGATAGAGCTGCTCATAAATCATCACACGCGCAAGCTCATGCGGAAACGTCATTGGCGAAAAAGAAAGCAATGTATTCGCCCGCTGACGCAGACATTCATGGTGTCCACAGGCACCGCCAATCGCAAAGGCAAAATCCTGTGAACGGTCAATGAGACGACCAAGTTGCGATGCAAAGGTCACGCTGTCAAACATTTTGCCACGCTCGTCGAGGACAAAAAGATGCGTCGTATTGGCGATATTTGCCATAAGCTGCCGCGATTCTGTCTCTCGAACCTGAAGTTCCGTCAATTTTGGCGACGTCGCCGACTTTATCTCAATCTCCCGGATTGAAAGATAATGCCTGAGACGTGCCATATACTCATCCGCAGCACTTCTGTATGGCGCAAACTTCATTTTGCCAATGGCCAGAATCGTTGCCGTCATGGATATTAATCATCCAGATCATCAAGATCGTCGTAAACTTCATCTGTCTCGCGCAATTCGGGCGGAACCTCAATGTCGAGACGCGGCGCATCTTTCCAAAGACCTTCGATGTTATACTCTTTACGCTTGACACCATTGAAAATATGAACAACGACATCGCCATAATCCAGAAGCGCCCATTGTCCATTGGCAAGCCCTTCCTGTCCAAGACATTCACGCATTTCGACGACTTCTGCATCAATGCCGTTGGCGATACCATCGACCTGTCTATCGCTACGTCCCGAGCAAACGACGAGAAAATCGGCATAATCGCAATTTCCACGTACATCAATGACGACGGGGGCAATCGCTTTCTTCGCAATGGCGGCTTCTACAATGACACGGGCTACCTGTTCCGACGTGTACTCTTCCATTTCATTCTCCTTTTGTACATTCGACGCTTCATGCGCCGCATAGCATAACTAAATCATCATGCGAGCGTGTGCAAGTTTTATGCATCCTCTGCCCGCGGTTTTTCACAAAAATGCCTGCGGGGGATGGCTCCCCCTGCGCGGCTATTTTTTATGTAGGACGTTTCATGGAACGTCCCTACAGGACGTTCCATGAAACGTCCCTACTACATAAAAAATACGCCGCTACCCCCTCAGCGGGGGTTCCCCCCGCAACGCCCCCATACGTGAGTTCGCACCATGACAAGGTTATGGCCGCTTAATCGTTCGAACCATCTTCAAGTGCCTGGAGCCGTGCTTTCCATTTCGCGAGTTGTTCAGGCTTCTCTTTGCTCTGATAGTACCGAATGATACCGCGTATGGCGCGTTCGTTGTCGCCAATGAGCTCAATGGATTTGAGATAATGCTGCTTTGCTTGTGAACTTCCGGTTGACGGCTGATACATGGCGGCGGCGGCGTGGTGGGCTGCTGCAATAACATGGCGATCCATACCTCGCGCATAGAGCTGCGGAATAAGCGCTTCAAACGTGTGTGAGCCCTCATAACGCCGTTTTCGCGACTCAAAAACGGCCTCAAGTTCAGCAACAGTCTCAGGCGTCGCCGTCGTCGGATCGTGAAGAATCGCATCAAGATACGATTTGACGCCATCACGCACAGCGCCCGAGGCAACTTTGAGGCGGGCGAGGCGTTTGTGGAAGCCAGGCGCACTGATCGCACCACTGCCGGCACGCGCAAGATCATATTGGTTAAAGCGTGCACCGTGTTTGTCGAGCCAAAGCGGTTTGATCGGACGGTTGTATTTACGCTTACTCAGTTTTTCTGCGCACGACGGATTCGATCCCATCGCATCCAAAATCTCACATCGCCCGTGCTCGAGCATCGGATCGCTCATCTCCAGCCAAAACAAAGGATAAACCATGGCATTGACTGGCATACCCGAACGTATGCGATAGAGGTTGGACATGACCATGGCAACGGCGCCACCTTCGTTGTGAAGCGCACGAAGTTCATAGACGCCCGCTGCATCCTTGCCGCGTCCCGTGTGATAAAGAACTTCCGCCTGAAGCATAAGCGGTTCCCAGGCATCGGGCTGGCGTCCGCGAAGCGTGCGCAAAATATTGAGTGCCCCAGAGTAATCACCCAAAATGGCCTTCTGCCAGGCGTTGTCCATCATCATCTGAGAGGCAGACGCCTGATTCACGCCCGTCGGGCGCTTCGTGCCGTAGCGCATGTAATATTCCGGCCAGACATTTGAAACCACGGCATCGTCCGAGTCGAGATAGCGTGCCGCTTCGATAGACGTTATATCCAACGGAATACGTGCATCGAGGGCATGGAGTGACGCCAGATCATCAATATCAAAGGCGCGTTGCATAATTTCATGGCGGAAACGGTCTTTATCCGGATGTGCCCCCGTCGGCTGATACGCGCCAAACCATTGGGCTGCCGTCTGTATATCGCCTGCCTGCAAGGCACTCTCGATGATGGCGTAGACGCGATAAGGCTCCAAATCCGCATCAACCGTCATTTCAGACAAACGTTTTCGCCAAAATGATGGTATCGGAAGCCCTTCGTGAATGCGGCGCAACGTCGTTCCTATCGTACACATATCGGCATAGGGCTTCGCCATGGATTCAAAATCCCAGACGATTGGGCCACCCACGGCGCCTTGCGTCAAGATGGAACGCACGCATTGCGAAAAAACGGGTTCATCTTCTGACCAGGGGAGTTTGGCATAAATGGAGCGGACTTCCGGACTATCCGTGTACAACGCAAGATGCGCGAGGCGCGAGATCGCAAACCCTGCTATCGGCGAATTGGCAAGACGCGCGTACCGCTGTGCCGCCGTCGGATACGCATGATCCAGCTCCGAAATGAGCGCTTCTGAAAAGCGCTTAAAATACTCTGCGCCACGCCAGGTATCCGTCGTTGTCGCATCAAAAAGCGAACGGGCTTCTGCACCTCGCTCATGATGCGTCAACCAAAGCATTTTGGCCGCCACTTCACAGGGTTGGCTCGGATCAACCGTTTCCACAAAAATAGCGTCTTCGGAAACGGTAAAATAAATCGACTGCCAAACTTCAAAGAACTTGCGAAAAGCATCGGTGAAAGGTTTGGCGAGCACAGCCTCGTTCGCCGTCAGGACGTGTACCGGATCTTCGCTTCCTGCCTGTGCTGCAGAAAAATATGCCACGCTCATCTCGCGTATCGCTTCTTTGGCAAGATCGGGTTCGCTCGCCTTCCACGTGATCAAGCCAAGTACCAAAATCACGCAAATGGCAACACAAATAGAGAGTTGACGCGAACTAATCGAAAAGGTTTTGGATGGCGTCGGTTCGTATGGCGCATCCTGAGGCACTTCGTCCTCAAGCGCATGAGAAACGGCGGCCACCTTGTCAAACGGATCATCATAAACCACATTAATGCTGATATTCGATGCATTGAGCGGTGATGTTAAGAACTCGGCCAATTCCTGGTCAAACGTGCGATAAGGCGTCAGCTCTTTCGATGCCTGGTGCCCGCCTGACATAAGGGAACTCCCGATTTGGTCATCAAAATCGAGGATCACGCGCTGCATGGAGTCCTCGACGAAGACCTCTTGCGGCTGTTCCGATAAGGCCGATGTCGCACTCATACGCTCAAAGCGTGAGTGCACCACTGGATCTTCTATCGGCTTAATGGGTTTGCTTCGGCGGCGAGCGACCGACGTCAGGGCAATTTGAGAGATCAAATCCGTATCGAGGGATAGGCCTGGTTCTGCGGGGGCTGGCGGCGCCACGGGGTGTGGCGTGACGACCGTCATGGGGGCAGGACGCGGCGGCTGTGGGCGAGAAACTGGTACCTCGCGTTCGGCAGCCGGCGGCAATTTCACAGGCAGTTCCAAAGACGCCATGGAAGCAATCCGCGCATCCGAATCCACATGATCATCATTGGTCAGCGGAATACGCACACCATCGAATTCCATTGATGTCGCCATCGGGCGCACCGCCGTAGAAGGCACTTCGGGAATTCCTGTTTCTAATGCCATCATAAGGCTGCGATCGGCGTGCGTCAGCGGATCAGACACGGTCTGCGTCGATTGCGGCGTGCGCGTCACGCCAACATAGTTGTCCGAGGAAGGGGCTTTGGCAATGCGGCGAAATGACGATGAAGCGCGTGGCATCTGAGCTGCACCCGTCAGACGATGCGGTTCACCCACGACATGATAGGCTTCGCGTTCAAGACGTGTTCCCACTGGATACGGCATGGGATGCGGCGATTCCTGGGCAGGTGAAGGTTGACGACGCGTGTGATCGCCATAATTGGCATGCGCCATCTTCATCTGGTTCACGCAATACGCCTCAAAATGGCGCTGAAGATAATGTGCCGTTTCCTGCTTGCCTTCGACACACAATGCCTGAGAAAGAAGTTCTCCAAACCGCGGATAAATCGTCTGAAGGCGGTTAAGTTCCTCTTCAAAGCCAGGTACGTAATACTTGGCAATAAAAGCAATCGGTGATGGCGTCGCCTCAAAAAATTGAGGATTGTAGCGTAGCGCATTAATGACCGTCACGATCGCTCGACCGTTCTCACCGCGGTCTGCCAACCGCTGTGCGATCGGCATAAATGACATGGCTCGCGTACTTCCAGACATCCCTGTCCCCAATCAAAAAAACGATGTCTTCCCTGACATCCATGCGTACACTATAACATATCTCCTCACCCCCGCAAATTCATAAGGTGATATTGCACGCCCGTTGCAGACTTTAGGACAAGTGTTTTTTGACGTTTTTTGCTTTGGTAATCCAGTCTTTGACGACCGTCATATCGGGCTGAACCCCCGTAATGGCGTGTTCGCGGTTCGCAGTCAAAAGGGCTTCAAGGAGCGTATTGGGATCGGCAGCGGCAAGACCTTTGAGGTTTTTAACGCCGGCAAGCATCAACAGTTCAGCGGCTTTTGGCCCGACACCGATGATTTGCATCAACTCGATCTTATGCGCCAACTTATCGACAGACGCCGAATCCATGCCGTATTTGGCTGAAAATGCCTTGCGGTCAGAGGGCGTCATCAGGCGTTCCAAAAGATCTTCAGTCGTTTCAAGACCATCCGAAATCACCTTCGACTGGACGGCTGCCGGAAGAATATCGACGTCAGCAATGTCGTAGTGACTCGCGTAAGCAAGCGAAGAGACGAAGGTCATACCAATCAATGCTGCAAGCACGAGAATCGATTTCATTTTTGCCTCCTTTGGGATGATGGGCCTATCGCATCGGCGGATTCAATCTCGATAGAACGCTTCACCACGGGATGTTCAGAGATCGGCTGTATCAAAACAGACTGATCACGGGTTATAGCAAATTAAGTGCTCAAGTGTGAAAAAAAACGCGTATGTTCCTGTATGGGGGTGGCGCGTATTGCGAAGCAAAGCGCCACCAGGCAGAGCGTATGGTGCCTGTGGCACCATAGCGTCGCCGCCACGGCGTATCGCAGATAGCCGTGGCTAAAAATTCGGCATCGCTTCGAAGGTTGAAGGGAGACTGTTCGAAATATAGTAGAAATAATTGGGATCGGCGTGGTCAATGCGCTCGAAGATGAGAAGCCGCGCCATGCCTTTTTTGACGTAATTTCGCGCTTCGTTGAGCGGAATGAGCTCAATAAAGGCGTCGTGTTCCATTTGTTTGCCGTAGGCTGTGATCCATCGTGCGACCTGGAAGGGGCCGCCGTTGTATCCGGCCATGGAGAGCGTCGCATAACCGCCGAATTTTTTGACGATTTGCCCAAAGTACCAGGCGCCCATCGGTATCGAGCGCTCGGGACGAATCAGATCGTATGGCCCAAACTGTTCGTATTGCAGGGCTTCGGCGAGTTTGTAGCCGGTAATGGGGATGATCTGCAAAAGGCCGTAAGCGTCGGCAATGGAGACGGAATCGGGGTTAAACGCCGATTCGATATTCATCAAAGTCCACAAAAGATAAGGCGAAAGGCCATTTTGGCGCGAGGCCTCGACGATCGCGCGGTTGTAGGCATGCGGATAGATGATCGACCATGTGGCATTGTCGCGCGGTGTGCCAGGCTGAGAAGCAGGTGTTCCCGTATAGCGACGCGCCAGATAATAGTCATGGCTCAGAATGGCAGCATCCCGTATAAACTTGCGCACGGTGCTTTTGTCATCGAAAATGGCCTGCTGACGCGCTGCAAGTTTTTCCCGCTCGGCTGTCGCCTTTTTCTCGGGGAGATGAAAATACGTCTCAGAAAGCGCGATACCCCAGTAGCCCGTGTCTGAACGTCGGTTATCGACGAGGTGCCCATCGACGCTCAGAGAAGAATACCAAAGGTTCTTGGCCGTCGGGCGTTTGTTCAGCTTTGAAATGGCATGCGCTTCGAGCAACATCGGACGAAGTTCACGGTTACGCGCCGTGTAAAGCTCGGCACGGTGGAGGGCAGCGACACGGCGAAGGCGCGGCCAGACGTCGGCATAACGCTTTGCCCATGTATCAAACCAGGCGGCACTGTCCCCTTTGGCGAGCGTCGTCTCTTCGTCAAAAGCGTAGACGGATGCTATGGCGCGTGCCGGAGCCTCTTCCACGGATGGATCAAACGTCGATATGCCTGCGAGCGGCATAAAGAGGGGCGAGGATTCGCGTGTCGGCGAACCATCCATTTCGGCGAGTCTGCTGTACGCAAGAATGGCATAGTAGTCGGTATCGTTTTCTTTGAGGAGCTGCTCAAAGAGCGAACGCGCAAGCGACGGGCTCGCTGCGGCGAGGACGGGAAGAGCGGGGGCTTTTTTGGCTTTGGATTTTCGACTGCGCCGCGATTTTTTGGGCTTGGGCTCTGGCGCAGGTTCATCGACGGGCGCGGCTGCCACTGGTTCGGCGTTGGGCGCTGTTTCTTTGGCACAGAGCGTCTCACGATCCGCGTCTTCGGCATGCGCTTCGAGGCAGGCTTTGGCGCGTTCCGCTTCCTCTGCTGCATGCTTCTCGCGTTCAATCTTCTGTTCGTATGCCTTGAGCGTCGCCTGCGCCAAAAAGTACTTCGTGCGCCGTTTGTACGTCCCTGACTGCGCTTCCATTGCCTGCGTCAAAGCGATGCGGGCGATCTCGTAATGCTGCGCGAGGTAGGCATAAAAACCATAATCCCAATCACCAATCAATCCGGATTCACGCAGGGTCTGCGCGTTTTTCCAGACTTCATCGAGGGCACCACACGTCAGCGCATATTCCATGCGGCTACGGATGCGGTCATTGCGGCTCAGGCGCGTCAAATTCTCTTCCTGACGTCGAAGCGCTTCCTCACAATTGCCGCGATACCCCTCGGCCCTGTAAATATAAGCCACAACCGAAGCTGGACGAATGTTTTCGCGCTTTTCGCCGTCAAGCGCATCGTAGAGCTTCTGAAATTTTTCGATGGCGGGCGCATAGTTACTCTGCTCATAGCTTAGACGGGCATCCTGAAGCATGAGACGAAGACTGTCGGGAAAACGATCGAGCGCTTCATCGACGCTGATTTGCGCGAGGGACCAAAAACGCTTGCGACGCAAAAAATCGACGTGTTCGATCGTCTCTTCGAGCGGACGCTCACGGAGCGTAAAGCCGTGGGAAGCAACGATTTTTTGGGCTTCAACAGCGGCTTGCGACCACGGATAATCCCAGATCAAGTCATCGAAAGCGGATAAGGCTTCTTCCTGTTTCCCTTGCTCAAGCTGAATTTTGGCATACCAGAGCTTCATATCGGGGAGTTCCGGGTAATCGGGGTACGTCGCCACGAAAGTCTGAATGGCCTGCGCCGCCTGGCACGTGCTTCGCGCAGCAATACAGGCTTTAACTTCCCCCTCGCGTGCGCGGTGATAATAAGCGCCTAGACGATCAAGCGTCGCACGCGAAAAGGCATCTGACGCCAAAAGCGCGTGGTTGAGTGCTTCAGCTTCCTCGTGACAGGACGCCGCTCTCGAGAGTTCCGTCAATCCAAGGTAATAATCAAGCACGTCGGGAAGAATCTGCGAAAGGCTGTCCGGCGCATCATGCACTTTTAAGCGCCTCAGAATTCGCCCCGCCATAGCATTGTAATCCAACTCGGTTAAAGCGTCGTCCGAAGGGAATTCTTTGCCGACGGTTGTCGGCGCGCTGGCGACAGAGGGAATTGCATTGTCGGACTGCGTCGGCATGCTGGCGACAGAGGGAATTGCGTTGTCGGACTGCGTCGGCGCGTTGGCGACAGAGGGAATTGCGTTGCCAGCAGACGATGTAGCGGTGTTTTGCGCATACGTGGCGTCACCCATGTCATTTGCCGTCGGCTTTCGCTGACTGAGGTGATACAGGGCAATGGCGAGCCTGAGCGAGTCGATTTCGTCGTTCGATACACAGGCGCGTAAGAGCGTGCGTATAAACGGTTCTTCTGTCTCGACGAGGGCATCTTGTTCCTCTTTATCGACGGCCACAAAATGGCTGAGTGCGCGAAGGCGCAGGATACCATCCACAAGGCTGTCATTGAGCGCGAGAAAAGTGTTGGGATCGACGTCCAAAGCAGACGCAGCCGTTTCTGCCACAGACGTCTTTGAGCCTACCGTTGGCGTTTGCACACACCCGCACCCCGTCCATGTCATCAGGAGCATGGCTGTCAAAAAGCGGCGGCCGTGTCGGAGCGAGCGTTGTAAGCGGTTACGGATTTTCATGGATCAAACAAAATCGATGTGTTGAACGTCCTTCGGTGCCTGAGACATAAAACTCGCACCGACGGCAGCAAACGGCGCCGGAGCGTCCGTCACAAAGTAATGCGTTTCGCCAGGTGTCTTGCGCAAAGACAAAAGTCCGCGTTGTGCAAGCTCATCATGAAGCACCTGAGCCGTCGCGTCAGCACAGTCACATAACGTCATTTCGAGGCCAAGCGTGTCAAGCGCACGGCGAATGGCGCGTTTCAAGATGGGGTAATGCGTACATCCCAGGATAAGCGTATCCGGCGTCTGTGACACCGTCTTAAAATACGCGAGATATTCGAGGGCGACTTCATACGTGACTTCGTGATCTGCCCACGCTTCTTCGGCAAGATTGACAAAGAGCGGACACGCCTTTGCGCTCACCACGATTTCGGGGTCAATCGCATGAAGCGCACGCGCATAAGCACCGCTTGAGACGGTCGCACGCGTACCGATTAAGCCAATGGCACCATTTCGCGTCGTGCGTGCCGCTTCACGAGACACGGGATCAATCACGCCAAACACGGGAATGTTCAATTCACATTGAAGTACATCCAGGGCATGGGCACTCGCCGTATTGCACGCAATCACAATCGCCTTTACCCCACGCTCGACGAGGACTTGCGCACATTCCAAAGCATATCGCACAATCGTCTCGGGCGTTCTGTTGCCGTAGGGAACGCGTGCCGTATCGCCAAGATAGACGATCGATTCATTTGGCAGTGCCTTTTGTATGGCATCGAGGACGGTCAATCCGCCGACACCGCTATCAAATACACCAATAGGTTCATCCATGAATCTGGCCTTTAGCTCTTCCTGAGCCGCAAACATACAGACAGCCGGTCTGTCTGTATGCGGTCAATAGCATGAAATGAGATGCGGATGAAGTGATTTCATCCACAATCACCCCAACGTACGCTTATATATTGCGTTTGCGTCGCCAGGCTTCGACGAGTTCAAGCTCATCACGCGTATTAACGCCCATGACTTCGCCCTGATCCGTCGCGACAATCGGGTTGACATTGATGCCATCCTGCGCCGCCAATTCAACAATATCGGTCAGATAGTATTCGCCTGCAGCATTGTTGTTCGTCAAACGCGGAATGACCCGATTCAGATATTCGAGGGGCACACAATACAAACCGACGTTGACTTCATGGATGAGCGCTTCTTCGGGCGTGCAATCTTTAAATTCGACAATACGCACGACTTTGTTTTCTTCGTTTCGGATAATGCGTCCATACGCCGAAGGATCATCACGAACGACTGTTAAGCAACGCATACTCTGCAAATCGCGTTTGGCCATCATTTTTTTGAGCGTTGCGGCCTGAATATTCGGGAGATCACCCAAGAGGATCATGACGTAGCGAGCGCCGAGCGTGCCGAGTTTATCGAGGGCTGCGCGAACTGCATCGCCTGTGCCTCGAGGTTCGTTTTGAACAGCAATATGCACGTCGAGCGCATGGTTATCTCTCATAATATGTTGACGAATATCCTCGGCTGCCGGGTTGATGACAACGACGACCTGTTCCATTCCTGCGAGCTGGCAAGCATCGAGAAGCCAATCAAGGATCGCACGGTCCGCCACTCTATGAAGAACCTTACTCTGCTCCGAATGCATCCTTGTGCCTCGTCCACCTGCTAAAATAAGTCCTGCTACATCACGCATTGTCTAACCTTCCTCATAGCGTACACTTGATGTACAAGTTTCATGAACATAAACAGCTTTTAACAACGGAAGCGTTGGCTTTAACCGATGATAAATCCATGGTGCCAGTACTTCTGATGTCGGGTTTTCAAGCCCTTCGATCTCGTTGAGATAATAATGATCAAGTACCGCATGGAGCGGTTCCCAGGCTGCCGTAATTTCCGCAAAATCAATCACCATGCCTGTTGCGGGATTGACATCCCCTTCAACAATGACATCGACTTGATAACTATGACCGTGAAGGCGGCCACACTTATGACCTGCCGGGACTTTTGGAAGCCTGTGCGCGGCTTCAAAACGAAATGTTTTGCTAAGTGTCGTCGTCATAATTCCTCCGACGTATGACCGTGAACCAGGATCGGTTCGTAGGTGGGCTTAAATCTTCGTAAGTTTACGCGCTTTGCAAAAAATAACGAATTTTTGAGGTCTTACCCACGTCGAGAAAATAAAAAGCTATGGTGTGAGCCGACGGCAGTTTTATTTTGGGCGTCTGCTATTGTCCTTACGGCCAATACGCAGGCGCACGCGGCCTATGGTTTCACCATACGGCCGCGTCAAATGCGATTAGACGCCGCGTGTATCGGGATCCCATATTATTTTATGTATTTGAAAATTGAGGCGGATCGGCGCGTGAGCGTCGCAAATCCATGCGACGAGCGCTTGTGGATCACATTCTCCCCAAACAGGCGAAAATAAGACGGGAATACGTCCAATGGCACCGTAATGGTTGAGCTTTTCGATGCACCAGTCGAAATCGGCGCGATCGCAAACGACGCATTTGATCTGATCGGTATCGCGCCAATGTTCGGCATACGTCTTCCAAAGGGCGACATCGTGTGGCTGACCACTCTTGGGCGGTTTCAGATCGATGATGCGATGGACGCCGTGGGGCACATCTTCGAGTGGCAGGGAGCCATTTGTTTCAAGCAAGACAGTGTATCCCTTTGCCAACAATCGCGCCATCAGCAAAACCGCTTCCTGACGCTGACACATGGGTTCTCCGCCGGTGATTTCTACTGTCTTGCATTGATAAGAATCCACCTGCTTTTCGATATCATCGAGCGTCATGCACTGACCTTGTGTAAACGCATACGTCGTGTCACACCAACGGCAGCGCAAATTACATCCCGTGAGACGCACGAATACACAGGGGACACCGGCAAACGTCGATTCCCCCTGAATGGAATAGAAAATTTCGTGGACGCGAAGCATGAACCGTTATTCCCTCGGCAATTTGGCCAGGGCATCGGCCAAAAGACGGACGCGTGCAACATCGACGGGATTTCGCCAGAACCCATCTTTTTTGATCCACGAACCGACGATCAGGCCATCTGCTTTGGCACCGAAGGCGGCAATATTGGAAACATCTATGCCTGAGCCGATAATCACGGGTAGGCCGGCCACTTTTGCCTTATCGATATCATCGATATTGGCGGCACATCCCGTGGATACGCCCGTGACGATGAGGGCATCTGCACCGCAGAATTCGAAGCCATGGGCGAGATTTTCAAGGCTCGTGTCCCCCGTAATCACGTGACAGGAGTGCTTTTTTTGGACATCGGCCCAAACTTTGACGTTTGAGCCAAGACACTTTCGCAAGCGTAGAACTTCTGCGGCAGAAGCGTTCATCATGCCTTCGTCGGCGATATGGGCATAGGCAAAACATTCTGCACGAATGAAAGAAGCACCGGCACACGAAGCAATCGCCATCGCTTCACAATTGGCTGCGGCGAGGACCTGAATCCCGACGGGAAGATCAAAACGGCTGACGACTCTGTCGACAGCCATCGTCATACAAGCGACGATTTCGGGACCCACATGTCCATTCAGGTACGGCAAATCGGCCATATTTTCGACGAGGAGCGCATCGCAACCGCCGTTGACGAGGGCTTCTGCATCAAATAAGGCGTCATCCATAATTTGGGAAACCGATTTGCAACTTCCAGGCGTTCCGGGAAGGGCACCAAGATGAATCATACCGATGAGGGCGCAACGCGATTTTTGATTGGAGAATAAAACCATTTTTTGTCCTTTAATTGTTGGCATCATAAACGCCGAAAATATCGCCTAATTCACTGTCAGCTGCCTGTTGGGTATAGCCGCAGGAACGCTGAACGGGGATCAGAGGCGTGCCATCCGGCAGGTAGAGGGCCGGATCGAAATCGTATTTGAGCGGATCACGTGGATCCGGAACATAGAATGTGATGGGCTGCTGTTGCATCAGTTCAATACTTGCAGCCGATGGACAGCAAGGCTCAAAGGGCACAGGCATTTTGCGTTTTTCAAACCGTGCACGCATCTGTGCGAGCATTTCGGGGGTACATTTGCGCCGATACATTTCGCGAATGTAAAAGTTCATCGTTTTTTGGAGTGCCTTGGAGACGACGCCCTGCGTGCGATACAATTCGCCTTTTCGCGGCCCTGGTATGATGGCAATCAAGAAAGCGGCTTCATTGAGCGTCAGCGCATCACTACGCTTACCGAAGTAATACTTTGCCGCTTCTTCAATGCCGTAAATTTCGGGGCCGAACTCAATGATATTGAAGTAGATCTCCATGATTCGCTGCTTGGGAATATGGAGAATGGACTCCATAAGCCACGTGTAGAGCGCTTCCTGTCCTTTGCGTGCCAGAGTTTTGTTTCGGTCAAAGAAGAGATTTTTGATGAGCTGCATACTAATCGTCGATGCGCCGCGATAAAATTCGCCCCTTTCGACGTTACGCGCCAATGCAGCCTTGATCTGAAGTGGGCTAAAGCCTGCATGCGTAAAGAAGGAACCGTCTTCAGTCGTCGTAATGAGCTGCACGAGCCATGGATTTAGGTCTTCGAAGAGCACCCAGTTGGGGAAGCGGATGCGGACGTCATCAGCGGTTTGTTTAGGCAAATACGTATCGGTCATGACGCGTCTGACGCGGTCAAAGACAGTGACCTGATGCGTCGAAGCCGGAATCACGATGTCGTGTGGCAAAAGTGCATTGGGATCATTGACGTGAAAGAGGAATCCTGTATTGAGCGCCATTAAATCGCGATTGGCTGGCCAGGCAAAAACGCCGAAATCATCGGATGTTGTCAAATCAAACTTATGTTGTGTGGCATCAATATCGTCGAGCCGACCTTTGGCCGTCAGCTTAAACGCGATATTGCCGCGCGCCTGAAGGCCATCGAGTTCTGTGCGTATGGCATGTGGAATGGCATCAAAGACGGTCTGAGCGGCCTGATCGGGCAACTGAAGGGCCAGATCGTAACGCCACGTGTCATATTCTGTCGTTCCAGCGAGTTTTCCGGTTCTCTGCCTGACCATATGTTCTTTGGCGAAAGTTCCGTTAAACAGGACTTTTGCAAGATCCCGCGTGATTTCACATTCAGCGATCGTAAGCGAAGGATAGGGCTTGGCAGCCACATTGGCTTTGAGCTTCACTTCACTGTCGAGCGAAAGGGGTTCCGTACTAATGATATCGCTTACGATGGAGAATCCCTTTGTAGAGAAAGCCGTTTCGAGCGAAGCAGACTGAGCGGCGACGTTGCCGTTTATCGTGAGATGACCACGCGCCGAAGCGTTATCCATTTCGAAGAAAGCGAGGATGCGTTCAAGTGGCGTCAAATTGAGTTTTGTTCGTGGCACAGGTTCCCCATCCCGAAGATATGTGCGAATCTTTTCGCGCATGGCTTTGGTCTCGGGGGTTGCATTGAACGTCGGGACATCGAGGGTCGCCTGAAAATCCTCATTTTTCATATTATAGATGCCGTCGAGCGTCCACGCTGTTTTGAGCGGCGACGTCATCTCGCCCGTCACGCGGAGATCGACGATTTTTCGGATGCTTCGATATCCGCTTTCGAGGTTGAGATGTTCCATCTTGTAATCGGCGCGAGCTGCCTTACGCGCATCATGCAGATGAAAAGACGCATCCGAGACGTAGAAGCGCTGTGAGAAGTAATAATCCTTGATATCGCGCTGACGCGCATCGGCATCGCTATCCACGGCATCGCCGTCATGTTTTGGTAGTATGAAAGCCGATTTGAGGGCTTTGGCAAATGCCGTCAGATCATTGCCTTCATCATTGAGCGTCATATTGACGACGGGTTTTTTGAGATCAATTTCTTTGAAGTAGACGCCACTGACTTTTTTGGGTGGTAACGCCATGAGGCGGATATTGGCGCGTTCAGCCGCAAAGAGCGTCGTATCGCCTTTTGCGATGCGGGGTTGATCGAAAGTCAATGTCGTCGGAAGCGTCCATGTCAGCGTCTGTGTCTCGATGGCATAATCGGCAACCTTCAAGAGTTCTGGAATGGCATTGGCCTTATTTCGCGGCATTGTGAGCGTCAACGCGCCTTCCGATTTTCCCATCATTTCGGCACTGAGCGTCGAAGCATATTCGTTTTTGGTACCCTTTTCGTCGAGCGTAAAACCGGCTGTTGCCGTGAGTTTGATGACTTTCTTTGCATCGCGTGATTCCGTCGAAACGGCGATATTTTTTGCGTTTAACGCCGTGAGGGAAGTTGAAGCCACCAGAGGCAAACTGGGCATGGCGATTTGCACGTCATTGACGGAGACATCAGGTAAAGGCGTGATGTATCTTTTCCACGCAGGCGGCGTTTTTTCGTCATCCTCGTCGCCATTTTCGCGATCCGTGGTTTTCACCAGCGCCAACAGATCTTCAAAGTTGTGGTGTCCGTCTTTGTAATTGAACGTTATTTGGACGTCATTGACTTTGACATCAGCCAAACGGGGTTCAGCGATGCCAGGAATACCGGCGAGGTAGAGATCGACCTGATCGACGGTTATCGCTGGTTGCTTGGAATCTTTGTCAGCGATCGTGATATCATTGAGCGTCAAGTGACGCAGTGAGCGTAAGCGGACATCACCCAAGGCTATTTTACGTCCTGTTTTTTGCTCAGCAGCGGTGAAAGCCTCCTCAAGTTTTGCGTGGATAATGCCAGGCACAACGGCGTACCAAGCGGCGGCAGCGCCGAGGATGAGAATACCGAAAACAGCGAGGAGAATGATGAGGATACGTTTATTTTTTGAAGACATCTTGTACGCCTTTGAAGCCCGAACCATCATAAAGCAGCCGCATCAGCGTCGGCAGGATTGTTTGACGCGTGAACGGCGTCGCGTATGGCCTTTGGCCATAGCGAACGCAGCGTCGCGCGTATGGCCTTTGGCCATAGCGCGGCGGCCAGAGCGTATCGCGCAAGCGATAGCTCGGCAGAATTTTGCATAATATAGGCGGAAGTGGCTTTTTTGGGTAAAAAAAAGCCCGACAATGAGCATTATCGGGCAAAAAAAGCAAACTGTTTGGTGGGCACGCGATAGAGCGGCTTAGGCTTCTTCGTTCGCTTCTTCGTTTTCGCAATCCTGGCAATCGCATGCAGCAGGGGCATCGCAGACTTTTTCTTCGACTTTTTCGAGGGATTCGCGGAGGCTGTCGAGATCTTTTTGCGTGGCGAGGCCAAGTGAAGCGGCAAATTGAGCCTTAGCAGCTTCGCGGAGTTCCTGGATGCGTGTGAGCGCATTGAGTCCCAGTTCCATCGCTTTTTGAGCCTGAGGCGATTCGAGTAATTTTTGCGCTTTTTCGCTTTCCATAATGGCCATGCCCTTGGAAATGACTTTATCCATGATAGCGGCGATCTGTTTGTTCATCAGTAAAACTCCTTATCAATTAAATAGCCGGTCACATCCGGCGGGAATAAAGTGAGTGTAACATGACGCGGCGCGTCATGCTATAAGAAACAGCATAAAAAACGCAGTTCCTTTTTGAATGGCATTGTTGGTGATGTTGAAGGCCGCTTTGATCCATGACGTTTAGGATCATTGTATCTATTTCAATATTCGCATCTTTTAATGATATATGGTATAAAGTGTGTACGGCTACAAACAATGGTCTATGAATCGTCCGATTTTTGCCAAGGAAAACCGATAAATTTTTGCCAAGGAAAACCGATGAAAAAATATATTTTGAGTTCATTACTCGCCATTAGCATGAGTTTCGCATCCACATTTGCGTGGGCTGAATGTGAAGAAATTGGGTCACCGGATTGGGATTCCCACTACATTGAGATGAGCAAGGCGATCAGTGCGGGAACGAATGAAATCGCGCTTCAACATGCGCTTCAGCTTGAGCTTATGTGCAAGACGGATCCCGTTCTTCTTTACTCGATCAGTGAAATTTACAACCGCATGGGTCGAGAGCAGGAGAGCAATTCATACGTTCGCCGTGCATCAGAGAACTTGCGCGGTCATGCAGATCTTCCGCAAGCGGTCGTAGAGAAGATTTGGTTTAGGCGAGCGACGCTGGAGCTTCCGATGCGCCAGGAACTTGCCGAAGCTCAAGCCGAAAATGTGCAACTCAAGGAAAAACTAGAGTCTCAGACGACATTTTCTGCGGAAATTGCGTCAGAGGAGCTTGCTTTCCTTGAGAAGCTTCAGTGGACGGGGACGGGGCTTGCAGCAGGCGGGGCAGCGATTGCCGTCGTTGGAAGTGTTCTTTTTGCCATGTCCTATAACAAACTTAAACCGTGTACATCGACGTCCGTAGATTCTGATAAATGCGAAGGCAAGATTATTACCAATAGCAAAATCGACAGTAGCAACGGTGACTTTGGTGCAGAGAAGAACAAGGGAGAGCTCGGCGTAGGTCTTTTGGGAGCTGGTGCAGCCATTGCTGTTGGCGGTTCCATTCTTGCGATCATTTCACACGTCAAAAAGAATGAACTCGAAATCAAGACGACAGGCGGGGATGTCACGTTCAATTTTGACGTTTCTCCCGCCTGGTCCGGTATCACCGTGAATTTTTAACAGATTGCGCCATTTATAGCTTGCGCCATTTTAGAAGTTAGGTCGCGAATGGACGTTCCATAGAACGTCCATATCGTGATCACGATTTTTTGAGGCTTGCGAAGGGATTGTTTGTGAAGGCTTCGTGTAGCGTTTTTTCGTTCCGTTTTTTGGAACTGCGATCCTGTCGCGTCTGAGGCGCATTTTTATCTGTTTTTGGCGCATGCTGTGTGCCGAAATCCGCCGTTCTGCAGGAAAGAGAAATCCGCTTTCTGACGAGGTCAACGTCCATGACGACGACTTTAACGGCTTGTCCAGCGGTAACAACATCGGCAGGATTTGAAACGTACTGATCACTCAGCGCCGAGATATGCACGAGTCCGTCCTGATGGACGCCAATATCGACAAAGGCACCGAAGTTCGTCACATTTGTGACGATCCCATCGAGTACCATACCGACTTTAAGGTCTTCGATCGTCGAAACATCTTTATTAAATTTTGGCGGTTCAAACTTGGCACGCGGATCACGTCCAGGTTTAAGGAGTTCCGCCTTAATATCATTGAGCGTCATGATACCGACATCATCGGAAACATATTTTTCGACGTTGAGCTTTGCCACGAGCGCAGCATTACCGACGAGGTCAGCGACAGCGACGCCGTAATCAGCGGCCATTTTTTCGACGAGTGCGTAGCGTTCAGGGTGTACAGCGGAAGCATCGAGTGGATTTTCGCTTTCGCGGACGCGCAGGAATCCGGCGGCCTGTTCATACGTTTTTGGTCCCAATCCACTCACCTTCAACAGCTGTGCGCGCGTCTGGAATTTTCCATTGAGTTCACGGTGCGCCACAATTTTTTTAGCCATTGTTGGTCCGATACCGGCGACATATTTAAGGAGTTCAGCGGAAGCTGTATTGAGATCGACGCCGACGCGGTTGACGCAACTTTCGACGACTTCTTCGAGTTTTCTTTTAAGCATAGGCTGATTGACGTCATGCTGGTACTGTCCGACGCCAATGGATTTAGGATCAACTTTAACGAGTTCGGCGAGTGGATCTTGAAGTCGTCGCGCAATGGAAATGGCACCGCGGACAGTGAGATCGAGATCAGGGAATTCATCGCGTGCGAGATCAGAAGCGGAGTAAATACTGGCACCTGATTCAGAAACCATGACGACGTAAGGTCGAACATTATCGGGCATAGAAGCGACGAGCTGACGCACGAAAGCTTCCGTTTCGCGCCCGGCAGTACCATTGCCGATGGCGATCGCGCGTGACGGATATTTTGCAAGGAAAGCCAAGAGCTTCGATTCCGCGTCTTTTCCGTTTCCTGTTTGTGGGAAGATGACTGTATTATCGAGGTATTTTCCCGTTTTATCGACGGCAGCCACTTTGCATCCCGTTCGAATGCCTGGATCAATGCCGATGACGGATTCAGCCCCAAGTGGTGAAGCAAGAAGGAGATTTTCGACATTTTGGGCGAAGACATCGACGGCTTCGCGATCGGCTGTTTGTTTAAGATCGACGCGGACGTCCGATTCAATGCTTGAAGCGAGCAAGCGTTCAAAAGCATCGCGAGCAGCCTCTGAGAGTGCTTCGGCATAAGGTGTCCCAGGCCGACAATTCATAATGGCGAGGATTTTTGCGACAGCAGTATCTTCATCGACGGCGATTTCAGAGCGCAGGAACCCTTCTTTTTCGCCACGGCGAATGGCGAGGAAGCGATGTCCGCGGAAAGCGCTCACTGCTTCATGATAATCATAATATTGTTCAAATTTGGATCGTTCGTCTTTTTTATCATCCACCACTTTCGAGATCATTTCACCGGTTGAAACCATGAAATCGCGCAAAAACTCGCGTGCGTTTGCATTTTCGGAGATGATTTCAGCGACGATATCGTTTGCACCTTCGAGTGCATCGTCAATCGATTCGACGCCTTTTTCAGCATCAACAAAATTTTGAGCATCCGAGCGCGGATCCCCGTCATTGGGTTGAGCCAAAATGCGTGTTGCGAGCGGTTCAAGTCCTTTTTCACGCGCGATTGTCGCACGCGTACGTCGCTTTGGTTTGTAAGGCAGGTAAAGATCTTCGAGCGTAGATTTTACCATAGCGCTTTCGATCTGTTGTTTGAGTTCAGGCGTCAGTTTTCCCTGACTTTCGATAGCTGTGAGAATGGCGGTTCGACGTTCTTCGAGTTCCGTCAAATAAGTGTTTCTTTCTTCGATATCGCGGATCTGGACCTCATCGAGACCCCCAGTTTTTTCTTTACGATAACGCGCAATAAAAGGGATCGTCGCACCACCCGAAAGGAGTTCGAGGACAGCCGCAGTTTGCGACGTCTGGAGGTTCATTTCGAGTGAAATCTGCTGAGCAAAAGTCTTATTATCAGCCATGATAATGTCGTCCTCATTGGAAATAGAATCGATAAACTATGAAAAATAAGAAGCACCTAAAAGGTGCTTCTCACAATGATTTTGTTTTAAATTTCAACGGCGCATGGGCAAGCTTGCCTCAATGCGTTTTGTGCATGCGAGGGTTGCGACGTCAGGATCAAATCTCATCCATACGCGAGCGTCGCGTTTTGCGCACGCGTTTTGCGGCTTCGGCATCAGCATCACGCGTCACGGGCTCAGTCGATTCGCCGTTAGAACTGGTTGAATCCACATTGTTAGCGGCCACGACATCAGTTTTTTCTGTCGTTCGTGCGATTGCTCGACGTGCTGCAGAGCGACGAACGCGTTTTTCGGAAGCGGGCATACTAGGCGTATCGACGATTTCATTGTTTTCTTCGACTGGATTCTGAAGCATCGTCTGCGCAGGTTCCGCTGCTACAGGCGTATTTTCTGTGACAGTCTCCATCGATGAAGCCACGCGCCGTGCTGTTGTTTTACGCACGCGTCGTGTTTCATGACGCGTCGTTGCTTCTGACTTTATTGCTTTGTCTGTTGCCACAGGCGTTTCGGGTGTTATCTCCTGTTTTGTGACAACTTCAGTCTGTATTTGTATTTGTTCAGTAGCAGCCGAATCGCTTTGTTCGCGTGTTACACGGGAGCGCGTTCGACGCGGACGACGTTCATTTGTTTTGGGAGCAGCGTCATTATCTTTCGCCGCGACGAGCGTCATCTGTTCAATCTCTGATTCGGCGTTCATTTCGTTCTTTAACACCGTCTCACGTTTTTCAGTTGTGATGGCGTCATCTTTTTTAGTTGTGACGGCATCATCGCTGATACGTCCACGGCGTGCACGTCTGACGCGCGAAGCATCATTACGCTGTTCATCAATCGGATTGCTGACGGGCGCCATCGTTTCGATTTCCTGCATGGGGCGATACATGAGATCACTAAAGAGGTCATCGATTTCTTTAGAAATGGCGTCATCTTCGATTCTCGAAGCGATCTGGAGCACATCATTTTGATCGGCTTGTGGTGTGATAGCAACAGCAGCTCGATCTCGACGGCGTTCACGTCTTTCGCGACGTGCTGGCATGACGTTACCATTATCAACATCAACCGTCGTTTCGTCATCCGCCACAGCTTCGGCGATAGGCGACACATCGACGTTCTCCGGAGCAGGCCCAGCAGAACGTGCAGTACGACGTCGCGAGCGTTCACGTCTGTTGCGTTGACTGAATGAGCCTTCTGGTGCTTCAATCGCAGGAAGTTCCTGTGTGATTGCCTGAGCGATGTCGATTTCATCTTCCTCAGCGTACTTAATGACCGTCATGGGGGCGACTTCGACATCAGCGCAAACCACTTCGTTATTATCTCTGAACTGAGGTACATCACCGATCGCTTTACGTGAGTGTCGGCGTCGGCGACGCGAACCATTGATCGCATCATCAGACTCGGTTGTATCTGCAACCGAGCACATTTCAGCGGCAGCAGCGACGATGGCATCTGCAGCCTTTGGCGGTGTCGCCACAGCCTGCGTCATGGTTTCCGGCGTCTGATCATGATTCACGTCCACATCCGTATCCGTGATGCGATTTCGGCGCGTATGACGGCTTCGACGTGATTTTGCAAGCGGATCCTCTTCCTGAACTTCGAGCGCAGAAGTATCGAACGTCGAGGGAGCCTGAAGCACAGCTGGATTGAAAGACACAGCTTTATCTGATGCTTTTTCTTTTGTTGTTTCCTTCACAGCAACAGGTGCAGCAGGGGTTTCTTTTTTCTCGCCGAAGACTTCGGCAATACGTTTTGCGATCGCGACATCAATGGCATGAAGCGCCTTTCGAGAGGAATTGCCATCAAACTTGTGAAGCACGATATCGCGTTCTGTGCAGAGCGCGATGCCGAGCGCATCAGAGGAAGCAGGTTCAGTACCACTGAACAGCACTTCGAGGCGTGCGCGCGCATGACGAGACGATGTTTGTGCAATGAGCGCGGCGCAACGTGAACTCATAATTTCTTCAGGCGAAGTCAGTGCACGTGAGAGCCAATTGACGACGCGATCTGCATTTTCGATCAACTGTTTTCTGGACACTTCCCCTTCGACGCCGTCAATCGTGCAAATTGCCCGAATCATATCGAGAGCAAACAGGCACGTATCCATCTTAATGCCTCCGTCTTCGCGATGAGGCCGACGATGTCCGCGGATATTCATGCGTCTTCTGGGTTCATTTCCGCGTTCATCAAGGTGTGGTGCCGCCGAACGAATGAGACTCGTCAAGACGGCGAGTCCGACACGTTTTTGCGTCATGGAAGTATCTGGCGTTGGATCAAGTGCTTGCGCCGGCGTTATGGCAGGTTCGGCAGCTGGCATGGCATCGGCAGTTCCCTGTCCGCGTTTTGCACGTCGCGATGCACGTCGTTTACGCGCTTCTTCACTTGAAAATTCTTCAAAATCGTTTGGACGATAAGAATCATCGACGATGGGCGACTGTGCATTATATGCTTCCGTGACTTCGACGAGCGAAGAAACATCGACAGCACAAGTATTTGTGTGCGGCGCATTTCCGGGATGAAGGGCTTCAACCGCTTCTTTTGTGAGCCATTCGATCGATTCATCACCACGAGACATTTCGCGCACAGCACAGATTTCGATATGAAGATGGTAATCTTCCTCAAGCTGAGCAATATCATGACGACGTGCATTTTGCACCGTTTGCGCATTTTCGGGGCTCAGACTGATGATTGCGCCAGCAATCGACCCCTGTACAGCTCTCGCCTCAATTTCACGAATCAGATTGAGTCCGAGAGCCTCGATCGTGGGGATAAATCCACGGCCACCGCAAGTCGGACATTCGAGGTGCGTACGCATGGAAAGTGCCTGGCTCAATCGTTGACGATTGATTTCAAGCAAGCCGTTTGCACTGATGCGCTCACATTTGTTTCGCGCCTTATCGCGTGCCATGGCAGTGCGCATGGCCCTTTCGACATCGCGTTGGTACTTACTTGATTTCATATCGATGA
This sequence comes from Pseudomonadota bacterium, assembly GCA_017421975.1. Lineage (GTDB taxonomy): Bacteria > Myxococcota_A > Bradymonadia > UBA4248 > UBA4248 > RGIG464. The sequence continues at coordinate 42,430 of JAFOHE010000247.1, forward strand.
AATCGATGACGATAAGCCCGCCAATATCGCGCATACGCAACTGTCGACCGATTTCTGCAGCGGCTTCGAGGTTTGTATGATACGCTGTGAGATCCTGACTATCGCGTTTGGTGGCGCGAGCCGAGTTGACGTCAATGGCTGTCAGGGCTTCGGTTGGGTCAATGACAATGAAGCCACCACTGGGCAAAGAGACAGTTCGCGCATAAATCTGGTTGATCTGGCGCTCGATATTGTAACGCGTAAAAAGTGGCGTGCGATCATCATAATACTTAATGCGATCACTACCGCCATCAACCGTTGCATGAATATAAGCAAGGGCACGTTCATAGCACGAGCGGTTGTCAATGAGGACTTCGTTAATCGTCGAATCAAAATAATCGCGCATGGCCTGAACGACGATGTCCTGATCATTATAAAGGAGCGTCGGTCCATTGCTTTTTTCGTACTCAGCTTCAATTTTGTGCCACAGCTGAATGAGGACTTTGGCATCGCGAAGCAGGATAGCACGGGACTGATCCATGGCATTGGTACGCACGATACAGCCATAGCCATCTGGCAGATCGAGGCTACGCGCTTTTTGGGTCAAATCGGCACGTGCATCTTCATCGACTTTCCGCGAAACACCACTTTTGGCGTCTTTGGGCCGCAGGACGAGGTAACGTCCTGCGAGGCTGATGTTTGTCGTCACCTGAGCGCCTTTGAGCCCCGTGGCGTCTTTGATGACCTGAACGATCAACGGTTGCCCCACGACGAGGACATCACTGATTCTCTGGGCATCTTTAACCGGCTTGTGATAAGCACTTTCAACGACATCGTTGAAAGCAAGAAAGCCATTTTTTACATCGCCAAAATCGATAAAAGCAGCGTTCAGGCTGGGGGCGATGTTCGATACAATGCCGCGGTAAATATTGTTGCGCAGAAGGCCGCTATTCTTGGTTTCGATCTCGAAATCTTCAAGCGTTTGATTTTCGACGATCGCAACGCGCACTTCTTCCTCGCGACGACCATTAATAAGGATCTTACGAGTCACAGAAAACTCCGTATTCAGTTGTAAATGAAAGTTCCAGCAATGCGCTCCACAACCCGATCACGAGAGCCTGGCTCACCGACGTGGTATCGGCACTGAAACAGGCGGTTTCTACGAATAAGCTCTTCAAGGGAGGCATCGATAAGCATCATCGACTGCAGGCTCAAACGTTTTTCGCATCAGAAACCATGACCCAGTGTTCAGAATCGGAACCGGGGGAACGCGAAAATTTCGTTCTTTCACCCTTATACCACATTTCTCATACAGACGCAGTAATTTTGGAGGTAGGCATCAATTATCCGTTGTTAGCGGGGCGTGGAAAATGGGGGAAGCCCCTCGTCACACGGCGAATCGCCAGTCAGAGCGGCGTATTGGCTGTGACAAGGGGGCAAGCCCCCTTTGTCACAGCCGATAGCCGCGATGGCGAGCCGTATTGAGCGAAGCGAAATAGGCGAAGCAACCTATAAAACGTACACGCTATGACAGTAAAATCCCGCATGCGCATCATGTTCGTGAACCGATTTCAACAGAAATCCCGCTTCGACATCGACAGCCCATGACACTGACTATGCGAAATCGCGTGATTCAGGAAAAAAACGATTACCTGGCTAATTTTAAATCGGTCGGGACCAACATCGGTGCAGCATCCTTCCAAGGCCTCGCCGGCGATAACGTGGCGCTCGGTCAGTTCGTGTGATCAGTGTCATCGGTTTCGTGTATGCGTTCGAGAAATTGATCGGAAGTAATGCCGTGGCGTGCGAGAAAATCGGGAAAGCATTGATCTGCGCGAATAGACTCGTCAAGGTCAATGGTAAAAGCATCTTCTTCTTTTTCAATGCGATAGACTGTGCCTTGAGCATTGGATTGCCAGACTTCGACGACCTGGCTCAAGACGACGATGATGAGCGGAATATGCCATGTTTCCACGACGAGCGCGTGGAGTGGTCGGAGCGTTTCGAGCATATCGAATTCCAGGTCTGTCCAATAATTGACGAGGATGGGGATACTTTGGGCGTGTGCTCGGTTGAGCGTCTGAAGAAGTTTGTGGGCGATGAGTTCGGGAATGCAAATCTGTTCGCCGCTTAAGGGAATCAACTGGATGAGATTTTCACCGATGCGCAGGCGTTCTGAAAACCGGGATATGGAGATTTCGCTTTTTTGAAATGCCGTGGCGACTTCGAGGTTTTGCATTCGACAGGAGAGTTCGAGATCGGCGCCGGCAGAGAGGGGACCAATGGATAACGCGTGATCGCACAGAAGCAGAGTACGCGGGGGAGGTGGTTCCCACACGGGAATGGCCGAGAGACGATAGTTGGCGTTGAGGCGGATTTCGCTGTTCGGCTTTGCATTGCGATGCCCGAAGGCATCGACAAATTGTGCGCCATCTTGTGCAAGCTCGGCAATCCAAGCATGAGCCAGACACCCCCAGCCTTCAGAGGCAGGGGCGTCGGATTCTGGCACGTGGCGGATGATGAGATGTGCCCCCTGGTAAGCGGCGCGTCTGGCCATGTGAATATCCAGAGCGGCTTCTGTGGCGCAGAGAACGCATTTCCATGAACGGATACTGAAGGTCACGAGCAGATTGTCGGCGTCGGCAATCAGGAGCTGCGCATCTTTTGTGCCGGTGCGTGCATACATCATGCGGTAGCGGGAACCGTCGTGTATCCGTGCGATGAGGTGACGCGTTTGGCTAAGACTGCGCAGCGTTTTGAGGATGGCGTTTTGAGAGGTGAATTCTATGTCGCCATGGACGAGGGCCAGAGCGTGATCGGGAACCTGGGAGAGGACGGATGCCAGGGGATCGGCACTCATTTCGTCGATTTCGACTGATTTGACGACGAGATCATTTTTTAGCGCCGTTTGGGGAAGCGGCCAGATGGCTTGTGGTGCGGTCGTATGCGGATGAAGCCGAATGGGGTGCTGCGGGAATTCACGCGCAACGGCGAGTTGTGGCGCGTCATCAGACATCAGTGCGCTGATATGCGCGTCACGACTGGCTTCGGACAGGGACATGAGAAGGTCGAGAGAGAAGGCGTGAAGTTTGTCTGAAGGGAGCGCATGAAGAAGATTTGAAAGAATCTCGCGATAAATGATATTCTCCTGATCATAGCGGCAAAAGACGGATGTGTTACAGACGAGTGTAGCGACATCGAATACGCCATCAGAGAGTGCCTGTTGAAGGTACATATCCTGGTAGACAAAATTATCTTTTGAGGTCGCATCAGAGAAGATGGTTTCAACAGCGTCGTCCGAATGAAGCAGGTCATTAATCGTGTCACGAATGAGTGCCACATCGGGCTGAAGGCCATCTGCCCAAAGCGTGTGCATGATGCGCCGAGAGAATTCGATGAAGATGCCGGGTTCATGGTTCATGAGCCAGACACCGGCGCGAAGTGCGTGACCGTTGTGGACGGGATCGTTTCGCCAGACGAGGGAAAGCTTTCGGGATGCGGCAAATCGCATGGCTTCCTGTCGAAGCCATGCGCGCTCCGGCGGTGTATCGGGGACGCGTATGCCGCTAAGCGCACGCAGTGAGAAGGCATCGACGACGATCCATTGGATTTGCACGGGTAACGTCTCGAGAAAAGAGATCGTCGGAAGCATGAGATAGGAACGGTAATCGGAATAATCAAAGTAAAATCGAAGTTTCATTGTGCCTTCTCGAACAAAAAGAAGTGTGATGTGCATGCTTTTAGCAGAAATAAGGCATCACATTGAAAAAAAATTTTTGAAAAAAAACTTGCACAGAGTTGGCAATCTGTGTATAAGGCCACCCGTTTCGAGAACGAGATAATCGTCACGAGACAGGCATAACGGTTTAGTTATGGGGCTATAGCTCAGCTGGGAGAGCGCTTGACTGGCAGTCAAGAGGTCAACGGTTCGATCCCGTTTAGCTCCATATCAAAACT
>JAFOHE010000248.1 GCA_017421975.1 Pseudomonadota bacterium
GGCGTTGCCGGGGGCTACTCGCCCAAAGCCCTACGGGCTTTATATAATGCGTTATCTACAAACTTTGCGTGTATAGATAAAAACATACGAACAACTGGACTTGCATATTTCCACATCGTCATGTTTAGCTTGAGAATCCATGGTACACGGCACAAGTGGTGTCGTGTCACACGTGGTGCCGTATGATGACATGGTGATGGTGCTCGTTGTCTGGCGCAGTTGTCTTTATCCGATGACCCAGCGTTCAATCGTTCGTTTGGTTTTGTCAAAATTCACGATGGCGTCTACGGCCATGTATATAAAAAACGCCGCGTATCCCGAAGGGATAGCGGCGTTAGACGAGCGTATTGCCCGCAGGGCAATAGCGAGTCGCGCCGTGATATGTCACGGCGCAATTATCCGTGACAATCCACGGCACAATTATCCGTAACACGGCGCAGGTATCTGTCACTAATTGAGATTTTTATAATTGCCTTTGAGTTTGAGCAGCATGCGCGTGTGTGGGGAGACGACGGAACCGGCATCGGGCCATTGTGAAAAGACATAGCCGGCATCTTCAAATTCGATATCGAGGCATGAGGAAGCGGCGAGCTTGAGTGCCGCGTAAGCCGTGAGTCCCCTGAAATCCGGTGTCGTGATATTTTCGGGACAGCTGCCCTCTTTCCACGGATCGGCGGCAATTTGTACGGCTTCGTTGGACGGAGCGGGGGGGAGGGCGGCCAAACCGGCCTGCGCACCTTCGCTGAGTTTCATGAGTTCAAAGGGATCAATGCGCCCGGACATGACGCCTTTGGGAAAGACGCCGCGGTAGGGAAGGACGTGTGTTGCGATTTCGGCAAAGACGGGGGCAGCGACGAGGCCGCCGGAGTGGGCAATGCGCGGATCATCGACCATGATGACGACGGCAATATTCGGATCATCAATTGGGGCGAGGCCTTCAAAGTTTGCCATGTAGCGGTTGGAGTAGGCGTGTGTGCGTGGATCGACTTTTTGGGCGGTACCTGTCTTTCCGCCGACGCGATAGCCGCCGACGTAGGCGCGTTTTGCCGTGCCTTCGGTAATGACGCGTTCCATGGCCTGGCGCACCTGTCGTGCCGTCTTTTCACTGATGACCTGGCGGCGTTCGACAGGTTTGCCTTCGCGGACGACGTTGCCGTCTTTGTCGCGGATTTCGCTGATCAGCCAGGGTTGCATGAGCTTGCCGCCATTGGCGATGGCTGAGAGGGCGGTGACGAGCTGGATGGGGGAAACGGCGATACCATGCCCAAAGGCGATGTTTGAAAATTGGATTTCGGCCCAGGTCGAGGGTGGAAAAAGGATACCGGCGGATTCGCCTGCGATATTGACGCCTGTGCGGCTGCCAAAACCAAACGCACGAAGGTATTCGTAGAACTTTTCTCGACCGATCTTTTTGGCAAGCATATAAGCGCCGATATTGGAAGATTCCGAGACGACGGTTTCGGCGGTCATGTTGGGAATGGTATGGGTGTCTTTGATGGTGTGCTTGCCAATTTTGAAGGCGCCGTGGAATTGATCGACGGGCATGTTGGGACTGATGTGGAGCTGGTCAACGACGGCGGCATAAGTAAAGACCTTCATCATGCTTCCGGGTTCGTAGGCATCCAGGACAGTGCGGTTTTTCATGCTGTCCTTGTCATTTTTGTAATCCATGAATCGGTTCGGATTAAACCGTGGATAATTCGCCATGGCGAGGATTTCGCCTGTTTTGGGATCCATGACGATGGCGAGTGCGGCTTTGGCCTGCCATTCCTGAGCTGCACGCGTGATGGCAGTTTCGGCGACTTTTTGAATGTACTGGTCGATGGTGAGGACGATTGAGCTGCCTTCGAGTTCGTTGAGACGGGGACTCTCGTCGGTGAGGATGATGTTGCCCTTGCGGTCATGGCGGCCTTTGATCTGGATGACGCTTCCACGCAAATACTTGTCGTAAGCCGATTCGATGCCTTCGAGGCCGGCGTTGTCCGTGCCTGCAAAGCCGATAATCTGGCCTGCGAGTTCCTGACCGGGATAGTAGCGTTTGCTTTCGCGTTTGATTTCGACCTGATTGCGTGGCAGACGGAGTTTTTTTACGGCGGCGCCTTTTTCGGGCGTTGTGCGTCGGTCAAGATAGACCATGTGGGGCGTGTTGAGCTGTTCGCGTATCTGCGCATAATCTTTGTCGAGGGCTTCGGCGAGTTTGCGCGCAATCTCGTCTTTTTTGTCCTCGGGCATTTTTTGCGGATAGGCTGCAATCGTCGGCGTCTCAATGCTGATGGCGAGTTCGTAGCCGTGTCTGTCGTAGATGTAGCCGCGATGCCCGTCGAGCGCATTTTCACCGCCGACGCCGACGGTCATGTTGCCGCTGCTGCGCTGGGCCATTTTTTTCATCAGCGCGGGATCTTCTGATTCCGGCTGAACCATGATGCCGTAAAAACCGTATAAAACGGCACCAAAGGCACCCAGAAACAGGATGAAAATCACGCAAAGCCAGAAGCGTGAAGCGCGTTCGAGGCGTTCGTTATATTTGACATCATCTCGGAATTTTTTGCCATCCATGGTTATTTATCCTCCACAAGCCTGACGCGGTCGAGGCCGTCAAGGCGCTTTGTCGTGTCCACATTGTCCGTATTGGGCACATTGTCCGCATTCTGTTTGAGAAACAGAATCTGTTCCGGGCGTATTTGCGTGAGTCCCAGTTGGCGTGAAGCCATGGGTTCGAGGCGATCGCGGGAACTCTGGACGCGAAGTTCGATGCGGAGTTTTCGGTTTTCTTCAAGCAGTGCTTCACGTTCGCTAATGGCTGTGCTGAGTTCATAGCCGAGTTTGATTTCACGGTGTTTGTAATGCGCGAGTACGACGAGGAGTGCCATGAGGATGAGCATGCCAATGACGATCATCCAGAACCTGCCTGCACGCTGCCGTGTGCCTCCGACGTGCATGACGGCATGTGAAAAAGCGCGTCCGCCCGACATGAGTGCTTGTGAAAAAGCGCGTCCATCATAAGCCGGCATCTGGGGGGGGGCTGCCGTCTCTGGACGAAGATCGTCCTCTTCGAGCATGTCGTCGTCGTCTTCTGAAGAAGGGGTGTCATCATGCGTCGTTTCGGCTGCATCATTCATAGAAGCGTCATGCACATCATCATTATTTATAGAAGCGTCATGCACATCGTCATCTTTTTTGTCTTCTGGCGTGTGCTGGTGATGCTGTGTGGCTGGCGAATAGGAGGTTTTGACTGACGCGGGTGTGGCGGAAGGCTCGTCGTCATCAGACGCACGCGTTGAAGGCTGGGGGGGAGAGACGGCATCGTTTGGATCGCTATGTGTGCGTGCCTCAGACGGCTCGTCATCAGACGTGGACGCGTCCGCTTTTTTTCGGTTTACATGCGTGTATGCGGCACTGCCCGGCAACTTCTGAAGCAGACTTTTGAGATCATAGAGACCGTTATCTTCCGATGGTTCTATGGATTGCGCTGAGGTGGCTTGGGCGACAACCTCGTCTGAAGAAACGCGGATGGCGTTGCCTGCAGGATGTTTTGAAAAACGCTCGAGTTTGCTTCGGCGTGGTTTGTCTTCATCGGAAGGTGTTTTGGCAGGCATATCTGCATCGTTGGCTGTCCCTTGTCCGTCGGGATTGGCATCGAACATTGTCTTCGCGTGGTCATCGTCGAGGACGGTTTTATCTGGCAAAGCCTCGCCTGGCTGCAAAAACGCGTCGTCGCTTGTAGACTGTGCGTTTTCGGATTCCTCTGTCTGTCTAGGTTTGATGTCATCCATGCCTGTTCCCCAATACATCCATGCAAAAAAGAGACGGCGGTATTTTGGAATGGATCATGAAAACGGCAAGTTTTAGGGGTGAGCATGGCAAAGCCTGGTGAATTTCGACCATTTTTCGCATGGAAGTAGCGTGTGCGTGAGAAAAAACTTGATAAAATATGTAAAGGCGTTAGAACGTTGCGCCCCCTTTTTGTGTGTTATGACACACTTGATCGGGCAATGATCTAGTCGATAGAGGTGGAGTTATGACAATAGAATGGCGCAGCGAAAAAACCGGCCTTCCGCTTGAGGTATTTGCTCGGGCTGCATTGCCAACGCAGTTTGGTGAATTTACGATCGTGGCTTTTTCTGCCGGTGCTGAACGTATCGAAGACGTGGCACTCGTTCGCGGCGATGTTGCGGGGATGGAAAACGTCCCGACGCGTCTGCATTCGGAGTGTCTGACGGGGGATGTCTTTCATTCGCTTCGTTGTGACTGCCGCCAGCAGCTTGAACGTGCACAACGCCATTTTTCCGAACTTCCGCGTGCCATCATTCTCTATATGCGGCAGGAAGGGCGCGGCATTGGACTTGCCAACAAAGTCGCTGCTTATAAGCTTCAGGAAGAGGGGTATGATACCGTCGAGGCCAACGAACACCTCGGCTTCGATGACGACCTGCGTTCCTATGATCTCGCTGCTGCCATGCTCAAAGCCCTTGGTGTGGCTTCCATTGACCTCTATACAAACAATCCGCGAAAAGTCGAAGGCCTCGAAAAATGCGGCATCCGTGTGACTGGGCGTGAACCCATCGTCATTGAACCCAACGCTTTTAATGAGCGTTACCTGCACACAAAAGCAGATAAGAGCGGACATCTGATTACGTTTGATTGAGGTGTCGGCGAAACGTTGATATTTTGGCAGGGGGAAGTATCCCCCTGCGTGGCTATGTGCATGGAATACGCGCGGAGCACGTCTTCCATGCACATACGCCACGACCCCCTCTGCGGGGGATACCCCCCGCAACGCCCCCGGGGGATTCGGGTGAGTGCGTGAAAACATCATTAAATTAAAGTTTTTCGCTCGCTGTCGGAGGCGGACGGACGAACGACTTTTTTGAAGTGAGGAAGGATAATTATGGCGCTTACTGTTGCTGATTTCTTAAAAATGAAAGCGGATCATGTCAAATTTACGATGCTGACGACGTATGATGCGACGTTTGCACACCTCGTTGAAACTGCCGGCATTGAGATGATCCTCATCGGAGACAGCTTGGGCAATACCATGCAAGGGCGTGGAACGACTGTCGGCGTTTCGCTCGATGATGTGATCTACCACAGCCAATGCGTCATGCGTGGTTGTACAAGACCGTTTGTCGTTTGCGATATGCCATTTGGATCTTATCAGGTCAACGATGATGAAGGCATGCGTTCGGCGATCCGGATTATGGCCGAAGGCGGTGTGCACGCTGTCAAACTCGAAGGCGGTGCACGTTGCGTCCCGCTCGTCAAAAGACTCGTCGAGGCCGGTATTCCCGTCGTTGCGCATCTCGGCCTGACGCCTCAGTCCGTCAACACGCTCTCGGGATATCGCGTTCAGGGGAAGAATGATGAACAGGCGGAAGAAATTTATCGCGATGCGCTCGCTCTCGAAGAGGCTGGTGCTTTTGCCATCGTCCTTGAATGTGTGCCGCGTGGACTTGCGAAGCGGATTACGGAATCCCTCAAAAAACTTCAAGAGTAATGAACATGTATGGAATGCTCTTGGGGTCACGTACTATTACCGAGGAGTTTCTTTCGGCAAAAGGAAGAGCCATAAGCAGGCCGGAAATAAGCTGAGAGCCATGTCTGCCGGAAATCTCTGCAC
>JAFOHE010000249.1 GCA_017421975.1 Pseudomonadota bacterium
AGTACTTTTATACTTCTTTGCTCTCGGCGGGATAGAACACGTATCAAATTTCGACCATCCCCTTGAAAGTCTTGCATAAATCAATTTCGAAGAAATACCATTGCGCAGTGCCAATGCTTTAAGATCAGGAGAAAGATGACGGTCGCGTACCAATCCCAGTTCTTCAATAATCTGTTCAACAACGCTCGTTGAATACCCTAACATTTCACCAATTTTTTTAGGAGAATTATCAGCACGATAAAGCAGAGAAACCTCTGTTTTTCTTTTTCTCAATTCATCTATATTATACGAACGCCCCAGACCACGCCGACGAAGCCATATACACCACGTAGAATTGACAATTCCAAGCGATTCTCGAATACTCTGGCTCGTCTCCCCAGCGAGCATTCGTCTTTCAACCTCTGGTCGCAGACGATCGAGATGTTCATAAATAGTTGTTTTTTTCCCGAATTGAATCTGATGTTTATCCGCGTAGGCGCGAATCGTTCTTGCATCCACCCCAAAAGCGCGAGCGCATGCCGCAACAGTAAAACCATCAGATGCCTTTTTGCGAAGCATCGCTTCATCAAGAAACATGGGCCGAATAGATTGTCGAACGAGATCACTCGCACCTTCATCCTTCAAAAACCGCAAAAGCGTTGATCGATTACAATGTAACAATTCACAGATCTGAGTTTTCTTTTTGCCTTCCATAAGCATTTGTCTGATCTCCTCAAGCCGCCCACTCAGCTTACTCCAGTTAGACCTACGTTTTCCACCTGGTCTGCCGAGCTTTCTTCCTTCAGCCTTGAGCCTCGCAAGGGCTTCTTTGGTGCGTTGAGAGATGAGCTTTCGTTCGATTTCTGCAGACAGACCAAAGGCAAAAGGCAAAACCTTGCATTGCATGTCATCGCCGAGCTTGAAATGATCTTTAATGGTATAGAGCCGGATTTCATGTTTCATTAAAACATTGAGTATTTCCATAATCATAAGTAGATCGCGTCCGAGCCTGGATATTTCGCTACAAAGAATGAGATCGCCAGGTTTACAGTGACGAATGAGTGGCCCCAGAGCACGCTTTGTGTAATACTTTGTCCCTGATACGCCGTCATCTTCGATCCATTGGTCAACTACAAGATGATTTTCCCTGCAATAGCGGTTAATCTCAAACCGCTGATTTTCTACCGTCTGTTTGTCTGTTGAAACGCGAATATAACCGTAAATCAAATTTGCCTCCATGCAAAAAAAGCTAAACCTATTCCAGCCGTAAATGCGCAGATCCATTGCACATACTTCATCTGATGAAGCGTCATAATTACGACAGACAGGTCATGGAGGTGTTTTGATGAACGCCTTCTTCAGACATCACATGAATCATAACACAAAAAATCGATTTTGTGCTTTATCATCTAGCCTCTCTTTCCCATAACGGTAAAAAACTGCATCATGCCCATCTCTGCGCAAACAAACATCACGAAACTGGTCATATAAGCGAACCGCCTTATTGTATGCTTAAACGAAGCAATGCGTAGCTCTGGGCATACACAACTGGGAGAAGTATTTAAATTCACATTGACGATTTGAATAATTATGCTATGCTCAGTTGGGGTTGGTGTATTCTGAAAACACGCATTTGTCTGTTTTCATAATCATCACTTCCGAACTGGCGATTGTATTGCATATTGCAAATAACGCGCATGAATACCTTAATGTTCATCAACACACTTTTTTAAAGGAAGCGCTATGGAAGTTATACAAAGTTTTACAATTGATCATACACAGCTCAAACCAGGCATCTATGTTTCACGCAAGGATGAAGGTTTTACTACTTATGATCTGCGCATAACGGAACCAAACAAAGAGCCGGCTGTGGCACCTGCTGCCATGCATAGCCTTGAACATCTCATGGCCACGTGGTTTCGCAATTCAGAGGCAAAAGACGATGTCGTGTATGTCGGCCCCATGGGATGTCTCACGGGCATGTATATTATTATGACTGGCCAATACAGCGTCGAGGACATGCGTCAACTGACGATAGCGTGTCTCAAATGGATACTGACGCAGACCGAGGTTCCTGCTGCCCGCCCGGAGGCCTGCGGCAACTATCTGCTCCACGATCTCCCGATGTGCAAATGGGAAAGCGCCCGCTATCTCGACCGTCTGGAACATGATTTTCATTGCGAATATACAAAATTGCAAATCACACTCAAAGATGGAAAAGTCTTTGCCGATGCATAAGTATTAGTTTTGGGGCGACCCATTGTCGCCCCAAAAGACATTCATCATCGACAAAGCCAAGCACATTGAAATAAGGCAGGCACACTCAAACCGCTTCTTGGCGAGATGAAAACATAGGAGTCTATCATGCAACGCTTCGCCTGTTCATTATTCTTTGCCCTTGCAGCCTTGACGCTCGCTGGATGCAATAAAACCGCTCAGCAAGCCGCACCCGAGAACACCCCCTCTGTGGATAACAACGCTCTTTCCGCAGGACAAGCGCAAACCACACAATATTATCCCGAAGAGAGCAAATTCACGCCAGATCCATCGCCGATGCCTGATTGTCAATCATGGCTAGATAAAGCCAACGCCAAAGATCCCACCGCGATGTTCGTTATGCACATGATGTATCGCGACAAACTCTGTGGTGTCGAGCATATCGCAGATGGAAAACCGACCCAAGATACGCTGGATGCCGACCAGATGAAGTATGAAAGAACGCTCTGGCTCAACAGGATTCCAAGCACACGCCTATTCGCGCACGTCCCCACAGAACCTGAGCTGTTCTATCAAATCCCCACATCCTACATTCCAGACGAATCAGACAAAGCAGCCGTAGCCTGGTTGGAGGAATCCACCAAACGCGGCCATGGCAACGCCGAATATCTCCTCGGCATCTTCTATTGGAATGGCATTGCCGTACCAGCAGACAAAACCAAAGGCTTCGAACTTATCCGCCGTGCCGCTATCCATGGCATCCCCAATGCACAATATCACCTTGCGATGATCTATGAACTCGGCCTCGAACGCCCTGCCGATCCCCAAAGCGCAAACGAATGGCTCCAGCGAGCGATGGGCAACGGAAACACCGATGCAGCCTTTATCCTCGCGATGAAATATGCGGACGGCATTGACATGCCTAAAGATGCCCAACGCGCCGAAAGTATAGAAGACAAGTTTTCAAATCACATTTGGATACAGCTTCGCCAAAAAGTTCAAACCAACTTCGAACTCGAATGCATCTGTAATTACGACAAATGCAACCTTGGCTTTGAGAATTGCCACAATGATCCTGAGCCAGAGGATATCGAACAAGCCCCTGAAGCACTTGAAGCAGAGACGCGTGCCAGAGAAATTCGTGTCGCTACCGAAGCTGCTCAGAATTCTCTCGATTACTCGCTCGATCTAGACGTGGCAGCGCGATGGCTTATACAGGCCGCACAGGCCCCAGAACACTTCGAAAGCCGCTATCAACTCATTCGGCTTCTCAATATGAACTGCGACTTCGACAGCGACCTCAAGCCGCCTAGCCAAGACAGCATTCTTCTCCCACTTGCACAAAAAGGCTATCCCAACGCCAAATATCTCCTCGCAAGATATTATTTATCTCACTGTGGACGCAATCCACAGAATGCAAAACTCGCACTTGAGTGGTATCTCAACGCCGCTCAAGATAATGACAAGCATGCAGCCTTTACTCTTTCAGAAATTTATAGTTTCAGCTCAAGTTATTATCAGTGCATCGTCACCGAAAATCATATTGAAAAGGACATCCCCAAAGCCATAGAATACGCCCTAAAAGCAGAAGAACGCGAATTTGCAGCAGGCATTGCAGGCGCAGAAGCGACGAGATTCTTAAATCATAAAGATGAGCGCAAAGCTATTGAATGGTATCAAAAGGCAATCGAACTTGATGACAAAAATGATCCTCTGATCGGATATTACGACATGCGTATCGCGATGATTTATGATTTAGGTTCGCCAGAGATCCAAGATAAAGACAAAGCATTTGAATATTATCAAATCGCAGCCGAGCAGCATCATTTCATGACAACGAATGAATGGCCTGACCTGAAAGTGCAAATCATCCGACTGGGCATCCTGTATGACAAAGGCACGCCTTCACACAAAGCAGATCATGATCAAGCACTCAAATGGTACAAGCTCGGCCTC
>JAFOHE010000250.1 GCA_017421975.1 Pseudomonadota bacterium
AACAAAATGGTGGTTACAACGAAGCATCAAAACAAAGTATCGGCGCGCAACAAGCCGAGGTCGAAGTCGAAGCGCAAATCAAAAATGCCCAACGCGGAAAGAAAGTCACGCTTTCAAGAACAGATGCTCCTGTGCTCTATCAAACAGATCCCAAAGAGGTTGAACAAGCAAAGCCAAATGATCATGAAGCATCGCCCGAAGGTTTTGATTTTTCATCAGATGCCCCCAAACTAGGCACAGGAAGATGCATCGTTCTTTACCTTGAACAGAATGGTAAAGGAGAAAATATTGAATCGGACAATAAAACGTTCAAACGCGTGGCTGAACGGTTGGTAAAAAACAGACTCGGGCGTTGCTTTGGTTTGAATAAGTCAGGAAAAGTCGTCGTAGATAATCCAGTCATGTATAAAACAGGTGAAGATATTATCCAGGCATTGAAAAAAGTCGCTGAGCAGGAGGGTAAAATCGCTGAGGTCTACATTATCGGTCATGGCTATCCTTCAGGTGTGATTGATGCTGATTTTAGTTCAAAAGGTCTTTTGCGTGATTGTGATAAATCAAAAAAAGGTAAATATCTCTCTGACTGCAGAGATGTGGATGCCATCAAAGCCATTGCGCCCCAAGCCTTTACGAAGAATGTCAACATCGTCTTTCATGCCTGCGATCTCTCGAAAGAAGTGAATGATGCAAATAATAGGAAGTCGTTTGCAGAAACATTGTATAAAGAATTGGCAGAGACCATGAAGTCGAGAGAAGTTACCATCTATGGACACGATGATTTTACGATGGCGGGTTTTAATTGCAACTGGTTCAAACACTATGTAAATAGGGCTGAAGGGATATCTGACACGATAACAAATGTGGATGAAAATGGCAAGGAAATCAAAATTCCCAATCCCGAATTTAATATGCCTATCGAATTACAGCTAGGCAATCTTGAGACATGTGACAAAAAATCAGGTTACATTGGAATACGTTAAAGATGAAAGCATTATACACTCTTTATATTTGTCTATGTCTTTGTTTATGTGTAGGATGTGCTGTGAGGGAGCATGCGCCATCAACTACCGCCATCAAGGATGCACAGCAGCTTGACGCAGGTGGTGATCCCGTCAATCCTGTTGCCACGCATAACCATGCAAAATCTGTCGATCAGGAAACAATTATGCCAGAGATAGATCAAACAGAAGAAGCCAAAGTATCACTGCGTTATGAAGATGAATCGCTTCTTGAGCATTTTTTGCATGTACCATAAAAAATCCAAAAGATGTCAAGCTCATTTCAAAACACAAATACTATGTCGATTCTTTGTATCGATCTAAAATTATCAACAACCAGGTTTTTTTGTCTTCGATGGAATATACGAACTGGTTTTCACTAGATGATTTAACATAAAATACGAATATCTTGAGAGGTTATTGGGGATGGGCTACGGATAAATATATTTTTGCTGAAATTGAAGATTTTTGGGTGTATGATTATAAAAATAAAGCTTATGTCTGGCGTTATAAATACAAAGGTTGGTTTGATGTACAAATAAAGAATAATGAAATGTATATTGTTCATGAAAATGCTCAAGAAGATGTTTATTATCTTGATAAACAGCGTGCGGATGGCGCGTTGATATGGTCAAGAAAAATGCCTGAATTTCAACCGGTGAATAAACTTTTGAATCTATATCTAATATGGGACAATCATCTTATTGTTGGTATTGATGATTATTTTTTGGCATCTGTCAATGCGGAAACTGCCGAAATCGAATGGAAGCGTGATTACGATCAGGAGCAAGACGACAACTACCGTCAACATGATGTGACAGCTTTAGACAGGCCTGTCTTCGTTGATCTTAAGTATCGTCGCATGTTATTTGATTATCATGGTGTCACGAGTGTCGATCTTGAGTCAGGTGATGTCCTTTGGACTTTCGATCGTGACAATCGCCGGTGGACGAGGCTTTTGGCCGTCTATGATGGCATCGCTTATCTCAGCGATTTGGGTTGTTCTCCACTCATCATCGCATTGGATACGCAAAATGGGCAGGAGTTGTGGCGATATACTGAAGAAGTTCACCACGATTTCAGATCACTCTTTGTGACGGACGATTATGTTATTTTTGGCAATTCTGGCTCGTCCGTCATTACGGCCCTCGATCGCAAAACTGGAAAACTCGCATGGAAACTGAACGTGGGTCATAATATACGCGTTGGTAGTGCGGAAAATATGCTTTTGTGTCAGGATAATAAGTTGATTGTTGCCGATGATTATGTCTATGTGTTCGAAGTGATTGAGAGTCAGTGATGAGTAGTCAGTAGTCAGTAGTCAGTGGTCAGTAGGGGTGTGGTCTAAGACCCGCCCCGATTTTGTAGTCAGTAGTCAGTAGGGGCGCGGTTTAAGACCCGCCCCGATTTTGTAGTCAGTAGTCAGTAGTCAGAGGGGGTAAGATTATGAATGATATTGATGATGTGGTCACGATTGCGATAAAAGGGGGGCGTGAGGACGAGCAAGTTGAAGGGACGTTTCATGGCACTTTCGTTTAAAATTTCGTGGTGTGCCCTTGAAATGGTGTTTTTGTCTGCTAAATGAGGCGTGTTTTTGGGTGAGCATGTGTATGGGATGGGCTCATGCAGATGTTTATCGTCAGACGGTGGGAAGAAAACATGCGCGGAATGAACTCGAATGATTTGGTTATTGTTTTACGTCAGAAAAGCGAGGCTAAGATTTAATACAGAATGCAAAAAAGACGCTTCTCTGACGATTGTTTAATGATAAACGCAGAGAGTAACAATGAAAATACAAAATATTCACGGCACTTATACCGATGCTGTGATTTATACGGTAGATGATCCTGATATTGCTATAGATGCGTATGCGCTTGCGCAGATACAAATGATTTGTGATCATAAGTCATCTGAAGGATCGGTCATTCGTATTATGCCCGATGTCCATCCGGGAAAAGTTGGTCCCATTGGCCTCACCATGACACTCGGCAAGGCTGTTTTGCCCCATCTTGTCGGTATTGATATCGGCTGTGGCATGACTTTGGTTAAATTGCATAAACCGAAGATAGAATTACAAAAACTCGATACTGTAATTCGTGAAATGGTTCCTACGGGTTATCGTATTCATGCGATGCCTAAGGCAGAATTTGATTTAGATAGCCTTATGTGTGTGGATCATATTCGTCACGAACAGGCGCTTTGCAGTCTTGGCACATTGGGCGGTGGCAATCATTTTATCGAACTGGATCGCGACGAAAACGGGGATGTTTATCTTGTGATTCATTCTGGTAGCCGCCATCTTGGCAAAGAAATCTGTGAATACTATTGCCGCGAGGGGGGGCGCGTGCTCAGAGAACAGGGCATTTCTGTGCCTTATGAAATGACCTGGCTTGAAGGGGAACTAAAGCAGTCCTATCTTCACGATGTGATTGAAGCGAAGCGTTTTGCACAATGTAATCGGGAGACGATTCTCAAAACCATTCTCAAGAAGAATAAATGGAAACTTGATGCGGATATTATCCATTGTTGCCATAATTATATCGATGATAGGTACGCCGTGCCATTGCTTCGCAAAGGCGCGATTTCAGCCCTTCCCGATGAACCTGTTGTGATTCCGATTCACATGAAGGATGGGGTGTTGCTCGGCAAAGGTAAAGGCAATTCTGAATGGAACATGTCTGCGCCACACGGATCAGGAAGATTGTATAAACGCGAAGATGTTCAAAATCGCTTTAGTGTGTCTGCATATAAAAAAGTCATGCAGGGTGTTTATTCGAGTAGTATTGGCCGTGCCACGCTGGATGAATCGCCTTTTTGTTACCGCAATATGGCAGACATTCAAAAAGCAGTGACAGACACAGTTAGAATAGATCATATTTTGACACCTATTTATAATTATAAAGATAATACTGGAGATAAAAATAA
>JAFOHE010000251.1 GCA_017421975.1 Pseudomonadota bacterium
GCTATCCTTTGTACGGACGTTCCATGGAACGTCCATTTTAATTCGCAGCTTCACCACCTTCTTTCGCTATCCTTTGTACGGACGTTCCATGGAACGTCCATTCGATTCATGGAACGTCCATTTCTACTTTACAAATCTCATCAATACAGCGTATTCTTTAATTTTGGCTAAAATAGCCTGCGCATGCGCGGCGTATGGCTTCGACATAGCCCGCGCGGGGAACGCGTATTTCGTCAGAAATAGCGTTCCCGACACAGTCTTCAAAATCTGGTGCTATTTTTAACCTGATAATTTCACATTTTGACGCAAATCGTTTATATACGACTGTGTTTTTGTCGGATTGTATTGTCCGACGCTGTTACTCACACTTTTTGGAGAATATAATGAAATTTAACAGGAAAAGCCTTTCACTTGGGTTCGCCGCTGTATGTGCAGCAACACTGTTTACATCCGGCATCGCCTTCGCCCAGGACGAATCGATTGATATTGATGCCGAAGACGTCCTTCAGGATAACTCCATTGAAAAAGCCGTCAAAACGAACGACACACGTGCTGCTGGTTGGTATCCAAAACTCCATGTCGGCGGCTCCGCTATGATGAACTACAACAAAAATTATGATGGCAATGACGATGGTATTGCCTTTACCTTCGGCCTCGTCCTCAACGCCGGTATGGACAAAGTTTGGGACTTCGGCGATAGCGGAAAACTCATCTGGGAAAACAAACTCGACATCGAAGAACAGCTCAGCAAATCACCGACGCTCGACCATTGGACTATTCCCAAAGACAGCCTCGAATTCCAGACCATGCTCAAGTATGGTATTCCTAACCTCGACTGGCTCGGTCCTTATCTCCGCTTCAGCCTCAATACCCACCTCTTCAATTCGTCCAAAACCTTCAGCGAAGACATGTACATCCGTTACTTCGAAAACGGTGCTGACTCCGATCACAAAGGAACTGAAGTCGGCGACGGTACGGACGCCAATGCGCCGACAGCCGTCGAATTCCTCAAAGCTCAGGATCAGCGTAAAATCGCTAACCCAGGGAATCCGCTCGTCCTCACTGAATCAGTCGGTGTGTTCATGGATCCGTATCAAAGTACGCCCGTCAACGTCTCCTTCAAAGTCGGTATCGCAGGTCAGCACAACGTCGTCAGCGGTGACGGTGACTCTTACGTTTCCTGGGATACGGACGCCGATGACAAAATCTCTGGCGACCAGGGTGAACTCAAGGTCTATGACGTGATCAGACTCATCGACACAAACTCCGTCGGCCTCGAAGCTGCCCTCGTCCTCAAAGGCACGCTCGTCGAAGTCTTCAACTGGGAAGTCACCGGCTCCTTCTACTTCCCGTTCGCCGGCGATTACAGCCAGGAATTCAAAGATAACGCCGAAGAACGCATCAAAGCCGAAGTCAAGGCTAAATTCGGTGTCAACATCTGCAGCTGGGCAAACTTCAGCTACAGCCTCGAAGCGAAACGTGATCCGTTCAACTACTTCCCCAAAGGCTTCGGCGAAAATGCCAAGGAAAATGATGCATGGCAGTTCACGTCCACGCTCCTCTTTAACGTCACTTACGACTTCTTTGATGCCGGCAAAGCCCTCTAATTGCTTCGCTTGACGCCATCTCTCGCCCGCGGACTAACGTCTGCGGGCTTTTTTATTGCGTTCATCACACTTTACCCATTTTGAATCCCTGATTTGCAAATGAGAATAAAATGAGTACACTTTTACGTTAAATAAAATGCTGGCCTCTGCGCCTCGCAGACAATAAGATTGCTTTCCTTGCAACACGGCACGCGTATATACACATTTTCTGACGTCTACACGGACAAAGCATCTTCTCTTACCCCAGGATCCCAGACATGGCATCAAACTTCTGCCGATTCCCTGTTTTAGTCATCTGTTTCGCCATCATTGCCTTTGCCTGTTCCACGCCAAATGCATCGGCTGATCAGCCGGAAAAAACGAAGGATACTACCGTTGATAACACAACCAATGTCCCTTCAATCGCTTCGACAATGACAAATGACAAACCCCATGACAAAACAACAGCACCCAAAGACAGTACATCGGTCAAAGTCGTGGACGATAAGCGCACCATAAATGCGCCCTTACCTCCACCATCCCATGACGTGACAGCGCAAAAAATGGCTTCCGCCTCTGATTTGGAAGGCTTGCCAAACGCCGAAAATGCCAATGCCAATGCCTCCAGTGACACTGATCTTGTTGCTATGCCGCACCAGGACACACAAGACGTTACATCGACAACAACTGCCAAATCCATATCGGACGACCTTTCGCCACTATCAGATGAAATTCGCGCTCAATTGCACAGTATCCCATGGGACGTCGAACCCGAAGTCCTTAATGCCGTCGAAAAAGAAAATGAAGGCGGACACTTCCCGTGGAGCGACGAAAAACGTCCCGACAAGTTTTATGATTCCATACGTGGGATCGGCGGCACCTATATCGGCGTCGGAACAGACCAGGCTTACGTCTATATAGGCTGGCAACGGCCTACACTCGCTTTTGCCGTCGATTACGATCCATGGATCGTCTGTATTCACTACGGTTATATGGCACTCTTTGATACATGTAACGATATCGCATGTTTCAAAAAAATGCTCAATGATAAAACTGGTACGTATAAATTTCTTTATAACACGTATTATGCTGATCACCCCAACCGCAAACAAATTGCAAAAATCTTTCGGGCCAACGCACATGGTATCCTCAGACGCCTAAACCGCATTGCTCAGCTTGATGTACCAACCTTTGTAACTGACCACGAAACGTATCTTTATATCCAGAAACTCGTTCGTTCCGGACGCCTCGTCACCATGCAAGCTAATCTGCTAGGACAAACCGCTCTCAAGGCCATTTCCCAGCTTCTCAAAGATCATGGGCGAACTGTAACGACGTTCTATACCTCAAATGCTGAACAATATTGGGGCTATAACAAAGCCTTCAAAGCAAATATGCGTGCCATTCCATGGGCTGAAAACGGAATACTCATGCGTACGATCGCTACAAAATTGGCAAATGAAGACTATACCTATCGCATTATGCCACACCGTGTTTTCCTCGCATGGCTCGATGATCCACGTGGTTCTAATGTCTACAAAATATCTCAATCTTATGTCATTCAGACACGTCCGCCCGATAGTCCGGAACCACCCGATATCCCTTTTATTCTCGATGACCGCATGCCTTCCAAGCAAAACCGATAACCACACACCTCCAGGATTCAGCTTCCTATGACAAAACCTATGCTCCCTCTCTCACTCGGCTGTATGCTCTTCGCACTCCACGCCTATGCTGAAGAACCATGCCCCGATGCACACAACAACGTGCCGCTGGATACGCGTGGGGGATGTGTGTCTGATCTCGACGCACCACCGACACACTTCGATTTCGATGCCCTAGAAAAAAAAATGCAAGACGCAAATTCACCACAAAATGCGTCGCCTGACACGACACATCAAACGACGCCGCGTCAAGCTACTACTACCAACACTGCACAGACACGCTCCGAGCCCAAAACATGTACCTACTCTGCATACGCATGGGACACCAAAAAAAAACGTGCGACAAATCGATTTGAAGTATCAAAAGCTTATGCCGATGTCTCAGATGATGAACGTGATCCTAATGATCCACGTTGCACCATTTGCCGTGAAGATCAGATTGCCATTGATACTGCTGAATTCGGACTTAAAACCGGAAAAATTCTCATCTGCCATGCCTATGCGGATCAAGTGGCTTCGGCGCTTAAGACAATCGCTGAATCGGGAGATTTCGTCATCGAAAAACTCGAAGGTTACAGACCTGGCAAAACACGTGGCCCCATCGACAGCCAGGGCCTAAGAACCTTGTGGAGCAACCATAGCTTCGGTGCCGCCATCGACATCAATGCGCACAAAAATGCCATCTATTCCCATTGTCCTAACCCCATCACAGGCTCACGCGATGATGTCAGTACATGCAAACGGGGCATCGGCGGAGCCTACGATCCAAAAGCAAATCCAAAAACGTCTATTACACCAAATGGAATCGTCTACAAAACGATGACAAAATTTTGGAAATGGGGGGGCGAAATCGACGGTGATACAAAAGATATCATGCACTTTTCCATTACGGGGTACTAAGCCATGAAACTTAAAAAAAATATCGTCACCCAAAACATCGGAAACGAACTCATCGTCCTCGATCTTGATGGCAATGTCTATTTCTCAGTCAACGAAACCGGACGATTTATCCTCGAATCACTACTCAATCACCTTTCTCCTGAACAAACCGCCAAAGCTGCTGAATCTATCTTTCAAGTTTCTTATGACGAGATTTTAAATGATGTACACACTTTTATTGATACGCTTAAAAATGAACAACTCCTTGAGGATACGACAAATCAGCCATAGCCTTCCTTGTGGACAAAGTAATGAACGACATACACATGCCTCACTTTTGACAAAGAAACTGATAAGCTAAAATATAATTTTCGATTGCTCGATGACGATATCAAAATATAATTAATTTTTATTAAAATTCAACACTTTAGACATTGCATACACTATGTTTGCCAACTTGCCGCTCCTATCCATTCCTGTGACGATCCCACTCTTCACATGGATCAATCACAAATCTGGCCCCAAACGCCTTCTCCAGCTGACGAATCAATCTGCCGATAAGCTGAGCCACTGGTTAATACATACCCCGCTCGCTTACACCAAACCCGATATACCAAGGGCTGAACGTTGGATATGGCGTATTTCTCATATCTGTCCCAAAGCAGCCTGCCTCGAACGCGCATGTGCGCTCAAGACTTTTCTCGCCTTCTGGGGTACCCCTTCGACCATCGTGATTGGACATGACAACACAAATTCAAATATCTTGCTTCATGCTTGGCTAGAAACCGAAAATACAAAATACTTTTATGATGAAAAATTTTCGGCAAACTGGCGAAGCGATAATGACGTTTTGCCGTCTATCCCCAATGTATAAGCAGGTATATGGGACATAAAATTAACACACGCAGTAAACATCTCATGCCGATAATCCAAAGGGGCTTCTGATAAAATAAACTGCTGCGATAAAAATCGGCTCGGACGTGCCGAGAGCGATAAGGCCTCCAGTTTGCCCCCACCAGGCTCAAGAAATATGACGCGATCAATCAAAATACGATGCTTTGCGACGTGTGTGCTTTTAACAGGAAGCATGCGTTTGATACCACACACGCTGCCTTCACCAAAACAAGACGCATCATCTAAAAGACAATGACGCATGGCAAAAGCCGTAGAACCAGGTAATGCAACATAACCATCTGACGTGAGTGAAACAATCGTCGTATCATCCGCCACGATTTTCGCAAATGCATACGCAACAAGCGCCGCCGCTGCCGTCGTTTTGCCTACACCTGATGGCGCCATAAAAACAACGGCTCGATCTTGCATCGACACACAACTCGCATGAAATGCAAGCTCACCACGTAAAAGTCGCATGATTGGAAATAAAACCCGCGCTCGATGATACGCCTCAGGCATCGGGTGGGAACAAGCTCGATCAAAACGAACTTCCGCACCAGATGCCGTCGCATTGATTTTGGCTGCCATATTCGAAAATGTCAGACCAAAACCATACACCTCCTTCGTGAGAACGAGTTCTTCTACCTCTGCATCACGATGAAGATATCTGATCCCACATGGCCAAACAAAGCTTCGAGGCGGCAACGTCGCATCATAAAATGGATCATCAATCCACATCGACTAACCTTAACATAACGTCTTATTCTACCAATACATACCAATAACACTTAGGGAATACGTTGTATCGGGAATGTCCTCGAACATAGACCTACGCCAAAATGCACAAGAAGATCACGTAGAGCCACAAAAAAATCATTCGTCACGATGATATTTCCATTCTCCGTCGCAAAAATAGGCACCTGACGCATTACCGGATTATTGACAAGTCGAAACTCAAAGCCTGCAAGACGCTTGGCTGAAAACCCAAAAGCTCCCCACGTCGCTTCTGCATACGTATTACATTCCTGTTCACACTGAATAATCGGCATGTTGATTCGATAATATGGATAGATCGCCTGACGGATCACCATCGGCATACGCCCTAGAACTTGCGCCGCAAACTGAATACATGCATCAAGTTGTGCTGGATGACGTGATACAACAATACCTGTATCGACAATATAATCTGCCGCAGCACGACGCTTAATCTCTTCCGACACGTATGGCATAATAATAAGCGTTCCCTCAACAGTGCTTCGAAGTGGCTCAAGGTCAAGCTGAAACATGCTTGCCAATCTGTCCGCAATTTCCCAATAAACGACAATATCACCGTTCGGAAGATAACCAAACAGCTGCGGATAATTGTGCGCAATATCAATGTCGATCGGCGGATCCGTCATCGCCGTATTAAAACCATTGGTCGAAATCGGATAATGCCATTTACATAGCTCTTCCGAAAAAACGGGAATGTTTAGCATCAATGACTGAACTTTATCCCATGTCGAGGGAAATACTATATCCAGATCATCTCGAAGGCAGGATTGTGTATGAAGGCAATACTGCATACCTGATGCTTGAACATCAAGAAGAAGTTCATCAAACTCACTAATATGAAGAATCGTGGAATCCATAAATCCCACACCACTATCATCCGTCGTATCTTTCAATATATCATCATAAGAACGATTGCTCAGCGTCTTCTTGGCACGCGCATAAAACGGATCCATCAACGGAAATTCTCTCGCATCCGTCGCAAGCCCTTCAC
>JAFOHE010000252.1 GCA_017421975.1 Pseudomonadota bacterium
AACCGCTTTTTCAGATTTTTTTATGTCTCAGCCCCTTACTTCATGGTCGATTCAAATTTTTCTGCCAGTCTGTCCATCTCCTCACGAATGACATCGAGTCGGCTTTCGATATAGAAAATCTCTTCCTCAATGGCTTCCTGATCAAACGCATTGTCCGGTTCCCCGACACACAAGTATCGGGAAACATTGAGATTGTATTCGTTCTGCCTTATTTCCGCGAGGGAAACGTTGCGTCCAAAGGCCGGCACATCAGCGCGTGAACGATAGGCACTCACAATTTTTTCGATGGCGTCAGGCGACATGGTATGCCGCGTTTTGGAACCCACATCTGGCGTACCTAACGATGAGGCATCGACGAAGTAAACGTCCCTTGGCGGCAGGCCGAGTCGCATGATGACGATGCAAACAGGCTCAGGCGTGACATCGTAGAGTCTTACGGGGAGCTTGATGACCGCATCCAAAAGGCCAGCTTCGAGCCAACGCATCCGTGATTTTGCCTCGACAGATGAGCGGAACAGCGTTCCCATTGGAAAAATGGACACAATGATACCATTGTCCTGAACGCAACGAATGGCATGATGAAAAAAGGCGTAATCAAATTTTGACGCCGATGGCACACCGTCGTCGAATCGATGCCACGGATCCATGTCAGGCGTCATTTTGCCGACAGCACCAGGCGTCGCATCAATAATACTTTGGTTCCAGCTCGGTGCCCAAAAACCTGGATTGGCGAGTACTGCATCATAGCGCACGAGATCGCCATCCAGGATATTCTGTGGATTCGAGAAGACGTCCCCCAACCAAATGTCGTGTGCATCAATATCATGGAGCACGAGGTTCATCATGGCCACCGAACGCACGATGGGATTGCGTTCCTGTCCCGCCACACGACACCCGCAGGCGAGTGCAGCCGTTTTAAGGCAATTGGCATAACCGCAGCATGGATCGTACAGCGTCATCTTCGACGTAGGGGACACAAGTTTCACGACGAGCGCTGCGAGTGAATCGGGGGTCACAGAATCGCGCCCGCGTTTTTCGCGCGAACTTGCGATCTGCAACATATTGTCCCCAATCTGTGCAAAGGGGATACTTTCATCACCGTTTTGTTCGAGGCAATCTAACACGTCACAGATAAACGCAAAAACCTCCGGCTCCTGCCCCGCTTTCTCATAAGAAAGCGGAAAAAGCGTATGGAGCCCGTATTCGAGCTTGACCTCGATCGTCCGCGCACACGTGTCCGCCATCTCAAGACACTGCACATGATGATGAAGCGAAGACATCGGTGAAAGATCGATAAGCTGGTGAACATCCGCTTCGTATTCAAGCAATACAAGCCCCAGGGCAATGGCCAAAAGGCTGCCGTCGTGGTCGTTCGCAAACTGCCTGCGGCATAAAGAAAACAGTGCTTTGATTCTCATCACGCCTCCTGACTTACGGCGTTTTTTTTCGGTTCATCCCAATAAACTTCATCTCCTGAAGCAACTTCTTCAGGCTCATAAGCCGTTGAGTGAGTTCCTGTTCCTCGAACATATACTTGTGATACTGCGCTATGATCTTTTGCTGCTCATACGTCGGCAGGACGATCTCCATGTCACTGAAGAAATGCGGCCTTATTGCCACAACCACATGTCCCGTCGTCTGCGTCGAAATGACTTTCTTCGCAGCGCGCGTCCCCAGGTACCAGACGAGGTACTCCGCAAGCAAAGACTTGTCGCGGATACGGATGATCGCGAAATTCGTCGGCACCACAATGCCTTCACTCGATGCATCCACGACGACGGCCGTAAACGGCGACGTCAGACGAACAATGACGTCCCCGCAATGCGTGATATAAGCATCATGAAGCCGGCCCTGCGCAAAAAAAGTATCTAAGGCATTCGTATCAATCGTTCCATTCGAGCGGATCGACTTCATCGATAATAATGGATATTGTATTAATGCCGGATCTTCCGGCTCCGTTCGTTTGCGAGACAAAACCAGTCCCGTCCTCACTGTCGCAAGCTCTGACAATAGCCGCGTCACCATCTGTTCTTCCATCCAAATGTCCCTCCATCCATAAGCAGTGTCTTGTAGCATAATATGCTACATTTGAAAAACAACAAAATGATAATCCAGACACTTTTTTGTTTAACAGATTGATTTTTAAGACATTCAGATTTCAGTCATGGTGTTTTTGTTTTGGACGAAAAAACCGCGCCAAAAGGCGCGGTTCTCATGCATCGTGCAATAGGCGTTTGGCATTTCAATCCGCCATCGCCATACGGCATCAATCTTTTAGTGGCACTACGCGTTCAATCGACGCCAACGGCACCCAGCCATGAACGCCATTTGGAAGGCTCACAAACGCCCATTCTCCACGCGTTTCCATCACTTCGACGCAAGCACCAGGTTCAATCATGGATGCCAGCACACTCGAAGCGCCCGCATTGTCCGCATTGCGCAATGTCACTTCATGCATCACAACGGCATCCTGTGTGTGCGCGTTCTCCATTAACACGCTCGTGAGAAGCCATAACCAGATCAAAAAAGGCAGAACCGCCATGATCCTCAGTACTCTTTTATGCGATTCTTTCCATGGGATACAAAGCATCATCGCGACAAAAAAGCATATCGACGCCCATAACAACCTTTCGGATGGCGTCACTTCGTCGTTGAGGAAAAAGAAAGATGAGAGTGCCACATTCTCTTTTTTCTGTCCGAAATCTTGCAAAGAATCGATGTACGAAAGATTATTCTTTGCTTTTTTGAGCGTAGGATCAAGCAACAGCGCCCTTCGCCATGCCAGAGAAGCACTTCCTAAATCTGAGGCATTGAACGCAGCATTTCCCCAATCCATATAAAGCTCGGCCTGATCGGGATAGATCGCCGTAAGACGCTTAAAAACCGTCGCGGCATACGTGAACCCTGCGACCTGTTCACTTCTCACTTTTTTGTTCATCGCATCATGGTAAGCCACTTGCGCTTTTTGAAGCTGCACCTGAGGTTCAACCGCTTCCACAGCTTCATTTTGCCCATCAACGGCATCCTGCGCCCACCCACAATCGGGCGTAAAGAGGTTCAACGCGACAGCCAGGCATACCCCGAGCAATCCCGACAGGCGTTTGGCATACTTCGGATGGATATTATTTTTCACATTTTGTCGAAGTTCTTTCACAATACTGGCATCAATGGGTTTCGTGCCAGCCCCCGGCCGATAGGCTTCGGCATCCATTTTTTCGAGCGTGGCCATAAACGGCTTCTTATCCGTCTCCGTCTCGACACAAAAAGCCGTCAGCGCATTTGAAATCTGTGCCGCTGCCGTTTTAGCATCCTGTTTTTCGGCATTGTCAAGCGCCGCCCGCAACGCGACAGCCGCATCCCGCTGAGGTTTGTCGCTTGCCGAGCGTTTGCGATGACGCCTGAAAAGACATAGCCCAATCCAACACAAGAAGGGGATGCCATACATCGCGCCTTCCATGACATGGCGTCTAAGTGCACCATGGGAAGCATCAAGATCCTCGGCTTTTGTTTCGAGACCTAATTCAAGCCCGCTGTTTGCCGCAAGCGACAACGACGTAACGCCCTTTTGTTTATCGGCATCCTGTTTTTTGCTTCCGGATGAGGCCATCGCACCAGCCGTAGCGGCATTCATCACGACATCCTCAGCGCTGACCTTTTCTGCCGAAGTCACTGTCAATGCAATCGGCTGACTTCGAACCGTCACATACGTCTCGCGCTTGAGATCAAAATAGGAAAAAGCAATCGGCGGAATCTCACGCACGCGCTCGGAACGGACGCGCACGGGAATCTGGAAGCGCTGAATGACCCTGCCATTGCCGGCATCAATCGTTTCGGGCAGCGGCGAATCATCGGACACGCCAAAGAGCGCCTCATTGAGCCCAGCCTTCGACAAATTCGGCAAAATAAGCCCGTCCATGCCCGTCGGCGATGCAATATCAATCGTCAGCGTAATGGGATCCCCCGCCTTGACAATCGTTCTGTCTGCCTGAACCGCAATTTCAAACTGCGTTCCCAAGGCATTCGAAAACGACTCCGGTCTCTGATCACGCGGCAATTCTTTGACAATCAGCGTTTTGTCCGCATCAACGGCTTTATAGAGTTGGTAATTCTGCACGGGGAACCCCCAACCGTCACGCGTCATACCGGCTTCGAGCTTCGCCCGCACACTCACGGCCGGAACATGGACTTCACCCGTTTTTTTGGGCGTCACACCGATGCGCATCCGAAAACGCGTGTAATCAACCCCTCCAACGGTTGCTTTATCACGTGTATAGGGGAACAGGAACTGACGTCCCCCCGCGACGACGGGAATCACATTGCGCAAATTCGGATTGACCGTTGGATCCGCTTCCGCAATGTCGAAATAATCCCCCAGCGACAAAAGCGGAATCGAAAAATCCCGCGTCGAATAATCTTTACGGACATACCAGTTCACGTAGGCATCAAACGACTCCCCTACCCACAGCGCCCTGTCCGGCAATTCAAGCTCAATGCGCATATCGCGCGTCGCAGCCACATCAGCGGCATCAAACGAGACGCGCTGTTTGGAGACGATTTCATTGCCGTTCTGCGTGACCTTGATCTGAGGCAGAACATAATGTCCGACGACCTCAGGCAAAACACTGTATGAATAGACGTACGTGACCTCGCGCTTCGTGGTGCGTTTGCCATTCATAATCGTCATCATGGATGAAATACGCGGCATCACGCCGATGAGCGAAACCTGCGCATTTTCGATTTCAAACGGCGCGATCTCCGGTTGTGGCGATTCCTCACAATCCTTGACGATAATGGAAAGCTGAAACGGCATACCGGCATAAATCTCCGACGCCTCCGCCTGAAATTCAATCGTCTGCGCCCACGCCTCACCAGCACAAGTCAAAGTCATTGGTGCCGCAAGACACGCCCCGAGCATGGCATATTTGAGCCATGATTTTTTTAAACACTTCAATGGATTCATAATATCTGACCAAGAATATCGTTACTACAAACGATTGACAGGCAGGGGGAAGTCTCCCCCTACGCGGGCTATGTTCTAAGGGATGTGCGATGCACGTCCCTTAGAACATACGCCGCTACCCCTTCAGCGGGGCCGGGTGCCCCGCAACGCCCCAAGCAGATGGCGTGTCTTATACCACGAGCGGTAAGACGGCATCATTTTAATCGCTTCCATGCTGCCGTGATTACCAATCTTTTTCGACCGTGGGCATATTGTTACCCTGTCTTTGCTCACGCTGTTTTCGGCGTTCCTGCTCGCGGCTGCGGATCTGCTGGCTCTTTTTATCCACCTGATCCTGAGACATCTGCTGTTGCTGCTGTTTCTGCTGTTGCTGCTGCTCCTGTTGTTGAGGTTGTTGCTGTTGCTTAGGCGGCTTTAGGAGCTCGAGCGCATTTTTGATATGCTCAAGCGCCGTCTGCTGTCCTTCAATGGCCTCCTTCGGGTGTTTTTCTTCGCCCGTGAGATCGCTTCCGACCTGACGCATCGCCGTTGCAGCGACCTGTAATTCACTCGCTGCCTGTGTGTAGCGCTGTGCCATTTCAGCCATCTGCGCCTGATCGCCCTGCTGCCCTTCGCCACTTTGCATTTTTTTGCTCTGTTCCTGCAAAACTTCGGCAAGCTTTTCAGCCGTCATTTCATGCACGCGTTCGCGATCAACGACCGGATCAAAGACCTTTTCCGCATCGGGAATCGGTTCGGACACGATATCCGTCATCTGATCGAGCGTTTTTTCCTGCTGACGCATGAGCTCGGCGACATGTTCGACGACTGTAAAGAAGATCATGCGAAGCTGTTCGAGGCTCTCTTCGGCGATTTTGGCATCTTCAGCGAGTTCAACCCATTCGCCGTTTTCCTGGTTTTGTTCCAATGCAGGCGCTTGCTCAATATCCGTAGTGACATCCGCGTTAGCCGTAATTTCACTCGTTTCCTGATTTTGTGGTTCGAGCATTTTCTGAGCCAAACGTCTGTTGGCATCTTCGGCATTTTTTCGAAGCACTTCGGCCATTTCAAACATTTGCTGAATCTGTTGTTTTTGTTCGTCCGAAACGGGCTGTCCCTGCGCCGCCTGAGCCTGAGCATCCATCGTTTTTGCCGCTTCCGTGGCGAGGAGATCCGATAATCTGACAAGTCTGTCGATATTGGAAGCAACGCCTTCGGAAAGGAGCCTCTTTTGTTCCTCGCGGCTCAACTGTGTCTTAACGGGCACGCCATTTTCGTCCTTTTCGCCCGTCTCGACCGCCCCCGCAACGACGGGCGACAAAGCCGTCTGCGTGGCATAGGCAATTTCGATGAGATGTTTGAGATCTGCGAAACGCTCAGCGGCAAGGGCGAGTTTTTTGAGTGCCTTTTCTCCGGCCTCGCGCGTTTTAGGCATATCGTCTTCCGAAATCTCGGCAGTCGCAGCCTGCATGGCATCTGCAGCCTCACGGATGAGCGGCAATGCCGCATCAATCTGCTCAATCTGCGCCCGAATTTGTTCAGTTTGTGCGGGATCCTGTTGCTGGTCGTTTTGGAGCGAATTTTTCGCGCCTTCGGACATGGCTTCGAGAAGAGCGACGAGCCTGTTCGTCCGCGTCAACGCATCCGCCTGCGTGTCGGCGAGGAGCGGAAGGTTGAGCCAATTTGGCAGTTTAATATCGGCCTCCGGATTCTTATCACGCATGGCCTGTAGCGTTTCGGGCGAAACGAGCATCATGCGCGTCGTGACGAGGCGCACACATTCCCCCTGATCCTGGATAAGATGCTGAAGCGTCGCAAGGGGTTCATCGAACTGCTCACGCGCCTGTTTGAGAAGGTAATACGCCTGATTGACGAGCCGCCATGCGTCCGCCATGGAGAGGTCGCGCAAACGGCTTCGTGCATGCGCCATCTGCTGTCTGGCCTGTTCGAGAATCGGCGTTGCCATCTTGAGCTGAAATGCGCGCATGGCGTCTTCCTGCGCTCTTTCTTCTTCGGGCACGGCTTCGAGTTTTGCGAGTGCATCGGCGGCATTTTCAGCGACGAGGTTGGCTTCTGTCAATGTCTGCCGCTGAATCGACGCCAGGGATTTGAAGTCCGCTCTGAAATTCGAGGGATCATTTTGTGCCTCATCGTTCTGCACCTGTTCAGAAAGGGAACGCGTCTGGTTTCGGATATTTTGCTGAGCGCCAAGGACGGCCTCGATCTGGTGTTCAAGCGTATTGAATTTTTGCTGCAGGATGTCGGCCACGGCACGGCTTCGTTTGAGCACGATCTCGAGATTCTGCCTTGCCTCATCAATGCTTGGCCTTTGTCGGACGGCATCCCGAAACCATGCAATACTCAGCTCAAGGTCAGCGACCATGGCCTGAAGGGCAGCCTCATCCGCCTGATTGGGATCACCTTTTGCGTCTGCACGTGCGGCATAAGTCATAGCGAGATTATATGCAGCCGAGAAGCGAAGTTCGTTGTCTTTTCCGGCGTCATCTCTGGCACGCGAAAAGCCCTCAATAGCCTCTCCGCCTACTGTGATGGATTTTATACCCTTGGAGCTTTCCGCAAAAATCGCCTTTGATGCAAATGGTCTGCCGTTATCCAGGCTATCGCACACATAAACACGAAGGCCTGTTGCTCCTGTTACTAAGA
>JAFOHE010000253.1 GCA_017421975.1 Pseudomonadota bacterium
GCAGCAGGCGTTTATTGGACAACAAAAAGTGTGCGAAGCAAAAAGAATAAATGGCTGCCTTTTATAGGTGCATATATCGGTATGTGCTGTGTACTGTTGCTGGGGTTCACGTCCGCTTTTTATGAAAATTATTATTATGAATTGCATAATCATTATGTATTTGAATCGGATGAACATCAATATTATTTTGCATTGCATGCTTTTTTCATGAATTTGCGGTTCATTGCGTTAGTACTCTCTCCAATATTGCCTTTGGCAGGGGCGATCATTAGTTTCGAGACAATGCGAACGAAGTCGTGATGAACGACAAAGCGATGGTATTGCAGACGCATAGCCCAGTGTGTGGGGCATAGCGAGCTGGTAGGGACGTGTCAATACCCGTCTATCCGGCGGTAGTCCACGCACAAAAAATGATGACTCAAAAGTCATTGACTTATAAGTCAGTTTTTGGGGGAACAAACTGATGGAGGTCAGAAATGGGCAAACGGCAGGATGCAGCACTCGAAACTCGCCAAAAACTTATCGATGCCGCGAGAACACTGATTCTGGAACGTGGGTTCAATAACTTTAGCGTCAGCGACATTACTGAAAAAGCCGGCGTCGCCAAAGGCAGTTTCTACACTTATTTCGAACACAAGGAAGAAATCATCGACGCTGTAACGCATCAGAACATTTATCCATTGAGAGAAGCGAGCTTGTCGATGGAAGGCTGTGTTACAGACAAGCTATCGCATTATTTATATGAGGCGATGTCGCAAATCGTCGAATACGGCCTGGTTTCTGCGCAAAACTGGATGCAGCTTGGCGTGAACCCTGGCAATGTATGCGTCTTGAACAAGATGCATCTGGATATGACAGTTGTCGAAGAAATTCTGCAATCCGCCGTAAAAACAGGCGAATTATCCATAAATATGCCAATCAGTTCTATTCAACATTGTATTATTGCCGAATTCTACGGCATTGTCGTGACGTGGTGCATTTCGAATGGCTCGATATCGGCCATTGAACGCATTGAATATTTTAACAAGAATCATCTCAATCAACTGCTTTCTGAATACCAGAAACAATCGTAACCAAAGGAGTTTTCTATGAAGAACCGCGTATGTGACATTTTGAACATTCAATATCCCGTCATTCAGGGCCCGATGGCCTGGATTACTTCATCCGATCTTGTCAAAACGTCGAGGAAATGCGCAAAACGATTCGAAGAACCAAGACTTTAACCGACAAGCCGTTCGGCATCAATGTATTCCCCGCAGCCGGCGATCCCTATGGCTTTAGCAAGGCCATGATCGAACTCGCCAAAGAAGAAGGCGTAAAAATTCTCGTCGTTGCAGGTAATGTCTCTCCGGATGAGATTCGTCAGTGGAAGAAAGATGGCTTTATCGTGATTATGCGCGAGGATAATCCGACGGTTCGCGGCGCACAGCTGGCTGAAGATGCAGGTGCAGATATTATTGTGGCTACAGGTTGTGATGAAGGCGGCTGCATGCCATATCTTTCGACAGGTACAACTGCGATCACTGCTTTATTGGCCGATGCCGTTAAAATCCCCGTACTCGCTGCCGGTGGTATCGTCAATGCAAAACTCGCCCAAGCCGCTCAAATCGTCGGTGCGGAAGGCGTTTTTGTCGGTACAAGATTTACAATGTCCAAAGAATGTCGCGCAGCAGATGCTACCAAACAGGATATTCTCAAGACGCATCCGGATGATTATATCGTTTTTACACAGTCGGGTGGCCATTGCAAATGGCGCACTACGCCGCATAAATACGGTAAAGAAGGTATCGAAGCCAATAAACGCGGCGATCTCAATCCGCCTTGCGGCAGTTTTTATTATGGCATGCTTAAAGGCGATATGGATGCCGGTGTCAATACGATCAGCAATACCGCCAGTTTGATTAAAAGTATCGATTCATGCGAAGATATCGTTAAAGAGCTGGCAGCTCCGTTTATTCAAAATAATACAACCGATTTCTTTGAACTTGTAAAAAGCAGATATTCTGAGCGTTTTTATGCGCCTACGCCCATTGAACAGGAAAAACTCGATAAAATTATCGAAGCAGGCCGCATTGCACCAACGGCACGCAATTGCCAGCCACAACATTTTTATATCATTCGAAGTCAGGACGGTTTGGCTAAACTCAAGACTGTGACGAAATTTCATTACAATGCGCCGGCGATGATTCTCGTTTGTTATGACATCCAAAAAGTCTGGAAGTTTGATATGGATCGCAATTATCCGAACTATAATTCAGGTGAACAGGATGGCAGCATTGCTGCAACTTCGATGATGTTTGCCGCAGAAGCACTGGGCGTTCACTCGGTCTGGGTCAGGGATTTTGATTCCAAAACTGCCGCAGAAACCTTTGGTTTGCCGGATAACATGAAGCCTGTGATGTTGCTCGGTCTTGGTTATCCTAATGAAAGAGCAAAACCATCTGCATGGCATTTCCAAAAGAATCCAGTTGAGGACTTTGTGACGGAATTATAATGATTTTATGATTTGAGAGATAGAATATGCATTTTACAGAACCCGTCTACCGCAATCCATACTGGCCGACGCATCCGCTTTTGCAGGTGACTCAGGGATGTACGCATAATAAATGTAAATTTTGTACTATGTACAAAGACAATCGATTTTGCATGCAGCCCATGGAATGGATTGAAGACGATTTAAAAGAACTCTCCAGAACGACGCCTGATGCGAGAACGATACAATTATTAAGCGCCAATCCGCTGGTTATGACGTATGATCGCATGGCGCCTATTTTGGAGATGATTCATCGCTATCTTCACAAAATAGAAACGATTTATACGCAAGGGAGAGTTTCTGATCTTAAGAATAAAACCGCTGATGAGCTTAGAAAGTTGAAAGAACTTGGCATGCGCGAAATCTCACTGGGAGTCGAAAGCGGCGACGACTGGACGCTCGAACGCATCCACAAAGGCGTAGCCAATAGCGAGGCGGCCACAAGGGCGTATCGACCGAAGGTCGATAGCCCGATGCGCGGGGCGTATCGAGCTGTAGATACGTGTCGTGAAACGTCCCTCTGCCGATAGCCCGCGCCCCATCATAAAAAAACTCGCTATTGGGGAATTGGCGAGTTATGGTATCATCGGAAGGGGTGTTCTATGGAACGAAACCATAGGTGTTTTTTGGGGAAAAGGAGCGCACAATGGGTATCTACATCAATCCAGGCAATACAGCGTTTCTGGTTAAGCGGAACGGCAAATACGTGGACAAGACTGGGCTCATCGGCGTCGTCAATCGCACCATTGGGCTTCCGAACAAGCTCAGCTGTATCAGCCGTCCGAGGCGATTTGGCAAGTCGTATGCCGCACAGATGCTATGCGCCTATTATTGCGTGGGTTGCGATTCGTCGCCTTTGTTCGACGACCTTGAGATCGCGAAGGACGAAACTTACAGAGCGCACCTGAATCAATATAACGTCCTTTATCTCGATATTTCCGGGTTTATCGGCGAAGCTGGCGCCCGAGGAATGCTTGAGGCAATTATAGAAAATGTATCATCAGAGATTCATGATGTGTTTCCAGATATTAAAGAAGCCAAATCACTTGGAAGTCTTCTCTACAGTTGTGTAGAGGCGAGCGGCCGGCAGTTTATCGCCATCATCGACGAATGGGATACGCCGATTCGGGACAAAGCTTTCAATGCAGAAATGCAGAAAGCCTATCTGGAATTTTTGCGCAGTCTGTTTAAAAACAGCCAAGTTACCGATAAAGTCTTTGCGGCAGCTTATATGACGGGCATACTTCCGATTAAAAAAGACGGCAGCCAGTCGGCTATTTCGGAGTTCTGGGAATATACAATTTTACAACCTGAAGAATTCGCGCCATATATCGGGTTCAATGAGAATGAAGTCCGCTCTTTATGCGAAGAATTTCACGTTGATCTTGAAAAAATGAAGTTCTGGTATGATGGATATAGAATTAAAGGCGTCGGTTCTGTATATAATCCCAACTCTGTTATGAGGGCCATTCATACCCACAATTTTCAATCCTATTGGCCGGCGACATCCGATCCCACAAGTCTTTTGGAATATCTCAATCTCGACAAAGAAGGCCTTGGCAAATCGCTCGTCGATTTGATGGTAGGCAAAGAAGTGCCGATGAATCCACGCATGTTTCGTAATGATCCATCACATCTGGACAATGAGGACGATGTCCTGACGCTTCTAACGCATTACGGCTATCTGTCTTATGATGAAGAACGCGAGACCGTGCGCATTCCCAATGAAGAAATCCGCATGGAATATGCACAATCCGTTCATAGAGTCACGCATACCGAAACAATACAACGCGTCAAACGCAGCGTCCAGCTGATGAAAGATACATCCGATATGAAAGCCGATGCCGTTGCCGCCGAATTACAAAAAGTCCACACCGAAGAATGTAATCCTCGCCATTATAACAACGAACAATCCTTACGCGGTACCATCAAACTCGCCTATTTCGCTTATCGGGATCAATATATACAACTCGAAGAGCTCGCCGGAGGCACGGGATATGCTGATATCGTCTATTTACCGAAAAGAAATTCGGAATATCCCGCACTTGTAGTAGAGCTCAAAGCGCTTGATAAAAAACATCCCGAGCGCGATGCCGAGGGCGCCATTGCACAGATTAAACAGAATAACTATCCGAAAATTATAGAAAATTATACAAAAGAAATATTATTAGTCGGGATCAGCTACGATAAGGACGATCCCGAAAAGAAGCATAC
>JAFOHE010000254.1 GCA_017421975.1 Pseudomonadota bacterium
GAGCAAATCGGCATATTTCGATAAATAGACACGACGGAAAATAGCTTCCCGATGTTCTGGATCACCAAGACAACTCCAGTCGATTCGGCTTACAAACTCGGTTGCCTCACGCACTTCTGCAGGTGTCGTCAAATGTGAATTGATCGTGTCAAAACAATGCTCAGCCTCCTTTTGATCCGATTCATCCAGCATATCCAAAATCGGCATTTTGTATAACTTGGACCATTCTTTTGGCGATGTAGAATGTGTCTTCTCTTTCCAAAGTTCTGCCAATCTACCCGCCAGCGTGTTATTCTTATAGGTTGTAACCCTGTTCGACACTTCATTCAGATAAATATCAGCTGCCTTTGTCCATTGCGAACCCGGATATTCTGTATATATTTTTTGTATCTCTGCTTCGCTCAAATCCGATTTTTCGAGCTGATTGACTTCTGCAAATAGAAGCTGCTGCCGTACTAGCGTAAAGAAATCTTCCAGCTTTCCACCCTCTGCTTCGAGCATATCAACAAAACTCTCGGGATCGATTTGTTTATCTTCGATCAGTCGATTCAGGGCTTCGAGCAATGCCTTTGGATGATCCAGATTTCTGTCGCACAATGCACGATAGGAAATTTTGATAGAATTGATTTTTTCTGTCCAGCGGCGAAGCGCTTCATCATAAGATACGGTTTGTTCGATAAAATTCAGACTTGCTTCGATCAGTCGGTATTCCGCGAGCGTTTTTTGAATCTGTTCATTGACCGTATCGGCGCTCCACAACCAATTGCCTTCGTGCGAAAACTTCGATTTGATGCGATCAAGATACTTCTTGTCCATATCACCAAGTCGATCAGCGAGATTGACGAGTTCCGGGCATTTTTCGGCAACATAAGCGGCCATCGATTTTTTGACGGCGTCTTTTTTAACCAAATCCCTCAGTGAATGGGCACTTGTTTGATCACGCTTATAAATCCTCGCGATTTCACCCGTCAGTTCCTTGTCGGTTGTATCGGTGTTGTCATTATTGACAAATTTACTAAAGCAATCGATGTATTTGATAAGTTCAGCTTTTTCATTCTCTGAACAATCAGATTTCAAATTGTACTTGAGCGTCCAGATCGGAAAACTCAATTTGTTCATAGCCACACGCAAATTCTTGCGCGCATCCTCGACCTGACGGCATTCTTGCGGGGGAATGCCAAAAATGTGCGCTGTTGCTTCGGCAAATTTCCGCTTTTCTTCATCATTCTTTGTAATATATTCATCCCTGTTCT
This sequence comes from Pseudomonadota bacterium, assembly GCA_017421975.1. GTDB lineage: Bacteria > Myxococcota_A > Bradymonadia > UBA4248 > UBA4248 > RGIG464. The sequence continues at coordinate 1,254 of JAFOHE010000254.1, forward strand.
TACTAACGCCTTTGATGCATGTATCGATGCTCACAGCCAACTTGCTTACGTCGAGATCGGCAGGAATCATCCCGTCGCTCCAGGCATAGTCATCAGTCGCATACTCTCGAAGCACAAACCCCATCGCAAACGCTGACATATTGCATTTGAGCAATCCATAAGGCGACTGTTGAAGACGTTGGTAAATTTCTCTAAAAGAAACGCGCCCCACATCTTCAAGTCGCTTTGTAATAAATTTATCGACCGTCTGCTTCATATCGACCAGTGTATTGCACGGATCATTGGTCTGTGCATGCTTCCAGTAACTTGGATCAGTCCAGATATTGTCGAGCTGCGCCTTGATATCTGTTTCAGGCTTGCTGCTCCTGTATAGGCCTCTTAGTATTTCACGCTTGATGGCACATTCGGCTCCCGTTCTCAGCTGATTGTCATTCCATAATACATCGTTCACATTAAACGACAATTCCAACGCAAAGGGATAACGTTTGCGCACGATTTCTTTCAACACTGTCTGTTGAAGCTCAAGATACGTCCGCACCTTGACACCATGCGGATATTCCGTCGAAAATACGATAAACTCATGGGCCTTGATTTCTTCATACCACTTGGTTTTACAGTTGTCCTTTAAAGTATCGTACTTTTCAGACAATTTGTTGTCTTTCCCTCGCTGAATATCGCGATTCACCAGGTTTTCGATATAATCGTTCAGACGTTCTGCACCAAAGCTCTCGACCGACAACGCCACGACGGCTTTGAGATCTCGACCTTGGCTGTATTCTTCTTCGATTTTTCGGTAATATACTTCGTATTCATCGTCATTTTTGCTCAGTGCAATGACCAGTGGGATATCCGGAATATCATTCGCACTCTGCGTATTCAGTTCGGCAAAACGTGTCCTGAATAATCGTTCCGATAAATAGCTCATCTTAAACCGTCGATGAAGACCTTTCGACTGCAGCGCAAACTCTCTCTCCTCGGGTAAGATGTTTTCAGTCTGGAATTTCTCCATCTGTTCGCGCTTAAGCTTGTCGAATTCGTCGTTGTTCATCGCCATCATCATGGCATTATAAACATCGATGCGATTTTCGGTCTTTTTATAAATGATCTGCTTGCGCACCAAAGCTTCAAGCGTCGATTGCGCCTTATCTGGGCTGAGGCTTTCGTCATTTTCAAATGACATGCGGATATTATCGAGCGTCGGAATAAATATAGCATTTGCACCGCGCATGTCTTTGGTACTCGCATTTGTCTGATCCGCAATAGCCTGCAGAATCAAAACCGTCTTCAATACGCGCTGTTCATACTCATCCGTCACGCGCACTTTTGTATAATAATCCAGAATATTTCTAATATTCCCTTCGAGCGACATGCGGTTGCGTTCATAAAAGAAACTCCACAACATATCGATCATAAACAACGGCGTATCATCCATTGGGCCATAATTTTGTATAAACCACTTAAAGCCTTTTGTATTCGGATCGCTGTCATTCTTGATAAAATCGAACATACTGCGCTGGTTTGACGCAAACGCCGCCGATATCTCTTTTAATACAACCGCCGTATAGGGATGAATCGGCAAAATACTCCTCAAATCGTCGTCATCAACTTTGGCATATTTCATCACCGCTGCACGTGATAATTTTGTATTGCTGCGCTGATCACTCTGCAATTCTTCCCAGTCGGCAGCATAAGCCGTGTTTCGCTGCAAAGCCTTGCCAATTAGCTTAAATCCCATGTGCGGCGGAAGCTCAATCGGCACGCGAACAAACCTGTCGAATATCTTTCGCGCATCCCTGTCGGACGAAAATAGATTCGCCGTATGATGCGTCACGATCAACATATAAAACGGCTGTTCACCGGCAAAATCCGCAAACCGCTGAAATCCTGTCATCGAACGCATGTTATTCTTAAAAAATTCCGAAAACTCATCCCACACAAACAGAATGCGCAGGTTATTCTCGCGAATAATATCCCCGATCCAACCAAGCAACTGTTCCTTGTCGAGCTTGAAAATGCCAATATTCGCATCTCGCCCGATCAGCATCAGTTCGCGAAGCACACTCTCAAGTGCCTCGCCACGCGATGTCGTCAACAATCGCTCGACCTCATCGACATTGGCGCCGTTCAGCTTCACCTTGTCGCGATATTCTACTAACAAATCATCCAAATATCGCCTGTTCCTCGCTGTTTTCAACCATGCCAGCACGCCATCTTTAAAACTCGCCTGGGGATTGCGCAAATCCTGTCGCTCTGCCATCGCCTCGACAAGACTCTGATAAACAGCCATAATCAAATCATCATCCGAACGAATGTCCGATGAACCATAGCGATGAACCGTCAAAATCTGACCACCCTGCCGCCGCATCGACACAAACTTCTGGTACAAATCAGCACTCAGCAAATCATCATTCTGCCCAAAATACTTTTGCACAGCCGCATCATCTGCATCGATCAGCTTTTTGAGCGTCAATACCGCATGCGATTTGCCCGTACCATACGCACCTTCGACCCAAAGCGCCTTCTTTTCACTACGGTTCAACACGCGCACCGTCGCCTCGATCAGCTTCACAAACGATTCGTGGGGATAATACTTCAGCCACAAATCCGGATTCTCCTCGATGATCTGCCGGTTCTTCATTTTTTTTACTTTTTTATTTGTTAATAATTTTTTAAATACTTGTTTTCATCATTGCTTCGTTTAGTTTTTGTCGACAAATTTTTTGATTGAAATTTCGTTTGCAAAAATATAGTAAAAAAATTGTATTTTTTTGACATTTTCCAATGACTTTTTTTCATTTTATTATAGTGTTTTATCATTTTACGAGGTTTTTTTTTCATTTTATTATAGGCTTTAAGTATTGAGAA
>JAFOHE010000255.1 GCA_017421975.1 Pseudomonadota bacterium
GACGTATCTTCGTGATGTTTATAACTGCCGACGTACATCTGTCACTTTGATTACTGGGCGTCCTGGCGTTGGCAAATCGCGTTTTATCGATTCCTGTATTCAGGATTTTTATAAGAAAGGGATCGCGCATGGTCTTGTTGTCCATGCGAACAGCGCGAATACGCTTCGAAGCGCGATTTACCGCGCTGTCTTTAACAAGTTATTGCTCAAGACGCTCAAGGCAGATCAGATCAAGTTAGCGGTAGAACATTTTTTCCGTATTACCGAGAGTGGGGATGCCCGCGTCCGCCGTTTTCTTCGCTTATATCAGGCGGAGATGCATTCGGACACGGAGCGTCCCGAAGATTCCGATCCCCCGGAACTTGCGAAGCGTCACGAAAAACTTCTATTTAACGATATGTTTTGTGCCCTGACGGGATCTCGTCCGCTCGTTCTCTGCATTGATGATATGCGTGCGGAACAGCGTCAGGAGCTTTGCAACATTATTTGTGAGCTTTCGGAGGGTGGTACTCACACGCTTCCTATCTTGATTACAGTGATCAATGCGACGACGAACGATATGCCGACGGACACGGAACTTGCGCTTGGCAATGAAACGTCGATCTGGCTTCGCCGTGGCATTACGATTGAACCCCTTTCAAATACGGATATGCGTGCCCTGATTCGACAGGGGCTTGGCGTGTGTGAAAAGCTGTCGCTTTTTATCGAAAATTTGTCGAGCGGACTTCCGGAGATTGCAGTGACGCTTGCTCGTCAGTGGCAGTTAGCAGGTCTTCTCAAACCGACAGTCAATGGCTATGACAGTGTTCGAGAACCCTCGGAATTGCCGATTCCGCGAGACGTTCATGAGGCGATTCTTCATCAGGTATATCTGACATTTTCGGATTATGCTGGACGCTCATGGCTGCCTGTAGCCTCGCTTGCAGCTGTTTGCGGTGAGACGTTTACGCCTGGTCTGATGCAGACGGCTCTCGATTTTGTACCGACGACACAGCGTCTCATTCGGCATAGCACGTTTATTTCGCTTGGGCTTTCGGGCGGTGTTCTCAGGACGATCAATGAATCGACGCTTGCTTTTAGTAATCCGCTCATTCGCACGGCACTTTTGACGACCCTCGATGCCTGTGACAAAATCGATCTTCATCGCGCAGTTGCAAGTGCATTGCGCCAGGAACCGTCATCGATTGATCGGGATCGCATGATAGCTTCTCATCTTGATGAAGCGCAGCAGTATTATGAAGCTTATGAGGCTTATCGCGTGCTAGCCAGTCATTCGCTTCAGCATGGGGAACTCGATTCTGCTTCAAAGTATATTGAGCGTTCCGAGCAGTCGCTCATACAGCATCTGGGATACCTTGATGCGCATACGCCGGAACTTACAGAAATACGTTTTATTAAGGCAGAAATTGCGCTCGAAAAAGGCAATCTTGATGTGGCGCGTCAGCTCATTGCCATGCTTGAATTTTCGTGTCGCTTCTTCCCTCAGCCTGAAAAACATGCGGCATGTCAGATGCTTCGCGCCAAGTTATTTGAATGTTTAGGGCATGCGGACAAGGCTAAAGAAGCCATTGAAGCGGCAGACGGTTTCGTCAGAGCCATGAAGGAACCGCTCAACCATACCCAACTTGAAGTCAAATTTAATTTTCTTGCACACCGGATTCAGACGGATCCTTCGCTTCATCAGGAACTTCTGGATACAGCGCGTAAACTCAACGATATGCTCTATGTGGGCAAGGCTTTTCTCGCGATTGCGAGACGAAGTCAGGCAAGTATGGAGGTTAGCCGTACCACGCGCATTCTCAATATGGCCATTGACACTGCCCATCGAAATGAGGATACAAAAACAGAAGCTGAAGCGCTTCACTTGCTTTCAAAGATTCAGGTCAATGCACCCGAAGTCCAACTAAAAACGCTCTATGATGCTTTGAGATGTTACGAAAAGTTATCGGAATTTGACAAGGTGGCACAACTTCATTGTGAGATTGCCGAAGTGCTTCGTCCATGGGCACTGGATGATGCCGATATCCATGCGCAATGGGGAAGTCTCCTGTCTGCTGGCCAATATGTCGAAAAATAAACTGTCGAATAATCATGGTTATGGTTGCGCCCGCTATTGCCACCGTTGGTGTCAATACGCGGGACGCCGCTTGCGCTATCGTCCTATGGGCCGATACGCGCAGCGTTTATAGGGCGTGGTAATGCCCCAGGTTTTTTGATTGAGTTTTTTAGGAGGAGGAGATGATGCCCACACGTTTGCAGGACGGTCTTTCGATGCCGCTGCTCCAATGGAGTCGATCTGTGAGCCAGGATGCGACACGAACCGTTCTGGTCAGAATCAATGACCTAGAAATTGTCTCGGTCATCCTTCAAAATCTCGAAAATGCTGGTCTTAGCAATATTCGAAAACATACGGATACGAGCTATATCGGAGACGTGACAGCTGGAGATTTGTCTCAGATAGCGCATTGTCACGGCGTATGTGCCGTCACGGCATACGATATTGCTCCTAGGTCCTGATAGATAAAAGGAAATCTGCATGAACGTATCATCTTGGCATGGCGCATGGGCAGCGATACCCACGCCTTTTCATGACACCCCCGATCTTGACGCACTGACGCGTCACATTTGTTTTTTGCTTCACCAGGAGATCGACGGCATCGTCGTTGTTGGCACCACGGGAGAAGCCGCAACCATGACGGCAGACGAAAAAGCCGCTGTGATCGCCAAAACAGTTGAAGTGGTGGACGGGCGTGTTCCTGTCATTGCCGGTGTCGGCACGAATGACACGCGTACCACGATCGAGAACGTGCATCTCGCCAAAGCACTGGGCGTGGATGGCCTCCTCGTCGTGACGCCTTATTACAACAAACCTAATCAGGAGGGACAATACAGGCATTTTATGGCCGTTGCCGATGCCTCCGATCTTCCGATGCTTATTTATAATGTACCTGGGCGCACGGGAACAAAGTGTTTGCCTGAGACACTTGGCAGGCTTGCCCGTCATCCCAATATCGTGGGAACAAAAGATGCGACGGGTGATATGGTTTTTGCTTCCAAAACGCGGATGGCAGCTGGAGAATCTTTTTTGCTCTTTTCGGGGGATGACGGTACTGTTCTTCCGTTTGTGGCTTGCGGCGGTGTAGGTGCGATTAGCGTCGTCGCCGATATTGCGCCGAAGCTGATGCACGACATGATTCGTTTTGCTCTCGCAGGAAACGCCGAGGATGCACGAAAACTGCATCAAAAGATGTTGCCTCTCTGTGACGCGCTCTTTTCCACGACATCACCGATTCCGCTAAAGACCATGCTCTCACGCGGCCACATTGATTTTCCAGCTTCATTGCGTCTGCCGCTTTGCGAAATGACACCAAAAGAAGCTGATGCATTGTGTGCGCCGTTTGAGGATTTCATTCGTGAGGTAAAACTATGATCCGTGTTGTGATTCACGGAGCAGGTGGCCGTATGGGCCGTATGCTGACAGATGTGTTTCAGAAGGCTGAAGACATTCAGATTGTCGCACGCGTTGAAACGCATTGTCCCGACGCCATTCGTTCGCTCGATGCTTCACCTGTTGTTCCATCCCTTCGGGAAGTGGGTGATTTTGATGTACTCGTCGATTTTTCGGTGCCAATGGCGTCCATAGGCGTTGCAGATGAAGTGGCGCGTCGTCAGTGTAAATGGCTTTTGGCAACGACGGGCATTTCCGCCGAAGACCGAGCAGTGTTGTGCCATAAATGTGCGTCATCTGCGCTTTTTGAAGCCTCCAATACATCCTTTGGCGTGGCTTTGATGAACCGGCTTGTGGCTGTAGCAGCGCGTGTACTCGCCGATTGGGATTGTGAAATCGTCGAGACGCATCATCGGCACAAACTGGATGCTCCATCAGGAACGGCTTTAACGCTGTCAAAGACGATTTCTGCTGCGAGGGAAAGAACATCGAACGTTGTGTTTGAACGCCAGAGTCGTCGCGCTGAACGGGATACGGATGAAATCGGCATATCTTCCTTGCGCGGTGGAACAGTGGCTGGTGAGCATCAGGTCATTTGGTTTGGTGATCAGGAACGCCTTGAAATTAAACACGTTGCCGAGAATCGTGCGATTTTTGCGCACGGAGCACTGAGAATCACACGTTGGCTCGCTTCAAAACCGGCGGGACATTACATCATGGATGATTTTGTTCGCGAAATCATTGGCTGAAAAACGTTGTTTGTATGAACCCACGGGGGGCGTTGCGGGGGCTTGCCCCCGCTCAAGGGGTAGCGGCGTATATGCCCCATTGAGACGTGCGTTCTGTGCATTTCAATGGGGCATATAGCCGCGTAGGGGATGTTTCCCCTACAATAAAATACACATTATGGCTGTGTGTTGTTTATTTTGTAGGTTAAAATAGTTTTTTGACCGAATTTTATAAGAGAAAATTATGGCAGAAAAATGGATTCGTCTGACGATTGGTTACGCGGAACCGGATGAGGCACATTTTGAAGGATATATGTTCGAGCAGGAAACGTATGCCACGCTTTATGCTTACGGAACAGCGACGATCAATGAACAAGATTCGACGACGATGGATGGCGGAGATATTGCGCAGGGACAGAAGCGCCTTCAGTGTTATTTTGAAGCGGATCAGGGGGGGCAAGCAGCGGAGGTTCGCGCTGCTATCGAACAACTTGGGAGACGTTTTCAGGTAAATGTGACGACGTCGTGTGAGACATTTGAGGATGAATCCTGGAAAGATGGTTGGAAAGCGTGGTTCAAGCCAGCACAGGTTTCAAAACGCATCGGTGTCAGAACGCCGTGGTGTGAATTTACGCCGGCACCAGGCTGCCGCGTAATTGTCATTGAGCCAGGTATGGCGTTTGGTACAGGCCTTCATGAAACGACGCGCCTTTGCATTGAGGCGATTGATGAAAATTCAGCTGATGGTTCCGTGAAGTCACTTCTCGACGTTGGTTGTGGTTCGGGTATTTTGTCGATTGCAGCTTGTCTGTGCGATATCCCCAATGTGCGCGGGATTGACAACGATCCCATTGCCGTCGATGTGAGTATTGAAAATGGTCGTGCCAATGGTGTGAACGCCGCGTTTGATGGTACCGATCTTTGGGATATTACTGAGCAATATGATATGGTTGTTGCCAATATTATTTCGCCGGTTTTGAAGGCATTGAAGGAAGATATTAAGGCTGCCTGCCGTGTCGGCGGAAAAATTGTGCTTTCCGGTATCCTCGCCGAAGAAATAAACGAGGTTGCGGAAGCGTTCCTCGAAGACGGGATCGCACTCAAAAAAGTCGATGACCGTATTCATGGCGAATGGTGTTCGTTGACTTTTGTGCGCATTGGGTAGTTGACCCGCGGCTTTAGAAAGCCTATGAATAATTGCAGGATGATGTTGGAAGCGTTTGCTTCCAAAAGGATGAAATCATGGATCATAAACAACAGTGTGAGAAAAAAGAAGACCGCCGCCCATATATTCGCCCGGAAGTGAAAAGACTTGGCAAGCTTAATCTTTTGATTAAGGGTACTGGATCTTGTGGTTTGAAAGATTCTTTTCCTAATACACAGCCAAAGTATAATCGGCCGACGTGCGTGTAATACCAGTGGCAATTTCGTCCTTGTGGCGTGTCGTCATGGGGACGTTCGAAGTATTGTCGATGGGGTGAGGTTATGGTTGCCTTACCTCGCATAGACCGATTGACGGTATGCCTGATTTGTTTGAGCGTGGTATTCGGCTTAATGGTGCCGTATTGTTTGATGCACGCCGTAGATGAAGGTGTGAAGGCGGCTGCATTCGGTCCCGCGCTTTACTGGAGCATGGGTGCTGCTGTAGGTCAGATCCTGGCTGGTGTGACCAATTATTTTGCACGAACGCGTGCTTACCGTCTGTCGAATGTGTTTGAGCGCGAGGTGCGCCAGCTGCTTTTTCAGCGTGCAACGACGGCGGATTTTGCTGTCACGGCGTCGTGTCACTACGATCTTTGGCCAGGGAAAATTCTTAATACGGCCTCGAGTTATGGGAATTGGGTCAATGTATGGTACAACTCTGTTTTACCATTGATCATCTCAGGCGTTTGTACATGTTGTGTACTCGTCTCGCTTTCGTGGCAACTGGTTTTGCTCAGCCTCGTGCTTTTGCCAGTTTGTTTGTGGATACTCGTTGCGCTTCGCAGGCGAATTCGTGCGACATCCCGCGAGATGCTCTCTGCCCATGAAGCTCTTTACGCTGTTTTGCTTGAGGTTTTTTCAGCCCTTGGACTAATTCGCTCCCTTGGCCAGGAAAAAGACGCCCATTCCCGTTTCAGCGATGTTTGCTTGAAAGCGACGGATGCCCAGATTCAACAGTTTGAGGTGATGGTTAGGCAGGGGCCACTCTTTGACGTCTATCAGGCCTTTATTTTTATGGCTGTTTTTGGCATTGGCGGTTGGTTGGCCTCTTTGGGAAGCGTAAGTATTGGCCTGATCGTCGGTTTTCAGCTCTATATTTCGCGGCTGTTTGGATTGATGCGAAATGGTGCCGGTGTCTTTTCGGCCTATCACGAGTTTCTTGAAGGGCGTCAACGCGCTGCGGAGATCGAAGCGATGCCGTTGAGCGTTCAGGCTTCTTTTGACGTCTGTGAAGCGCCGAATGTTCTCGAGATTTCGCATCTCAGTTATGCTTTTGGGGAACATGAAATCTGGCATGATTATTCTCTGACGTTATGTGCTGGTGAACGGAAGGCGGTTTTAGGCTGCTCCGGTTCAGGTAAAACAACGCTTGCAAGGCTCATTTTGGGATTGTATCGACCGACTGCAGGGCGAATTTCGCTTTGGGGAGGTTCTCCCGCCAACATTGGATTTGTACCGCAGGATAATTTTATGATTCGTGGTTCCTTGCGAGATAATATTGAGTATTTAAGTGGCTCCATTTCGGATGATATTTATGATACTTTGCTTGATGTCTGTTCACTTTGCGATTTGGCACGCCGTTTGAGTGAAACACAACAAGGGCCTCTGTCACAAACGCTGAGTGGGGGAGAACAGCGTCGCGTCATGTTGGCTCGGGCGTTGGCGCTCCAACCCGCATTGCTTATGATTGATCAAATGACGAGCGAACTCGAACCGTCCTTATGCGATGCGATTTTTGATGCCATACAAAGTCATTGGCCCAAGATGGCGATATTATATTTCGGACATCGGGCGCCATTTTGACGTGTTTTTATGTGGGAAGGGGGAAGTCTCCCCCTGAGCGGCTATTTTCCTATTTCGGTAGATACGTTAATAACGTCTCTGCCGAAATAGGAAAATACGCCGCTACCCCCTCGTTATAATTCGAGTATCGGAAGAACGAGTTTGGTATCGCGTGAAGATATGTTTTGGTATTCCCATAATGGAGAATGATGTTGGAGAAATGTGATGAGCTTTAATGCATAGGCGGAGGAAGGTTGTATGGGGGATGCCATAGATGCAAATGCCGTGTTTGGTTGTGCCTCGTTCGTGTAATTATAGTAATAAGAATCTTCAGCAATATAATGACCATTACGTTTTGAAATGTCGTTTAAAAAGGTATTTCCAAAGACGTTATGGCTAAGATCTTTGTTATTGTTTGATAGAAATTGTCCCGCTGAAACGAAAGCCTGGATTGTCATTGCGTGCCATTCCGGAAATTGATGATGCGTTTGTTCAAAAAACTCTGGTAGTGATTCTCCATCAATAAAGGTGTTGTCGGCATTGTCTATATATTGACCTACGACAGTGCCGATATGGCTCGTATCTGGATGAGGGCTTATGATATTCGCAACCGATAGAACATTTTTCATATTTAGAGTTGGTAAGAGTTGATTTGGAATATGGTCGATGAGATCGTAGGACGAGATGGGCAAAAATTGAAGTTCAAGCGTTCCGATAAATCCAGAACCAAAATTCATTAAATTAAGTGTATCTATTTGAGAAATAATGTGTGAAATATCTATGACAGCTGGCGGTGTTGTGTTTTGGCATTGTTCAAGAATATACCTAAATGATGGTTGGCAATGTGTAATGCTACCGATAAAGCCACCGATGTTACCATCTTTTGCTTTGTTGATGACGTATGGAAATGACATATTATGAATAGAATTTTGAATATAGTTAATTGTTAGCAATGGCACCTGAGGACAAGATGAAGCATGTTGAAGTTGGAGACGGGAGATGAAACTGCCAATGGTTGTTGTTGTAGCTTTGATTGAATCGATGGTATTGGTAATATTCGAAATAGTTGTTTGGTCATACTTATGATAGAGAAGATCGATAAAGGGGGCAGGGCCCTCATAATCGTGAATCTCATTTGTGATATGAGTGATTTGAATATTCTTTGAATTTGAACTTAGAAGTTGTACAAAGCCAGTTGCATTTTTTACTGTCTGAATATAATTATGAATATGATCGAATTGTTCACCGACGACAGCGAAGCCAGCACCGTTTCCAGAAAGATGATCAATATGATGTATAATGTTGGAAAAACGATCGCCTGAATAGGCATAGCCAGCAATTTGTGCAATCGGGTTGTTTGATTCGAGCTTCGAAATGTGATTAGGCTTGGTATAATTCATGGAACATTGCGTTATTGTGTGTGCGATGGCACCAAAACGCACGTAGCCAATTTCAAATTCTGCTTTGTCGCAGATGACGTTGTTGAGCGCACAATCATGCAGTTCAAGAAAAAGGCCACCAGCATTCGCTGGAATATCCGTCGCAGGAGCAGTATTCTCAAAATGCCCGCTATAAGTGACATTGGTAAAAATGCCATAGCCATATAATGCAATGCCTGCTGACATCGTACCCTCAAAATCAATGTCCAGAGTAAGATCTGTTGCACCCTTCAACGTATGGAATAGGGGCTTATCCAGTTTACATCGCGTGCCGTCCGATTGCCGGTATTGAATGATTTTGTGATTCCCATCAAGATATACAGGCAAGTCATATAGGGAATGGGCGATCGTTTGGCAGTTGTCTGTATGCGTCAACGGGGTTGCTTCCATATCGTTGAGATTCATATCGTTTTCCAAAACGATATGATTGAGATCTTTTGCGCCAACCAGATACTTGAGGTCACTTGGATGAAACACATGAAAGTTGCGTGAGTCATCTATAAAACACAATTCCGCTATATTGGCATTGGGTGCTTCGGGGTTGTACCAGACGTTTGGGTTGGTTGGACATGCGTCGATGCCGTCATCATAGCCGTCACCATCAGAATCATTGACATCGCACCCGCTTTGCATGGCACGTGTCTTATGTGGATTTGTCGGACATGCGTCAAGGCAGTTGATGACACCATCTTCGTCGTCATCTTCAAGGTTTTCAGAGGTGTCAGGTGTGTTGCAACCACAAATGCCCTCAAAGACTTTATTAGGGTCGTTTGGGCAGTGTTCGAGGCAATCGATTACAGTATCGCCATCGCTGTCCGTATCTGGTATGCCACAACCGCAACATCCTGGGATGATTTTTTCTGGATCGTCAGGACAGAGGTCAGCTTCTTCTTCTATGCAGTCAATCAAGCCGTTATGGTTTTCATCAACATCGGGAGAGTCACAACCGCAAACGCCAGGACTCGTTTTTTCGTCATTCGCCGGGCATAAATCAACAAACTCTGGTTTGGAATAGCAGTTACCATCTGGGCAATCGCAAAACGACGGTGATGCGTTGCCTAGCGTCATTTGACAGAGTGTGGCTACGTCTGAGTCATCTGAAACTGAGTATTTGGCACATGAAAAGAAAAATACGGCAGAGACGCTTAATGCGATAGCATGACGGTTCATCATCATATACTCCTGTGGCTTGATAGATTGGTGCAAAAAAAGAATGACTTTTATCTGGATAATGCCAAGCCAAAGGATTGTGTTACGAAAATATTTTTTATGTCTTTATTTTTTACTTTAGAATCAATGATTTGTGATGATATAAATATTTTTTGTATGTAAATAGGGGGACAATGCTAGCTGTTCAGTCAATGGCATAACCATAAATGGGGTCATGATTTAACACCTACATGTAGTTTTAATAGATATGACTGAACACCTACAAGTAGGTCTAAATAAAGTCCCCCTTTATACATAATGCCCTGGCGATCGATGGCGTTACGATTTTTGTTTGATTTTCGTTATTTGTTCATGTAAAATTTTAATTTTTATATGAACGCACGTTTTTCGTAACACTTTCAAAGTCAATGGCATAACCATAAGTGGGTTCATGATTTGAGTGCGCATACACGTTAGGTATGCCATTGTATGCACTTTTGCCAAGCCATGGCATGGCAAAATGGAGAGTAAGGCTCAGGCGGAGGGGGTATCCTGGATGAGCTGTGTGAGATAAGCGCGAAGAGCTTGAGAAACAGCCGGGTCTTTGAGTGCAAAATCGAGGGAGGCTGTGACAAGTCCGAGTGGTTGACCGACATCGTGACGTTTCCCGTGGAACAGGATGCCGTGCATTGGGTGATGTTGGTTGTAACGCTTCATGGCATCGGTCAATTGGATTTCACCATTGAGGCCTGGTGTTTGTCGTTCAAGTTCATCGAAGATTTCATGGGTAAAGGTATATCTTCCGGTAATGGCTAACGAGGATGGCGCAAGTGGCGGTTCAGGTTTTTCGATCATATCTTCGATGAGAAAAACGTCTTGTTTTATACTGTCCTGTTGAGAAGCTTTGACGATACCGTAATTTCTGCGTTGTGCGTAGGGGACTTCCATGAGCAAAATGGCGGGCGTAAAAGCCTGAATACGTTTGAGACCATTTTGCATGAGAACTTCGTCGGGCAGGAGAACCGAAAATGGGCGATCACCAACGTCGTTTCGAGCACATAGTATGGCGTGACCCAGCCCTTTGGGTTCATGTTGGATACACGATTTGATCGTGACACGCGTGTGCAGAGATTCAAATGATTCCTGGCTGTAACGTGGGCCGAGGTCTGAAGAATCGAATTGTAAAAAGTGGTGGAGAACTTCTTCTTTATCGGGCGAAATGACAAAGATAATTTCGTTACATCCAGCATTGACGGCTTCTTCAAACGCATAGCTTGCGGAAGTGCGTTTCCAGACGGGAAGCAATTCTTTTGGGACAGTGCGTGTGATTGGTAGCCAACGTGTACCGCGTCCGGCAACGGGAATCACAGCAATACGTGGAGAGTCAGTCGTATTATTCATGGCATGTTCCTTGAGTACAGCCGTTTGGGCAATACGTATGTTGTCCAGTACGTACTTGATAGAGATTGCCCTTATCGTCTTCAGCGCAGATTGTGTCAATCACATCATACGCATTGAGAGAATCGAAAGCACCGCAATAGTCTTTTCTCGTGCCTGGTAAAGTACATGTTTCCATACCACATAAGGGGGTGCCATTAAACGTCGTGCATGCAACATCGCAGTATTCGCTACGAATATTTCCAGTCAGGTTGGAATCGAGGAAACACGTAAACAGCGTGCGTCGATCACATTTACTGGGATAGGCATAAGGATCACACTCATTTTCTTCGAGTTCGCATGACGTGTGATTGGCCTTGCAACGTCCTTTACATGCGTAACCATCGACGCTGACCCATTCAAGTGTACCGCGCGTCGTACGCTGACAAGCCGAAACAAAGACATAAGAAGTCGCTTGATCATCGTAACACTCTGTTTTTATGGCATTTAACTCCGTACAACTGCCACCGTCCGTGCATCCTGAACGACGGTGTTTACGCCCATGAAAAGTTTCGTCATAGACGACACATTCGTGATCACATTGTCCAGGAAGGACAATGAAGGCACCACGGTCGCAGTAATAGGTCTTTTCGCCGACACAAAACTCTGTAAACGCTTCGGGATCACAGGGCGTTTCAGCAGCAATTGCTCGCATGGCATCAGTGACACAGACGCCTTCCTCACATTTTCCTTCGTCGCATTGCACGTTTTTGCAAGCATCTTCAATACTGCCGTTATGATCGTTACCTGTGTTTTGGTTATTGCCGTCATCCGTGTTTTGGTTGTTGCCATTATCGCCTGTATTACCGTTGTTTTCAGAATCGCCAGCGTTTTGATTGTTACCTGAGTTACCGTTATTGTTGGTATTATCACCTGTGTTATTGGCGGTATCATCGTCCGTTGCGTTTGAGTCGTTAGAGCATGCGACGAAAAACGGCAGTGTGGCGCAAATAAAAAGGAAAATACATTTTTTCATAAACTTTACCTGTAACAATACGATACTTTAGTCGTTTGTACTGGGCGTATCATACGATTCCCAGGGAATATAGAGCGTCGTTGATGCAGAAGAATCGACGTATGCGGCTTTTGTATCAAGCGTAGAGAACTGATTGAAATCGTAGACATCGAAGATCGATTTATAAGCGGTCAATGTGATGTAAACATAACGCGGTTGTTCGTTGTTACGCGTATAATCGAGCGCGGGGAACTCAGCGCTCGTTGCATTTCCGGGGAGGTAAAATTGCCAGAGAAGTTCTGTAGAATTTGAGTAATAACCGCGAATGGTGAGGGCATAAAAATCGACGTATTCCGGGCGCGGCGTATGCCACGTGATGCGGCCACGTTTCATGAACCCATTTCCATTGTGAAGAACGGTACTCGTCGAGGTCGTGTAGTAATTGTCTTCGGGAAGAAGATCAAAGATGGGCAAAGAAACAATGGGGCCAACTTCAACGGTTGTATTATTCTTTTCGATGTCATACGAGTAAATCGTACCGCGATAAGCATTATCCACCGTAAGAGAAGTCTGGAGTGCCAACGTTGCACCGGCTAAAGCATCTCGCAGAGGCGGAACACGCGTGATGACGACGAGGTCTGTTTGCGATGTGCCCGTCATAAAGCCACCGATATAACCGTAGTTGCCCAGGTTTAGGTAAGCAGTAGCACTTAGAGCGCGAGACGTCTGTCCTTCCGGAATATTGAGCATTTTGATGCTCTGCGTTTGATTGAGTGGAAGAGGACAGGTGAGATCTGCCGTAAGCGTGACACCGTTTGTGATGTATAATCCCGTACGAACGCCAAAGTAGCGCGGATCAAAGGTGCCTGTGACGGTATTGTATAATCCGCAGACGAGGCCGAGGGCGACATCACCTCGACGTGCTTTCAGTTTATAGGTGCCATTTTCTTCGAAAATAAGGACGTTATCCGTGTTGCTTGTATTATTGTAGGGGCCTAATTGAGATTGAAGCACGCGTGCAGCGCGAACGACGTTTGGATCGGATTCGAGCGTGACTTTGCCGAAGCCGCTTACCTTCCCTGTGATATAAGAATCTTCCGCAGGTTTGATGACAGTGATATCAATGGGATTGATCGTCGAATTGTCTGATGGTGGTGGAGGCGGCGGTGGTGTGATCGTCGATGAAGAACTCGAATCCTCATCCCAGTCTTCAAGATAGATGGTCACATCCTGCGCATTAAAAAATTGAATCGAATTGCAGGAATGATTGGGTGCGCAGGCATAGAGAATTTGCGTGCCGACGAGTTTATCCGATTCAAACGATACCTGACCGAAGGCATTGGTCGTTTCATGAAGCAGTGTCGAGGCACTGGAGGATGTTCCTACAAAGACATCAGCATTGGCGATGGCTTTATTTGTATTGACAGTTAGAACGGTGACATTGATGCGCCCTTCGAGCCTTGTGCCGGACAAATGGGTATTGAGGCCACCTGGTTCGTAATACTTAATGGGTGTTGAGGCCACTGTGTGGCCGTCGGCATCTCTGAGCTCAATCGTGTAATCGCCCAAAGTGTGTTCCGGCGCAATAAATGTCGCATAATTTGGCGATTCCCATTGAACATCTGAGACAAGCGTGTCTGCAATATAGAGTGAATATGCGTCGGAGTAACCTTCCCCGTATAAAGCGATGGTTGAACCGCCTATGACTGGGATTTGTGACGGTGAAGCGCCGTAAAGCACAGGCGTTTCCGTGTAGTTGAAGGTCAGGTGGGTATCGTAGCGG
The DNA here is from genome assembly GCA_017421975.1 of Pseudomonadota bacterium. GTDB lineage: Bacteria > Myxococcota_A > Bradymonadia > UBA4248 > UBA4248 > RGIG464. Next base: position 13,925 of record JAFOHE010000255.1, read on the forward strand.
TTGTCGTTTTGAATAGCCGTGATCTTGGCACGTCCGCTGCCTGTAGGCATAGTCACAGTCGCAGTTGTATCACTGGTGACAGTCACTTGTGTGGCTTCGTATTGATCCGCAAAGACGCGGAGTGTGTCGTCGAAATTTTTGCCGTGGATAACGACTGTGTCATCCGCTTTGCCTGTCGCCGGTGTGATGTCTGAAAAACGCGGCACAATATAATAGGTAAAAGCATTTTCGAGCGTTTGATCTCCAACGGAAACATCGACCGTTTGGGGTTCCGAAACAGAAGGTACAAGGACATCCCACGTGTGTTCTGTTTGTGCGATGATTTCGGCAGGTTGAGAACCGAATGAGACGGGCATTTCTTGTGAAAAGGCAGTGCCAATGAGCGTTGTCTGGCCACCTTCGATGGGGGCAGAAGCCGGAAAGAGACCGACAAGTGCGAGATCGTCTGTTTCATCTAGGACGTAGACCGCTTTTTTGATGTGACTTTGTCGCAGATCATCAAAGAGAACTAGATCGTAACATCCAGCTGCAGGCATAATCAGCGTGGAAGATAATTGTGTATTCGTCGTGATGCTTGCAGGCGCTTTGACGGAACCGACAAGCATGGACAATGGGTTCGTATCAAAGCCACTTCCGGTCACGGTCAGCGTCGCTTTTTCGCCTGCAAGGAGAACGTGGGGATCAACATCTTGAACCGTGAGTTCGGGTAGAAGCGTGATTGCTTTTTTTTGCGTGATGTGTGCCGATGGCGTGGAGACGAGGATATCGACTGTACCAGGCGGTAGCGTAGGCAAAATGGCTTCGACATGATCTTCATAAATAACTGTGTCGAGCATTTTGCGTATTTCGCCCCCACAACGGGCATAAAAGCTCATGGTCTCATCGAAGCCGTTGCCATAAATCATGACTGGTGTGACTTCATTGGCAACGGCACGCGAAGGTTCAACGGCAGTGATGCTTAGTTCTTCTGTGTAACAGAAACCATCTTCAAGGACTTTTTGTTCTTGTTTTCCATTGGTCACGATGACATCGACGCAGCCCTTATGACCTGCTGGAACGAGCGTGCGAAGCACATACCGGCTCATATTGCGCGTCAATGGACTCGCCGTCCCGCCGAAGATGACGGTCGTTTCGCTGTCAAACTGTCTGCCCTGGATTTGTATTGTGTAGCCCCCCTGTGTACTGCCCGTGGATGGAGTTATGCGCGTGACATCAAAAGTCTCGACGGTTGTGATACCACCAGGGGTATAATTCGGATCATCTTCATCCGTTTTCCCATCCTCAATGCCTTGAGAACCACTCGGCTGTTGCGTTTCACCTTCCGGCGGTGGATCAATATCCGTAATTCCACCACTTGGCCGTTCGGGCGTTGTCGGCTCAGGGGGCGTCACTTCGTGTTTATGTACGAAATCGTCTATGCTTAAGCAACCAGTCATGCTGATTGCTGTGGTGGCAATCAAAAGTGCGTACAGGGTATGAGTTGTCATGCGCATTCTTTCCTCCGGTCAGGGAAACTAAATCCCCGATGATAGGTTTCCTATAAGCAGAATGATGCGGATATGCAAGGTTCGGAAGCATTTTAATCTCACGTCGCCAGATTTTAAATCAATATGCATCAATAGGCATAAAAAAAGGCTGAAGCGATCCGCTTCAGCCTTCAATACAAGGCGTGTGGAGAAAGGTTAAGACGCGAGTGCTTCCTCTTTAACCGCTTCTTTTTTAACTTCATCATTGGCATTATCATTGGCATTATCTTTCGAAGCCATACCACTCTTGAAGTAGAAATAGAACATACCGATCATGGAAAGAAGACCAATGGCACCGAGGATGAGCCAGATCGTCCAAGGTGAGTACATTTCCCACAGCACCTGCGTCGCCTGATAAGAATCATAAGCGGTACCGTTTTGTTTTTCCAGAACTTCTTGAACCATGGGCATGAGGTCTGTGATTGGCTTATCTTCCAGTGAAGCCTTATTGGCGCCGTTTTCGACGAGGAATTTCGTTGCCAGTGTTGTTTTTGACGAAAGGACTTTGTAGAGCGGGCCGGAAATAATGTTGCCCAACCCCCAGCCAATGGCAAACGGAATATTGGAAAAGCCCATGTAGATGGCTTTTTTGTCTTTCGGAGCCGTCATGCCGATGTATTCGTTGAATTTGGGCGAACAGATGATTTCACCGATGGCGAAGATGAAGATGGCGAGACAGACGACGGAACCGGACATCGTGAGACCGCTCATTACAAAGCCAATGACGGACAAGGTCATGCCGAGGATGAGCGATGTCATCATCTTGTATCTGGAGAAGAAGGCAGACAGCGGCAGGACGAACAAAATAATGGCGGCCGAATCGATGTTGATGATCATTTCGGGTTTGAGAGAACCATCCGCTTCGAGGAAGGAATTGAAGATGCCGGCTTGTGCGAGGAAGTTTCCGACACCACGACGGTCAACCCATTCATCGATAAAGTTTGGCAGAAGATCCCACAACTGCATAAACATGAGCCAAAATCCGCTGACGATGAGCAGAAAAACAAGGATCATCTTGTCATGCCAAAGTGTGCCGAGCGTCTCGGTTAAAACTTGCCAGGCCGATTTATGAACTTTGTCTTGAGAAACGGGTTTCTTGGTTTCCGTTTCCGATGGCTTTGCGTCAGCGTCGGCTAATTTTGCCTCAGTAGCTTCGTTTGACGGTATTTCTGCTTTGTCGTCAGAGGATGCGTTTTCGACGTCGATGGCTTCTTTGCTTTCGTCGTCGACAGCGTGATTGGGTTCTTTGAAGAATAAAAGGGTAATGAGCAGGTTAAAGAGTGTGACAAAGGCAGCACCGTAAAAGACATAATGCCACGTGGGCGCATCCGAGCTCCCGCGGAGGGCCGATGCTGCCATGGGGGCGAGAAAACCGCCGATGTTGACGACCCAGTAAAAAAGGCCAAAACCGAATCCGGAATTCTTTTTGTTGAGGGAACGCGCAACGATGCCCTGCACAGGTGGCTTAAAGATGGCCGTACCAACGCCGATCGTGCAGCCGGCGATGAACATGAGTATGAAATTGATCGTGGTATTAATTTCCGTTGATCCGGAGATGATCGTGGCCACATTGAGAATATTGGCCATGAGCAAGTAGCCGCAGGTATTGATAATAAAGGCGACAATCAGGGATTTTTTGTAGCCAAACGATTCGGCAAAACCGCCGGAAACCATGGGAATAATGCACTGAATAAATGCCCAGACGCCATAGATGATGCCTTTTTGGGCCATGTCAAGTCCGAGTCCGCCGGTGCCGACACTGACCATCATGAGCGGCAAAATGGCGCGGATACCAAAGTAGGCGAGCCGCTCACACGCCTCCTGGGCATTGGCAAGCCAAAAGGCTGGCTTGATCGTTTTCATGTTTTTGAATGCATCCATAATGCTCCTTCATTCTAAAAATGATGTCTGAATAGAACGTCCCCTTCCGGTTCAAGTCATAAAGAAACAAGGGGTAAGTCTTTAACCTACATAATGCCGTTTATCGGGCTTGTAAAAGAAAAAAACGAAGAATCCGTAAAGAATGGTGTTTGGTCATGGTGGTTGTCGAATTTTGCACGTGTTTGGGAAGGGGGTCGAAGCCCCCTACGCAGCTATCTTTGTTTTGTGAGCGGTTTGATTACCGCTCACAAAACAAAGATACGCCGCTACCCCCGTGCGGGGGATACCCCCGCAACGCTCCCAGGGTTCTCATCATGCCGTTCCCTTTGGGAGAAGGTTTGGTTTGATTTTGTATGATCGCATCCATTTGCTCTCGCCATGCCAAGGTTGGAAAGGCTTCTGTTAATTACTTTTTCGGGCATGGAGTTTCATGTGCCCCGCCTGGATGCCTTCGGTGACGAGGGCGGCGAGGGCTGCAAAATTTTGAGCGAGGCCGATGGCAGTGAGAACGCCGCACAAATCTTCGTAAGAATGGATGTGTGCGAGCTCAAAGGCGGCTGCAATGGCAGGCGTGGCATGCGTGGTACCGCCGACGTAGCCCGCGACGATGGGCATGGTGAGGATACCCTGAAGCGCATTTTCGTGAATTTGCCATACCGCGAGCGGTTTGTGCGTACCTGACTGACAAGCAAAATCGATGGCTGAAGCCGCTATGGCACGCGTGTCTTGTGCGAGCGGTGCGGCTGCGGCAAAAATGCCGTTAAGTATGCCTTTGTTATGCGTGACAGCGCGTTGCGGACAGACGAGCGCGAGTTGGGAAGCATATTCCAGCTTTTGCGCAAGGCGTTGGCCAGGAACATTTTTTTTGTACTGATCGAGTGCTGAAAAAGGCAGGCTGATCGTCGCTTGAACGATGCGTCCTGGCGAAGCATTGGTGAGAATGGCCATGAGACGTTCGACGCCTGAATGTGGTGTGGCGAGGAGAAATTCGCGTTCAATGGCAGAGAGCACGGCTTCTGCCATGGTGTTGACGGCATTGGCGCCCATGACATCCACAGTGTGGACGTCGAGTGTCCCGACGATAAATGTGCTTTTGAAGCCGGCGCGGTTCATACATTCGAACGAAATGTCGAAAGCGCCGCCACCGGCGGCGATGAGGCCAGGATCGGAGGCGTTGGCAATGTAAAGCCATTTGTCGCGCATGCAGGCTAAGCGTGCGGAAAAGTCCATGGCCTGCATGGGATCATCGGTGACGAGGACGATTTGTGCGCTTGTGACGGGTTGGCAATAGTGCGCACGCACGCCCCCGCATCGTTCGAAGAGGGCGCTTGCAGCATTGGCTGCCGCGACGACACTCGGCTCTTCCGTCACAAGTGCCACCGGACGTGAAAGCGCATTGACGGATACGGATGTCAAGACAGAGAGCGGCTGACAAAATGCGCCGACGACATTTTCGCTCATGCGGTCGAGGGCGGGCATGATGTCGTTTGTGTTTTCGACGAGCAGGTCGGAAAGCGTGTCTTCGGATGAAATTGCGAGGAGTGCCTGGCGACGTTTGTCGATGGACAGACGATGAAAACCGGAAATGTGAGACATGGCGTTTGTGGTGAGCGTAAAGTCGTGGAAAAACGCGATTTGGAAACAAAAAAACCCTTCATACGAAGGGTTAAATGACGCGAGCTTGGGGGCGTTGCGGGGGTGTCCCCCGCACGGGGGTAGCGGCGTATGTTGGTGTGGTGCGCGGCGTGCCGAAGGCGCGAGGGCACGAAGCCAACATAGTCGCGTAGGGGGCTTGCCCCCCATCTGAAATTACTTGGCGCGTTCGACGAATTCGCCGGTACGTGTATCGATTTTGACCTTTTCGCCTTCTTCAATGTAGAGGGGAACCTGCGTGGTGTAGCCGGTTTCGAGCGTGGCGGGTTTGGTGCAGTTCTGAGCGGTGTTGCCCTTGACGCCGGGGTCGGATTTGGTGACGGTGAGGATGACGAATGTCTCGATTTCGATGGAGATCGGACGGCCATTGTAGAAGAGGACGTCGGCGGGGGAATTTTCTTTCAGGAAGTTGGCTTCCCATTCGATGTTTTTCTTATCGATATATTCTTGTTCGTACGTCGTCTGATCCATGAAGACATAGTGATCGCCTTCGGAATAGAGGTATTCCATGGTTTTGGTTTCGAGATTGGGGCGATCGATTTTGTCGGTTTCACGGAACGTTCTGGGGATGACGTTTCCGGTAATGTAGGATTTAATTTTGGTGATGGTGACGCAGGGGCCTTTGCCCGGGTGGTTAATCTCGCAGTCCACGATTTTGTACGGGACACCATCAAGTTCGATATTGACGCCTTTTTTAAGTTCATTAATGCTGTACTGAGCGGCCATTGAAAACACCTTAATTAGAAGGGGATAAAACGCTTCGGTCAGCAAGGAGCCGAAGCGGTGCCCGGAAGGGCATAAAAAAAGACGGAAACTTATACCACTATTTCAGAATCAGGTCAAGAGCGTAGATAGCAAAGGACGAGACCGCGCGGAATGATACGTCTAAGAGGCGGGAAGTAAGTCTTAGGTCTTGCAATTATGGAAGGATAGGCATAAACTATGACGTGATTTTGGTCTGCGGGTTCGCAGATATTGTTGAAGTATCAAATGCAGGATTTTTTGGCGTCAGTCTTGAGTGGAGGTGACATGTCCAATCCGTTTCATAAATCGAGTCGCATAAAGAGCTTATTGTCCATGCTCATGCTCGTGGCGTTTAGCTTTTCATTTACGCCAATTGCTTCGGCCCAGGGGGCATTCGACTTTGCGGATGACGAGGGGGATGAATTTTCAATGGGTGGAGATGATTTTGACTTCGCCGATGAACCCCAGGCACCGCTTGACCTTGGCGAACATTTTGTCATGCCGAACAACGGGAAGCCAGTCAATCTTGTCATATTTGAGCCTGTGGATTCGACGCCGCAGAAGACGCTCGACAATTTGACGGATGCGACGGTAGACGCGCTCAAAGATGAGAAGTATGCCGAGTATGATTCTGTGAAAGGTATTCCAGTGCTTCAGAAACTGAGCGAAATGTCGTCGGATGACCGCATGATGTGTATTGATGATGCGGAGTGCATGTCAAATATTGGTGCGGAAATAGGGGCAGCCAATATCGTGATTGGCCGCATATATACCGATGGCAGGGAGCGTCCTTACGTGACGCTTGATTTGATTGATGTGAATAATCGCGTCAACAAGAACTCCATTTATTTCGATACGCAGCAACGCCTTCGTAAGCAGGAGCAGGACATTGCTGGTGCCCTTATCCGACTTTTCAATATTGACACGGGCTCGATCGACTCCCTTTTGGGTCAGCGCGTCGTTGAAGAGACGAATCCGCTTCCGACAGCTCAGCTTGTGAGCGGTATCGTTGTTGGTGTCGTTGCCCTCGCCGCCGTTGGTACGGGTATTTATTTCGGTCTTCAGGCTTCCGATTATGAAAGCAAGGCAAAAGATGCCGTGGCTGAAAACGAAAAAATCGAAATGGCCGTCACCAATTCCGCCAAGGATACGAAAGTTTATGACGATTTGAAGACGGCAGGCTATACGCAGCGTCAGGCCAAAGACAACCTCGACAAAGCCAAAGATTACGCGATGCTCGCCAACATTCTCTATGCATCGGGTGCTGTCGCGGCCGTTGTTTCTGTCATTCTTTTCCTCGTCCGAAGCGACAAAGATGAAGACCTTTTCGCCGGTCATGATGTGTATGTTTCACCTGCCGTCGGTGCCAATGGCAATGGCGGTGTCGTCGCCGGCTTCTCCTTCTAAGTCGCCAGGTTGCACGATCTTTCATCCCTCCGAAAGGAGGGATTTTTTTTGCTTGCGCACGATGCACGTTTTTTATTTTCCCACGGCGTTTGCCGTGCTTTCATTTTTTGGATTCACTTATGCTCAAAGGTCCTGTTTCCTATTCTCTCATCAAAAAAGTTGGCAAAGCCCGTCGCGGTGTCGTCCATACCCAACACGGTGATATTCAGACGCCTGTGTTTATGCCTGTTGGGACGAACGGTGCCATTAAAGCATTGAGCGTCGAGCAGGTCGAAGCGCTTGATCCTGCCATTATTCTTGCCAACACGTATCATCTTTATATGCGATTGGGCGCAGATTTTTTGCGGGAGGCCGGTGGACTTCACAAATTTGCAAGCTGGAACAGGGCTTATCTGACGGATTCCGGTGGTTTTCAGGTTTTCAGTCTCTCCAAGATGCGCAAATTCGATCCGGACGGCGTCCATTTTCAGTCCCACATCGACGGAAGCAAGCACTTTTATACACCTGAGCTTGCGATGGATGTCCAGGCGGCTATCGGTAGCGACATTGCCATGGTGCTTGATGATTGTCCTGCACTTCCGGCGACACATGAACGCATTGAAGCGAGTGTTTCGCGAAGCATTGCCTGGGCTGAGCGTTGTGCGCGTTGTCCGCGTCCTGATCATCAGGGCGTTTTTGGTATTGTCCAAGGGGGCCTCGAACTCGATATGCGTCTCAAACACCTTGAAGCGCTGATCGAAATGCCTTTCCAGGGGCTCTCTATCGGTGGTCTCTCTGTCGGCGAAACGCCGGAAGAAATGCACGATATGTGTCAGCGTTTCGTTTATCAGATGCCCGAAGATTTTCCGCGCTATCTCATGGGCGTTGGAACGCCTTGGGATCTCGTCGAAGGCGTCAGTGCCGGCATTGATATGTTCGATTGTGTCATGCCGACGCGCAATGCCAGAATGGGCACGGTCTTTATCAAAAATGGCAAACGTCTCAACATTCGCAATGCCAAAAACAGGACGGATCTCAGTCCACTTGATCCGAATTGCCCGTGTATCGCTTGCCAACGCTTTTCGCGCGCCTATATCCGCCATCTCTATGTCGCAAAAGAAATCACGGCGGTTATCCTCATGACGATTCATAATTTGACGCACTATCTTGAGCTCATGCGGAAAATACGTGCGTCCCTCGAAGCGGGTACGTTTGAAGCCTTACGCGCCATGTATCAGCCGGATGCGCCCGAAATGGATATCTGATTTCGCGGTGTACACAACGTCGATGGCTTTTATTTTGGCCGTCGTGCTTTTCGCCTTCGGCTCAATACGCACGCCGTGATTTGAAAGGCCTGCTATCGCTTGCGATACGCAGGCCGCCGTCGTGCTTTTCGCCTTCGGCTCAATACGCACGCCGTGTGTTACGCATCGGTTTGTGCGTCTTTGTCGGAAGCATGCTTTTCTGCGTCAATGGTGGCAAGCACGAGCACTTCGACAGCAGACGTCTTTAGGTACCGCCATGCGTTTCGTATGCCTTTTGGGCGCGAAGCCAATAACGTGTTAAAGCGGTCAATCCAGTCAGGAAGGATATTGTAAGCCTGTTTTAGGGAAAGGCCAAGTTGTGGCAGATGGATGGCGTGACAGAGCGTATCGAATTCGTCTGAACGTACGCTTCGCGTCATCCATAGAACGACGGAAAAGACGTAGGCACCGCGTGCAATCATGTGGCCGGAGGCGAGTGCTGCTTTTTGTACGTCGAAAGACCCATCAATTTGCCAGGCAAGGATGAGTCCGGCGAGAAGACTGACGATGATCGTCAGAATCCAGAACTTCGGCCACCAGATGGCTTTGAGTACGGGACGTGCCCATAACCCCAGTGATGTGAGCATGACGACGAGCGCTCCCAGAACTGTTGTGAAATCGGTGAGCCAAGGATGAAGACCGGTACAACACTGGAGTACAATGGTCAGAATGACGCAGGGAAAGACGTATTTTCGGGTGTTTATGACACGTTGAGTTTCTGCAGGATCCCGTTTGGTTCGGGGGATTTTGGAGAAACGCACGTGAGGCGTGTCGGGCATAGACGCTGGTGAAGTGGCAGCGACGTGAGATATTTCGCTACCATCGGGATTTTCCAACGCTCGCATGGCACGTCGTCCGCTCATGTATCCCGTTGTACCGGCGATACAGCCGATGCCTGTCAATACGGCGACCAGACCACCGATGATGGTGAAGCCAAGTGCCGCTGTCCAATGCACATCAAAAAACTTCTCAGCAACTTTAATGATGGCGCGGATAAAATCGTTACCGTAGTAAAGCCACATCTTGAATAAAGACTGAAGCTGACATGAAAAAATGGCCAAAATGCCGGCAATCATCGCTGTAAGGATACTGCGTGAAGTGAGCAGAAGCCCAAGTTCAATCATGAGTGCTTCGCTTAAGATCCCGACAACGGGGCCTAAAATAATGCCACCAGGGGAGAGACATTTGATGCACGCTGCAATGATAGCTGCGCCCAGCGTCGCGCCGCGCCGCGGATAGATAACGCGCTGTGCAATCAGAAGAATGACGGTGAGACTCGTCATGATCAGGCCAGTTTTGGGTACATGGAGAATGTGAAGAAAGGTACCCAGTGTGAGTTCAAGCCCCCCCCATAGTGTGCCGAAGATGGTCACATAAGCCCAAAAAGCATGATCTTTTATATGGACGGTTTTGTCTGTCATACCCTTTCCAAAATTGGTTTCTCACCGCGCATTGGCCTAACTTTCTAATTATCACAAAATGCAACAGTGTTGCAATGCAAACCCTATTTGAAAGCATTTCGAGCATCACGGTTTTGGGCATGGTAATTTTTCCAGTCACGATAGTGGCATACGCATCGAATGGTGCGGAAGGTCGCCTTCAAAAAAACACCATGTTACGTGGAGCAATCGTCATGGAACTGGAATGTGGCCCAAAGCACTGCACGCGATTTTTCGTACACTTTGGGGGGATTGTCGGTTACAAAAGGAAAATGGTTAAGATTGATGCAAAATTGATCGTTAGAATACTAAAAATTTTAGTTATTTATGTTTTTTAGGTAAACCATTAGAGTAAGTTGAACTCGAAGACAACTTTAAGTTGCCAAGGTCCTGGTTAAAAAAGAGGGGAAAAAACAATGGACAGTGCTGCGATTTCATCTTTGACGGTTGCGCGTCGATGCAATGGAGACAATCGTCTTTTGACCGAGCTAACGACGGTGGATTGGGTTGTTCTCGATTTTGTGGATGGAAAAAGGACGTTTCAAGAATTGGCACAACTGCTTCCTACGGAACAATCTGCTTTAACTATGGCATTTAGGCATTTGAAGTTGTTGGGATTTTTGACATGGGAATCGGCAGAAACGAATGACGGGCATGCCAATCAGACATCTTTTGGTCAAAGTAAGCCCAATATCCCTTCGAGTGGTTGGTCAAGCAGCAGTTCTGTCAGTGCAGTCAATGCGAGTGTCGAATTGAATACGGCACTTGCCGATCTTTCAGACGAGCAATGTCTGCAGTACATTCCATCTAAATTGTTACCAAAATTCAGAGCTTTTATGCCGCGCCATTCGGATCCTTCGCTCGATATCGACATTGGTACGCAGGCATTGATAGAATTTCTCAATCTTTCCCTTGAATCATTGACGCCATACGAGATTCTGGGGATAGAACCGACCCAGGATAAGGGTGTAATTCGTCAGGCGTATTTGAAACGTTCACGGTTATTTCATCCCGATCGTTATTTCAGAAAAAATATTGGTTCTTATGCGTCCGTGCTTTCTGCGATATTTAAGGCAGTCACACGCGCTTTTAGCTCCCTTCAATAATTCCTTTTAATGGATAAATCCCGGTTGTGACATACTCATAGTATTCATTTGGTGAAAGCTTTGACAGCTCCCACTGATACCTTTCATTGTTGTAATAATCCATCCAATCATCTATAACAATTCTAAGTTCTATAAAATCACTA
>JAFOHE010000256.1 GCA_017421975.1 Pseudomonadota bacterium
AAAACATACGAACAACTGGACTTGCATATTTCCAAATCGTCATGTTTAGCTTGAGAATCCAGGATGAATAGGCGTTTGAAATATAAAAAATAACTTATATGAATGTGATATAATTATTTTATAACTAGAGTAGAAATGTATTGAATTGTTTTATTTTTAAATTTATTTGACTCGAATGATAAATACTTTTACATAACAATCAACCTTGCAAGGATTGCTTATGGGGGAATTTGACATCATTCATCTATAATAGGAGTTAATTATGAAAAAATTATTCGTAACCGTAATGGTATCTGTTTTTTGTTTTGCGAGTGCTAATGCATTTGCATCTACGACTGATACAGCTGATGTTGCACCAGCCGTACAAGCTGATGCTGTTAAGGATGCTGATGGCACGAAAGCTTCCGATTGCAATTGTGAAAAAGTCGATGATAAAAAAAATTGCGACTGCGCAAAAGCCGGTGGTGATGCAGCCAAGACCGATGGGAAAGTCTAGTATTAAGAAATACAAATAGCTTTTATTTCCACGTATCTTTGCCAGAAGAGACGTTCTGGTCTGAACGTCTCTTTCATTGTTCTCATTTCAGGTTATGAAGTGGTAACGCCCACGTATTTTTGTCAGAGGCCGTATTGAGCGTAGCGAAATAGGCCGATGCGCAGGGCGTATGTGCCTTCGGCACATAGCCCGCGCCACCAATCGCTATCATTATATAATATCAAAGCACATGATGTATGCGAAGGGGATAATCAGGCGTCAATAAGGGCAATCCAGTCATTTGTCGTAAGCCTTGTATGAGGCGCGTTTAATCGTCAAGTTGATCGAGCAAGGCCCCGAAGGCTTCAGAGAGGATATCGTTTGACAGATCGTCGTCGGTTTCTTCAGCAGCGTTATCACTTTCAAGGAAAGAGACGAATTCTTTGAGATCATCGTCATTTTGCATGCGCGGATCATCGAGCAGGGCTTCGCTGAGCGTAGGCAATTTATGGGCCTGATCTTCGATGATGGCAGCAGACAACTGATTGGCGAATTCCGTCATCATGGCGGTAATGCCATCAAAGGTTTCGGCGAACTCGACGCCGAAGGTTCGAAGTTGTTCGAGCGTTTCGTCAGTGGCGGTGGTAGCGTCCGTATCTGTTTGGGGTCGTACAGCGTTGAGGAGTGCTTGTTCGAACAGGGCCGGAATTTGCTCGGCAAACTGATTGACAGCTTGGATTTCGTCGGTGAGCGGTGCCTGATTTGAAACGCCGGAAGCGATGTTTTGTGAGGCGTCCTTGAGCGTTTCCTGTAAAGCTTGTGCTGTCTGTGCCGCCGAAATGGCATTTTCTTTTTCTTTATCGACGGTAGACGTGTATTGCGCGACAGCATCCTGAATAATCGTGCGAACTGCTTCCGATTCCTGACGTTTTTCTTCTTCTGACAGCGTGGGAGCGTCGGTATTGATCTGCGTATTTTGGGTGGTATTAGAGCATGCGTCGTGCGTGTCCTGGGCGGAATCGTCCGTTTTGGTATGGAGGTTGAAATTCATCTCACGCGTGCGTTGAAGCCGATTGAGATCAATTTTAAAAACGTCGTGTGTGGTTTTTGTAGGTTTGTAGGAACGCACGTCGTCGCAAATTTCACGCAGTCGATCGGCCGTAATATGACCGAACTGCGGTATGGCATCCGCAAACGCCGCTTCATCTTCTTCACGCACAGGTTGAAGCAGATGCGTTTTTCGCAACATATCGGTGTAGTCTGCGTAATTATCGTAGCTTGCTTTGCGCGTTTCGTTACGCAGGGATTCTTGTATTTTGTCGCGGGAGCGGTCAATCGAAGACGTGAGGGCGGATGTTAATTTTTTGAGGGTATCCGGATCCTTTGACTGGGGAATGAGTTTTTCAACAAAGGGAGGCAAATCCTTGGCATTGGAGAGATCATTCACAAAGGCATTGAGTGCCGATTTGAGTGTTTCGGCAATCGAATCGAGCGCAAGGGCATAGATCTTTGAAAAAGCAGCCTGGGGATTGGCTTCCTGGCCGAGTGCGATCCGTTTCATGATGCCGTCGAGCTCATTTTGGTCGATGGCAATGGGGAGGATTTGGCGAGGATCGGGTTCACGCGTGGGGCGTGCATTGGTGCGTTTCAACGATCGACGTTTTTTCATTTTTTGTGACTGGGCGTTAGACACGTCTGGCCTCCATTCGGTTGAGTCTAGCGCTTCTTTTACACTCAATTCGCCAAAATGAGTATGCTATAATTTACGGATGTTGCGATATTGATGAAGGCCGTTGCGTGCAACGGCCTTACACGGGGACACGCATGCGACGAAGGCCGTTGCGTGCAACGGCCTTACATGGATGTGGTGCTTATTTGTAGCTATCTGGCAGGCCTAAACTGAGTACATCCATTTTTTTCCAGTTCTCGTTGGTATTGGTCATACTAATGAAATTATGAAGCGAGAGATTGGTATTTTTGAACGCATTTTCGTAAGCACTGGTACCGATTTCAGCGACCTGGGATACATCCCACATGGTCAGTGGTTCGTTGAATTTGTAGGCATTGAGGCACATACCAGTGATGTACTTTAATTTGCCTGGGGCCCATGTGGACATGCCAGTGCCATCGTAGCTATGAGCCTCGTTGAACATAAAGCTCAAATCTTCGATGCTTGACATATTCCAGTGGCCGAGTGGTTGATTGAAGCTGGAGGCTCCGCTGAACATACTTTTCATGGTAGTGACTTTGGAGGTATTCCAACCGGAGATGTTGCCATTAAACTTGGCAGCATCTTTGAACATGACGCGCATGGTGGTGACGTTAGAAGTATTCCAGAGGCTGAGGTTCTGATTGAAGCTTGAAGCACCGCTGAACATGCCTTCCATGGTGGTAACGTTAGAAGTATCCCAGAGGCTGAGATCCTGATTGAAGACCTGGTCTCTGAGGAACATATAGGACATATCGGTGACGTTGGAGGTATCCCAGTGGCGGATATCGGCGTTGAACGTGGAGTAAGCGCGATTTCCGTCGATCAGGCCGGCAAATTCGAAGGCATGCGCCATATTTTGGGTGTGTGAGGTATCCCACAAATCGAGATTTGCCTTGAAGACGCCCGTGACGCTGAACATGTAGCTCATATCGACGAGGGCTTTGGCGTTGGGGATGTCAGTGGAAGCGATGACCGAAAGTTTGGTAGCATTTTTGAAGGCGGCAGCGCCGAGTTCGACGGGACCAAAAGAAACGACTTCTGTTAATGCAGCGCAGTTGCCATTGCAAGCCCATCCCTGGATGGTACCAGTTATTTTGACATGATGTGTACCGGCAGAAGCGTAAACATGGGAGAGCGTTTCTTTGCAAGCAGTGACGTCGTCGGTTGAACCGTCACCCCAATCGACGGTATAATCGCATGTCCCCTGACCGCCAGGAATGGTGAGTGCCTCATTTTCTGACGTTGTTGTCCAGATGGTTTCGAAAGCTTTGGGAACACATCGCCCGTCACTACGGCAAATATAATCGTCGCTGATGCACTGACTGTCGTCGGTGCAACGCGTGGAGCAACGGTAGTTCATGAAGCTGTCGCAGAAACCTGTTGTGCAACCGTCGTTGTGCGTGGTGATGCAGCTGATGCCCTGATCGGGAGCAGTCTCATAGACGTCGCGCATATAGTTCGAGTTAAGATCGACAGAGGACGGGGTACATGTCGTGGCATCGGCATTGACATAGCCGGATTCGCACATACAGATGGGGGCATTGGTTGTGTCTAAGAGACATACGCCGTGCTCAGAACAAGTGACATCGGCGCAAGGGTTAACGGGGACTTCGTCGGCAACACAGGTGGTTGGCGCATCGCTCGTGGCATGGAAGCCGGAATCGCATATACATACAGCGGCATTGTTTGCATTGACGCAAACGCCGTGCTCAGAACAAGTGACGTCGGCGCAAGGATCGACGTCTGCATCACATGCGAGCGCGTTTTCGGAATTATTATGATAGCCGTTGTCGCAGACGCAGACAGGTTCATTTTGACTATTGGCGAGGCAAACGCCGTGCTCAGAACAAGTGACGTCGGCGCAAGGATCGACGTTTGCATCACATGCGAGCGCGTTTTCGGAATTATTATGATAGCCGTTGTCGCAGATGCAGACAGGTTCATTTTGGCTATTGGCAAGGCAAACGCCGTGCTCAGAACAAGTGACGTCGGCGCAAGGATCGACGTTTGCATCACATGCGAGCGCGTTTTCGGAATTATTATGATAGCCGTTGTCGCAGACGCAGACAGGTTCATTTTGGCTATTTGTCAGACACTGACCGTGATTGCTGCAGGAGACATCGGCGCAAGGATCGACGTTTGCATCACAAACGAGCGCGTTTTCGGAATTATTATGATAGCCGTTGTCACAGACGCAGACAGGTTCATTTTGGCTGTTTGTCAGACACTGACCGTGATTGCTGCAGGAGACATCGGCGCAAGGATCGACGTCTGCATCACAAACGAGCGCGTCTTCTTCGTTATTGTGATAGCCAACGTCACACACACAGATGGCAGAGATGGCTGATGTCGGAATACACGTACCGTGGTCACCACAGGTAATGTTTTCACAAATTTCGTAAACATCTTTGACGGCAAAATCCTCCTGGCAAGCAGAAAGACCAAGTGCGCTCACGGCTAATGCGATGACAGTCGAACGTTTCATAAAAGAACTCCCATAAAATATGTGTTGTGAAATGTGTAAACACAAAATGGAAAAAATTTACACACATCACACGTGAATTGTTGAGAGATGCTTCCATATGCCATCCCTTGCATACTGAAGACAATGAAAGAGTTTAACAAAAAAGCGTCAATGGAACAACTTGCGCACAATAAAAATGCGCATAATTATTCGTGTCAGAAAGCAATAGATCGGGATTTGTGTGCGTCTTTTGGAATGATGCCTTTTGAGTCGCCAAAGCGCATGGGGGAAGCGTCAAAAGGCGTTTGTTGTTTTGGGGGAATAACATGGGTTGGTATGTTTCATTGGGGAGATAGGCGAACAAAGGTGCGTTGCCGTACAATGGGATAAATATTCAGGAATGTTTTTTTGTTCATTTAAAATAAGTGTTTGTATCGGATACGAAATGGCGTTGGATGAATGGCAGTCTTGCGTGATGTAGGTTGATGTGGTATTTTGTTAAGTCGGACGGTGTGCGTTCGGCTCTTGGCGAGAGACTTTTGGTTCGTCTTGAAATGGTGAGGAGGTGGGCATGTCTGCTTCGGATGAGCATGTATCTTCATTAGTTGTTGTTGGTTCCATTGCCCTTGATACGGTGTCAACCCCCGATGCGTTTGAGCGCAAGGGACTGGGCGGTTCTGCGACGTATTTTTCTGCGGCTTCCGGTTTGTTGTGTCATCCCCAGGTGATTGCTGTTTTGGGCGAAGATTTTGATCGTTCACAACTGAATTTTCTTGTGGAACGCGGTGTCGATCTTTCATCTGTGACGACGCACAACGGTAAAACGTTTCAGTGGCAGGGAACTTATGGCAACGATCTCGGCGAAGCCACGACGCTTCGTACGGATCTCAATGTCTTTGCGGATTTCAAGCCGAGTTTGAATGAAACGCAAAAAGCGTGCGATTTTTTGTTTTTGGCAAATATTATTCCATCGCTTCAACTTGAAGTTGTCGAACAGTCGCATGCGAAATTCGTCGCTGCGGACACGATGAATCTTTGGATTAACACAGAGCGTCCGACGCTTTTGAAGGTGTTGGCCAAAATTGATTTACTCGTTTTGAATGAAGCGGAAGCAAATCTTTTGAGTGGTAAGAAAAATATCATTGATTCAGCCCATGCGATTCAGAAAATGGGGCCGAGAACGATCGTCATCAAGCGCGGCGTTTACGGCGCTTTTATGCTTCATGAAGATCATATTTTTTCATGTCCGGCATTTCCGACGACGCACGTTGTGGATCCCACAGGATGCGGTGACACATTTGCCGGTGGTCTGATGGGTACACTTGCACGTCATGGCAAAGTGAATGATGCCATTTTGAGAGAAGGGATAGTTGTCGGCACGGCTTTGGCGAGCCACACGATCGAAGGGTATAGCCTGGATGGTCTTAAAAAAGCGACATCGGAGACACTTCGGGCGCGATATGCTGCGCTTGAAGCGATGACGCGTGTCGGCGCTTTTGATATGTAAAACGTGGTAAAAGATTGACTGTGCAGGCAGCTGCGCATTTGTTAAAAATGGACTGAGTGATACCGTGTCAACGATATCGTTTCCGGATGAAGGAGAATTGCATGGCAGTACAGGAACAGCGACTTGGTGAATTGCTTCTCAGAAGCCAAATCGTAACGAATGCCCAGCTTGAACAGGCGCGTGCGGAACAGCGACGTGCTGGTGGTCGGCTTTCCGGGCAGCTTACAAAGCTTGGTTTTGTTCGTGAACAGGATATGACGAGCTTTTTGAGCCGTCAGTTTGGCGTCCCGTCGGTCAGACTTGATGATCTGGGCGAAATCAGCGAGGAAGTGCTTAAATGTATTCCCCGTGATATGGCGATCAAACATACGTGTATTCCGATCAACCGAAGCGGTATGCAGCTTATCGTCGCCATGAGCGATCCGACGGATATGTTTGCTCTCGATGACTTGAAGTTCCTCACCGGTTATAATATCGAAGTCGTCGTGGCTGGTGAACAATCCATTTTGGCGGCGATCGACAAGTATTATGGTGTCAAAAAAGTGGCACAGGCTTCGACAGAAGATGAATTCACCAACAGTATTGAGGGGCTTGATGACTTCAATCTTGATGAAATCGCTGTCGGTGAAGAGGAAGAAGAAGTCAACGAAGTTGACCTTGAAAACATGGCAGCTGAGGCGCCTGTTGTGCGCCTCGTCAACGCCATTCTCATTGATGCAATCAAAAATCATTGTTCCGATATTCACATTGAGCCATACGAAAAATCGATGCGTATTCGTTTCCGAATCGACGGTGTTTTGAAGGAGGTTATGCGTCCGCCACTCAAGCTTCGAAACGCTATCGTCAGCCGTATCAAGATTATGTCGAGCCTCGATATTGCCGAGCGCCGTCTGCCTCAGGACGGTCGTATTAAGCTCAAACTCGGTGGTGGGCGTGAAATGGACTTCCGTGTTTCCGTTTTGCCCTGCCTCTTTGGCGAAAAAGTCGTCATGCGTCTTCTCGACAAATCGAACCTTCAGCTCGATATGACGAAGTTAGGTTTTGAAGAAAAGGCGCTTAAAGACTTCAAAGATGCCATCCATCGTCCTTACGGCATGGTCCTCGTCACGGGCCCGACGGGGTCGGGTAAAACGACGACGCTTTATTCCGCGCTCTCGGAACTCAACACGGTCAATGACAACATATCAACGGCAGAAGATCCGGTCGAGTTCAACCTCATGGGTATCAACCAGGTTCAAATGCACGAAGCCATCGGTTTGAACTTTGCTGCCGCGCTTCGTTCGTTCCTTCGTCAGGATCCTGACATTATCATGGTCGGTGAGATCCGAGACTTTGAAACGGCAGAAATCGCCGTCAAATCAGCACTTACAGGCCACATGGTTCTAAGTACGCTCCATACGAATGATGCGCCTTCGACGATCAGCCGTCTTTTGAATATGGGTATTGAACCCTTCCTCGTCACGAGCTCCGTCAACCTCATCCTCGCCCAGCGACTTGCTCGAAAACTTTGTCAGTTCTGCAAAAAAGAAGCGCATCTCGATCCTCAGGCCCTGCGCGATGCTCAGGTGCCGGAAGATAAAATTCCAGGTGCCGTCATTTATGAACCTGGTCCAGGATGCGACAAGTGTAACAACGGTTTCAAAGGCCGTATCGCGCTTTACGAAGTCATGGTCTTCGGCGATGAACTCAAAAATGCCGTTCTTCAGGGCTATTCGACGGCTGAACTCAAGGCTGAAGCTATCCGCCTCGGCATGCAGAGCCTCCGTATGGCGGGAATCAACAAGGTGCTTGCCGGTGTGACGAGCCTTGCGGAATGTTGCCGCGTCACGGCTCCAGATTAGCCTATACGTTTTTTGGGATGTTCGCCTGTTATCGGCACGGCCGATACACAGGCGGGCCGCCGCTATCGGCATGGCCGATACGCGGCGTCTGGCGCGGGCTATTGGCTAAGGCCAATACGCCGCGCTTTTTTCATTTTATCACAACGCTCAATGCCAAAACGAAATGGTTTCGGCTACTGATGCATTGAACACACGCTCGCTTTTTCTGAAGCACAAAGAATGCGTGGCTTCGCAAAATCGTAGATTTATGTCAGATATTCATGAGAAGGTACAAGCGACAAATCAAAAACAGAGATGGTTTGGCGTGATTAAGGCACAAAAAACGAGGCATTAATATGGATAAAGAGCATGTCATGATTCGACGGATTCGCCTGGATGACCTTGATAACATTCAGAAGTTCTGTTTTGAGCAGATATCGCATGCGCAGGATCCGTTGGGAAATATCCGCATATCGGAACGCCAGTACGCATGGGAGATGAAACGCGTCCGTCAGGACTGGCTTGCACAGCAACGTTACGTGGCTTATGTGGCTGCTGAAAGCACCCCTGATGGCGAAAAACTTGTGGGCTATGGGGCTGCTGTGATCACGTGTCAGGCGCATTTTTGTTCGATCGAAAATGTCGCTTCACTGGGCGAACTCTGGGTTTCGCCGGAATATCGCGGTATTGGCATCGGTCGTCAGCTCGTCGATGCCATTCTCGAGGAACTTAAAAATATCGGCATTGAATGGATCACAGCGCACCTCGGCGGAAATGAAATGGAGACAGAAGCATTTTTTCACAAAATCGGATTTTCAACTGGCGCTCTGGAGCTTCGAAAAAATATCACGTAAATTATCGGTGAGACGTACCAACCGTGGATTGCGTGATCTCTGTGGAGAACGAGGGGGTAGCGGCGTATTTTCCAGTAGTCGTTCCGTGAAACGTTTGACGTTTTACGGAACGACTGGAAAATAGCCGCGTAGGGGGAGACTTCCCCCGCCGAGTCATATCCGTTTCCAATTTTTCTATACTGGAAATCCGAAGCAATATGGCTTACACTTATTTATTAGTCTTAAATCACAATGCGACACTGTTGTCGCCACATAACCTGAGGTTTTTGATATGACAGACTATTCCGCCGAATCCCTCGACCATCTATCTCCGTGGAATGAATCGATTACCGACGTGCTCGGTGTTCATTTGCATCGCTATTTGATGCCGCTTCTGATGGATCACAAAATGAACCACCTTGGCGTGATGGTTGGGTTTGAAGCGAGCCACATGCCATGCATGACGATGCGTGTGTCGGCGTACGGTTCTGATGTTGATACGCTGGATGTCGGCTATGATGAGCTTGTACGCGATGCGCGCAAAAATGATCCGATAGCGACGCCAATCGAGAAAACGATTGGAGATAGAAGGCTTGTCTTTTATCCGATTCTTTCTATTTCAGAACCGGGACGGGAGCATATTCACGCGTTTGTTTTTAGTGAAAATGGAAAGATTTTTGATGCCGATATTTTTACGGTGGCGCTTCGGACGCGTATCAATGAAGCGATTCGTTCTTTCCGTCACAACTCGCTTCGCATTGTTTTTGATGAGAGTGAAGGGCTTTCGCCGAAGGAATTTCTCGATCGCGTGCTTGATCTTGTGCCTGTCTGGTGTGGTGCGGATCATTCGGCATGCCTTATTTTGTCGAGTTCGCTTGAATCTATGGTGATGAGCGGCGTAGGGCCAGCGCATTTTCAGATTGTAGATGAGAAGATTTATTGCAGTCCGAAGGATGGAACGTCGAGTTTTGACAATCTTTCGTCGCTCGAATTCGTCGTCAATCGGCTTGAATCGTCGGGGTTGATTGGGCATGCGTTTGATGAAGTTAGACGCACGAAAACGGTCGGTCTCAATATTTTTATTGGTGACAAGGAAGGCGAGGAATGGTTTTCGATGGGCGAAATTCAGAAGAGTGCGCACAGGATTGCGACACATTCACATCGTCCCACGGAAAATATGACTGTTCTTTTGCCGCTTCTTTGTTCGAATGAAGTGGGTGCAAGCGAATTGCTCGGCTTTTTGTCGATTAATTTCTTTGAGACGATGCCATTGGCGTCGCTGACGAGTCGTGTGCTTGAGACGCTTGCGACGCGGCTCGGTACATGGCTTAGGCGCTCGTCTTTCTTTAGCCTTTCGGCACAGCAGCTTTGGCTGTTGGAATGTGTGCGCGAGGAACAGCTCGCTGTGGAACGCCTTTGCAATAAGGCGGATGATAAGATGGCGATCAATGACGTGCTTTCGCGGTTTATTGAGAACGTCAACAATCTGATCGTGGATGCGACGCATATTCCGAGTTTTGGCATTGGTTATCGAACGACGAACGAAGCCGGAGACGATATTTTGCGTTTCAGTGCGCCGAAGGGCTTTGTATTTAATGATCTTGATCTTCAGATTTATGCGGACGAGGTCAATGATTCTTCGCTTGCAGCTTTGGCTGTTCGCCTAAATCGTGCTGTAATGCTTACGGGCGGGGATGTGAAGGGTGCGTTTTCAAGTGAGATTTATGTCAATGAAAAACGCGGTATTTTGTGCGACGCACGCATGGAACCGAATCTTACGGAAGACTGGCACCGTTTGAGCGATTACTATAAGGCAGCACGCGAGAATGCGAGCTATGCGGCGATTTGTTATCCGATTCGCATGAAGGATGAAGTCGTTGGGGTCATTGCCGTAGAAGTGGATCGCGATACGGATTGGGTCTGGTGGAATGGCTTTGGTTCGTATCTTTTCTATCGCTTGCTTGCAAATGAATTGGCGGCTGACTTTAGTTTAATTGGGCTTGATGTCGATATGTAAGTAATGGCCGTTCCATGGAACGGCCATCGTCGTAAGCGTATCCGCGTGTAGTCGCCATCGTCGTAAGCGTATCCGCGTGTATGTCCGTCCCCCCGGTATCCACATGCTGTGTGATGCCCAATGCCGTGTGATGCCCACAGCTTTGTAAGGCCGTTCCATGGAACGGCCATCGCCGTAAGCGTATCCGCGTGTATGTCTGTCCCCCTGGTATCCACATGCCGTGTGATGCCCAATGCCGTGTGATGC
>JAFOHE010000021.1 GCA_017421975.1 Pseudomonadota bacterium
CATAGAATTCATGTTGATGCACGTACGAGATTACGACGCAGCTTCAACAACGAGATCTTCTTCAATGGCTTTTTTCTCTTCAGCACGTTTTTTGTAATCCTTGAACCATTTATCGAATTTGATGACCAATGGACAGGAAATAAACATCGAATTAAGCGTCGCCACACAGATACCAAAGGTCATAATGATGGCGAAATCACGCGTTGTCCCATTTGCCAGGAAGATGAGCGGCAAGATGGCAAGGAGCGTCGTAATACTTGTGATGATCGTACGGCTGATACATTCGTTGATCGATTTGTTAATAATCTGTTCAAGCGGTGTATCTTTAGGTTTAAGCGCAATATTTTCACGCACGCGGTCGAAGTTAACGATGGTGTCGTTGATACCGTAACCGACGAGGGAAAGCATGGCAGCGACCGTTTCGAGCGTAATTTCGAGCCGCAGACAAACAATAAACGTGAAAGTGAGCAACGTTGTGACGGTCAAAGAAATGACGGCAGCAGGTGCATATCTGGAGTCGAAACGAAGCGCAATATAGAGAAGCATCATGAAAAGCGCGATAACGATACTGATGATGGCATCGTTACGGAATTTTTCACCGACATCGGCACCGACGGTAGAGACAGATTCAAGTCCGGAAGCTTCATCGAAAGCATCCCCGAACGTCGTGTTGAGAAGATCGACGACCTCACTCTGAACGCCAGGCGATTGGAATGTATATTGTTTACGCTTTTCGTTATAGACGACTGAGGCATCGGCAAACCCGGCAGCCTGAATAGCCGTTGCAAGTTTATCTGTTTCAAGATCCGTCATGATCTGCCCCTCAGCACCTTTGAAGGCGAGATCAAAGTCACCACGGATACCGTCACCATCACAACTTGGCCAAGTTGCTTCATCAAAAATCAACGCGCTGTTTCCAGTGACACTTTGAAGCTGACTGTTAAAAGCGTTTTTGACAGATTCAAGTTTTTCGCAAGACATCGTCGTTGTCGTGCGCGTACGAACGACGTACTTATTTTCATTGTCGGCGCCCACAGACTGCACTGTAACCGATTCGAATCGTGGATCATCGACGAAGACCTTACGTACCTGCTCCGACGGAACAGGCTGTTGAAATTTAATTGTGATCGAAGTACCGCCCTGGAAGCTCGTCCCCCAGTTCGGTCCAATCACGGCAGAAAGAATAAGCCCAATGATGCAGAGAAGGAATCCCGTGTACATGACAGGCTTGTGGTGTTCGACGAACTTAATTTTGGTATTGGTTTTGATGAACATGAACTGTGCCATCGTATGTCTCCTTATAAATCCTTTAGCTGAGCGGATCAGATGGAAAGCGTATCGCGATTGTAGTGAGATTTAATCTCAAAGACGTTACGCGTGACATAGAAGGCGGTATAAACCGTAGCAATAATACCGAGGAGAAGCGTGACGGCAAAACCTTTAACGGGGCCGGAGCCGAAGTTCATAAGAACGACAGCGGCGATTGCCGTTGTGATATTGGAGTCAAGAATCGTCCACAAAGCCTTATCAAAGCCGACGACAATGGATTTTCGCACAGTTTCACCGACGCGCAATTCTTCCCGGATACGTTCAAAGACGATGACGTTCGAGTCGACGGCCATACCGACAGTGAGGACGATACCGGCAATACCAGGCAACGTGAGGACAGCCCCCATGGATGCCATACCAGCCATGATAAAGAGGATGTTAAAGAGAAGTGCAAAGGCAGCAATGATACCGCTTCCCTTGTAATAAATCATCATGAAGCCCACGACTGCCGCGAAACCGATGGTGAGCGATTGCATACCAGATTTAATGGAATCATGTCCCAAAGAAGGTCCGACGAGCGTCTTGGATTCCTGACGAATCGGTGCAGGCAGCGCACCAGCATTAAGAGAAACAACGAGGTTATTGACATCTTCGAGAACCCGTTCTCGGTTATTACGTCCCATTTCGATAGAAACGTTACCGCCTGGGATTTCGCTTTTGAACACAGGATCGCTGATCAGCGTATCATCCATGAGGATGGCGAGATGTTCACCAACAAATTTAGAGAGTTCATAGAATCTGTCGCCACCCGGTCTATCGAGTTTAAGGGCGACATAAGGTATATTGGTGTCAGGGTTATTGGCGGGATAAGCGCGTTCGACGTTTTCACCGCTAATGGGTGGAAGATCTGTGCGAACGAGTCGCATACGCCACGTTGTCGGCGTATTGCGAGCCTGCTCTTTCGAGATCTGATTTCCCATGTCGTCCGTTTCTTCTTTTTCAAAGACGACTTCCCTTGCGTTCATGATGAGATCTTCGTGTGCAATGGCAAAATCACGCAAGATATCCTTACCACTTTTGATGAGAAGTCCCGTTGCAGAATCATACTGATCCGTGGCATGAAGCGTTCCCGAGTGAACCGAGATGCCATACTGCTCGGGATTTTGCTTACTAAACTCGGTAAAGACAGTCTGCGTATCTTCTTTGGAAGCCACGAGTTTGAACGTCAACACAGCCGTTGTCGAGATGAGACGTTCCGCCTGGGCGACGCCTGATTTTGAGAGCCCCGGAAGTTCAACGACGATGTGTGTTTTGTTTTCGACGCGAACACTTGGCTGAGCGACCCCCAACCCGTCGATACGTTCACGCACGATTTCGACGGCTTTTGCAACTTGCGCCGTTTCAGAGGACTGTTTGTAGTCGAGACGGACGCCGAGCGTGACGTTATTTCCGGAATCGTCAACTTTTTCGAGCATCGCAAATTCTTCAAGGAACTCTTTCGTAAAAACGCCTTTGTCCTCTGGATTATCGAACTTAAACGTCACCTGATCATCCGCACGATTGATCGTATAGCGCACAGCTTTTTGCGTCTGGCTAATGATCGCCGCCTGAATATTGGCGGCACTGGAGGCGAGTTTTTCGTCGATGGCCGAATCAAGATCGACGGAATAATTCATCATAAGACCGCCCTGGAGATCGAGCCCCAACGCAAGCGTCTTGCGTTTGAGCATATCCGGAAGCGCATTATACCACTTCGGCAATGGAGGATTACGCGGCGCATTGACCTCGGCCTGCTCCGGATTCTCGCTTACCACTTCGGGGTATAAGATCATCTCTACGACGGTTGGCGTCAGGATAACGGCAGACGCCAAAACAAGAAACAACAGTAAGGCGGTTTTCAGCCACCAACTTCGCGACATCGCGTACCTCTATCGACAGGGTTTAGGTGAACTTCGTCCGAACGATACTATGGCATTGGTAACGCAGATGCTGCTTGCAACCCACACCCCGTGTCTTTTTCATTCGAACAATCCATATTTACAACAAAATATTTTGCGTTTACGTCAACTGCCTTCCCGCCTCTCAATCCGAAACAAGTCTGCACACATTCTGAAACTTTACCCAAGGTGATCCACCTTATGCTTCCAGATGAGAGGATTGGCAATCCTTACGCATCCTTGTCTTTATCCGACTTTTTATCTTTGGCAGAAGCGTCCTCAGTGAGCGTTTCAGCTTCGGGCTTAATCACACGGGCCACGCCTTCACGATCAATACGAATCTTGCACATCCCGGATGCGGCAACATTAATCAGCAACGTCTTATCTTCTTCAATCGCCACGACTTCGGCGATCACTCTTGAGATTGTCTCAATTTTGTCACCCACTTTAATGGCATTAAGCATCGCCGTCCGTTTTTGAAGCTCTTTTTTCTGTGGGCTGATAAAAAGAAACCAGAAAAGCAGAATCAAGACACCGAAGAGAATAAGCGAACTCAGAATATCATTACTCATGAAGGGATCATTCCTTTTTTGTCGTGACCATAGCGCATGACGCGATACATTGCGTCTATATTCACAGACGATACGTGTGCTGACCGTGGTCAGAACAAACATTCAAAGACCTGTATGCCTTCTGCGAGGCAGAAAGCAACAAAACAAAGTTGCTCTCATATCAAAGAAGATGCAGCAGGTCAACCCATTCAGTAGGCCTAAAACCTACATATTTGGTTAGATAATCAAAACACCGCGCATCTGATGTCAAACGGGATGTAAAAATTTTAATTATTTTTCGCGCGAAGCGGGGCGTTACGGGGCAACGCACCGTATTGGGGGTAGGCGCGTATTGAGCGCAAGCGAAATAGCGCCGTAGGGGGCATCCCCCTGCCCTATCCCGTTTTGACAGCGATGTTTTCCATTTTTTTGATGAACTTTTGAAAACACGTGGGACAAGGCGCCTCAATGGTCATGTTTTCCCCCGTCACGGGGTGTTTCAGGGCAATGGCGGCAGCATGAAGACAGAGTCTGTCGGGAAGCCATGCGAGGATGCTTCTTAGCGGCTTATTACCATAGAGCGTATCCCCAAGGATGGGAAAGCCCAGGGAAGCGAGATGGACGCGTATCTGGTGTGTTCTTCCAGTCCTCGGCTGACACGCGAACCAAGCCAGAAAGCCGTCTCTGAGCGTCAGATATTTTTGGCAGAGGATCTGTGTTTCGGCATATTTTCGATTTTTTCCGCCAACACAGAATTTTTGTATGCGTGATGTTTTGTCCTCACCGATGGAATCCTTGAGGAGAATCATGGCATCTTGCGCAACGCGTGTATCAGGTTGTGTAGCGGCAGCAATCGCCACGTATGTTTTTTGGACAGAATGATCCTGAAACTGAGCGGATAACGAAGGATTGGCCAATTTATTTTTGGCCAAAAGCAAGACGCCAGAAGTACCGGCATCCAAGCGGTGATGAAGCCCAACATAATGTCCGCCGAGGTATCTTGAGACGGCAGCAAAAGCGTGATCGCGCGCCGGATCAAGGGTGGCCTGGCTAGGCAGACCCGAAGGCTTGTTGATGGCAATGATCCATTCATCCTCAAAGAGGACGTCATTTTTTGTGACACACCAAGGATTGGACGGTGAAGACATGATTTGCAAGCCAAGAAAAAAGAAAGGCGTCTCCAGATGGAGACGCCCCCCAAAAAATCGAAAATCGCCTAACCGCCGTTCTTTTTGAGATCGACGAGGATCATTTTGACGACAGCTTTGAGACATTCAAAAACGCCGGGACCTTCAGCAGCGCAGGCTTCGAAATCAGGGACTTTTGGATACCAACGATTCAATTCACTGCGTAGCTGCTCAACCGGAAGTGCACTGGGCAAATCGCGTTTGTTATACTGGATGACGAAAGGAATTTTTTCGACATCGTAGCCATAGGCATCGAGATTATCGAGAAGGTCATCCATGGAAATGAGGTTCGCCTCAAGACGTTCGGCCTGTGAATCAGCAACGAAAACGACACCGTCCGCATTTTTCATGATAAGACGGCGGCTGTTGGAATAAAACAGCTGGCCAGGGACCGTGTAGAGGTGAAGACGCGTTTTGAAGCCACGGATTGTAGGGAGTTCGATCGGCAGGAAGTCGAAATACAGCGTACGTTCTTGCTGTGTTTCAAGGCTGATGAGCTTACCTTTTGTCTCATCATTCGTCGCGGAATAAATGTATTTCACGTTCGTCGTTTTGCCGCACAAACCCGGTCCGTAGTAGACAATTTTAAGAACGATTTCTTTGCTCTTGTAATTAATAAAGGACATGGGCCAACCATCCTGAGACTTAGATTCTACAAACAAAAACGGCTGCTGACAGGGCAAGCCTTAAAGAAGACAATTACGAGTTATACCTGATTGTTCCTTCTGTCAAATTTGAAGGGAACGTCAACAGCTCTTGCCTAATTTACCGCAGAGGCGAATTTTGTTCAACGTTCTTTTTCAAACACGGGATACAATGAAAATCGGTCGGCCGTTTCCAATGAATGTGTCCGTCCTGCATATCGTAGGTTGAGCCAAGGCAACCGAGTTCCCCGTAAGCCATAACGGGATAAGGAGATTCGGGTGTTTGTTTCACGGACGTATAGCCCGTCGCACAAAGCTCGGCCATCTGCTCATACGAGAGTTCCATTCTATTTTTCGTAATGTATCTGCCGAGATTTTGAATCATGGCATGACTAAGTCTCCAGATACCACCGCGTTTTTTGGCCAGGCAGAGGCCTGCACGATGATATCCATTTTCGATACCATCCCAATGGGCGTCAATGCAGTGTATGCCACGCGAAGCCATGACGAAATGGTAATCCTCAAAAATGGAAGCGGGAATACCGTAATAATGCTCAATATTTTCAAGGATGGGAGCAACAGTCGGGTCATCAGCCGTCAGAATTGTCGTTTTGGGTGTTTGAGGATCGACATGTTCGAATCGCATGGGAAGATCATCGATTTTTTCGAGGACGGCGACAAAGAATCCCTGGGTATCATTTTCCCATGGCGTGACGCGGCGAGCCTTTGCCAATTCGGGACTAAACGCATCGCCATCAAAAGCCGTCAAACCATGTCGCCATGAGATGCCATCGATATCGGGCATTTCAACCATTCTGAAGGGCAACCGGGAGACAATCTCATTGACGACGCGCTCATCTTCGTTGGGATCAAGCGAACACGTCGAATAGACGAGGCGTCCGCCTTTTTTGAGAAGCTTGCAGCCGGTAAGCGCAATTCTGTATTGAAGTTCGTTCTGAGCGAGGGGATTTTTCGCACGTTCATAGCGCGTCCGGTGTTCATCAAGTGAAGCGAAGTTCCCCAATCCCGTACAAGGCACATCGGCGAGAACTCTGTCGAAGATGGGGGGGAGAATCTGCGTCAGTCGTTCGGCCGCCTTATTGTAAAGCACGGCATGGGAGACAAGGCAACCGTCGAGCCTGGCTGCGAGCGGCGTCATGCGTTTTCCTGCGAGGTCATTGGCATACAGGCGTCCCGTATTGTGCATCGCCGTCGCAATCTGTGTCGTCTTGGAGCCAGGTGCCGCACAAAGGTCAATGACGGTCTGTCCCGGATGAAGATCCATAAAACGTACGGGAAGCTGAGAACTCAGACTTTGTTTGACGAACCAACCTGCAAAGTGATGCAGCGTCAACGTCGGATCGTAAGGCGCATAAAGAAGACGCAGTGCATCCGGAACGCCTGACACACGTTGTGTTTTGAAACCATATTGTGAAAGAACTTCCTCGACATTCTTGAGCGTGGCACGCAAAGTATTGACGCGAATAAAATCGGACAATTCCCCGTGATGAAGAAACGCCTCAAGTTCATCGCCGAAAACTTTTTTCAAATAATCATCGTAACTAATTTTTGTATTGACCGTAAACATAAGTCCCCAAACCGGCTAATGGCAATTGACATCCGATGAAGCGCAGACAAAGCGAACATGAAAATGATCCGCGTGTCCTTTGGAATGACGCATGATCGCGTGATAACTCTTTTTCCCATTAGGATACTGAATCATCGTTTTTAGCTGTGCATCCGAATAGCCTTTGGACTTGGCATAATTATAAAAGGAAGACTGCAGGTCATAATCGACAAAGATGTATTGAACTTTACCCGACTTGAGAAAATACTCGAGGACGAACCAATTTTTCTCGATATCGAGCGTCGAATGACTCATGCGTTCAAAGCGCAAATTCTCTTTATTGGACGTATGAATATAGCTGATATCGACGTCACGACCGGACTGATGCGAGAGGTGTGGCGAAAGTTTTCCCCCTTTTTCAGTCGAGAGATCCCCGATCATGAAGCGAGGGGCTTTGGGATAGCGGTTGGCATACGCCTGCATGGCATCCATAATGAGAGAAACCGAGAGCGCCGTGCCATAACTTCGTTTTGGATTTCGCACGACGTAACCAGGCCCTGATTGCATCTGGATACCACCGACGAGCGAACCATTATTGGCAAGGCCACGAGAGACGCCTGTTGCCCCAGCAAAGCGCTTCTTGACATCGACAACGAGTTTTTGCCCGACCCTGAGTTTGTCGGGATTTTTTGCGAGTGCCTTATTATTCTTTTTGAGCTGCTCAATCGTAACGCCTGTTTTCCGCGCTATTTTTCCGAGATTGTCCCCTTTTTTGACGATATAATACACATTCTCGGTAATCTCAGCCGGACGCGAACTTCCCCCCTTTCCCGTGGGCTGAACATAAGACCCTTTTGCAACACGGATCTTAAGTTTTTGTCCGATTCTTATGCGCGAAGCATCTGCAAGGTTATTCCAACGCACGATGTCATCGGAACGGACTTCGAATTTTTTCGCAATTTTATCAACGCTATCGCCCTTAACGACGACATATGTAATCGTCTCCTTTGGCTTAGCACTTGTCTTTTTAGGTTTTGCCGAAGCGACCGTCCCCAGGCAAAGACAAAGAATGAAAACACTCAGAACGCACGTTCCGAACCAACTTCTCCAAGAAACCAAATGCATGAATCTTCCCTGACATGTTTAACCTGAATCACATCGTCATATCTGCGAACCCAAAGAGCACGAGTCCCGGCAAAAATGGCGCCGCATCAAACGGAAGATTCTGGTTGATAAAATTGAGAGACTGAGGTGAACCGAGCATATCCAGGATCTGCATTTCCTGAGGAAGCAACGATACCGTGGCGTTAATGATAGTTCGATAAGGGCGTGCCACAAATTTTCTAAATTTGCACGCAACGATTTCCATTTTAGCCGCCCTGCACTGTCCAAAAAGAACCGATGCCAGCGGGAAACTCAAAGCCGGACGTTCCTTGAGCATATTCGCAGCAGCACGCGTCGTGCCTCGGAAAACTCTGAACGGGACATTTTTTACGTTAAGCGCATCCCGAATCGTTTCGGCCAGGCGTTTTTCGAAGGCATCCAGCATGGTGCCGAAGAGATCAAGGGACATCAATGCGGAAGAAAGATCGCTTCCCTGCGCAAGCAGAGCCGTTATTTTTTCCATGTTTTGAGGCGCCGTATCTGACACCGAGGTCACGAAAGCCTGCACAGAAGCCATTTTGTCCTGCGTCATCTTCTCCGCCCAAACGACGCTGCCAAGATCCATAACGAGGATAGTCTGCTGCTTGGCCGTTCCAATTTCAACCGTCACGCGCTCGACGAGCGTAACATTGAGTCTGAGAATATCGATCCATGAAGCAATCGACAGTTGCCCGCTCATTAAAGGCAGAAGCTGTGAAATGCGGACGGCGGGATCAAGGGCCTTTTTCATGACATCATTTGTAATGAGCATCGTCGATTCCAGCTCATCATCATTGTCGCTCGCCTGGGGCAAAGCATCCGACGTGTTTGTGCCACACTCGACGTCGAAATCGATATTAGGTTCATCCCCCGTTTTTTCAGCTTCCCCGTCGCCAGGAGCACCGTTCATCGTTTCGTCTTGTTCCTGTACCTTTGTGTACGCATCATTCGAAGCATGCACCTTCGTGTGCCTACTGGACGAAACATCTTTGCCATTTCCCGCAACGGCAAGTGACGGCAACAAGGTAGCGTCCATTGGCCCAAGCGACGGCAACGGCACGACATCGACGTTTGAGAGCGAAGGCAGCGGAGCCACTTGTCCCATACCGAGTTTGGGCAATGGTGTGACTTCCGGAAACGCCAATGCTGGCAACGGTGCCAATTCCACTGGCCTCAAGCTCTCGCCCGAAGCCCGTTCAGTGGCACATTCCTGACTTTTGGCCACGGCATGAACGGCATCCTTCGAACCATGCGTCGAAGGCGTACGCACAGGTGCCTGAGAGCGCGACTGTCTGGGAAAACTGCCGCGATTTCGACTATCCCTGGAAATTCTGCGTTCCTGACTGCTGTATGTTTTTCGCTGTCCCGTGAGATCCGTATCAATGCCAAAATTCTGTTTCAACGGAACCGAATCGTCCACGCCTTCTTTGGCTTCCCGACGACGTGACTGACTGTCCGCCCCCTTGTTCACAGCAACGCGCACGTCCTCATCTGCTTCCATTTCCGCATACCCCGCCGTCATCGGCACCTCACGCGTGTCGGCGCCACGACACTCGGCCGACGCATTCTTCGCCGTAACGAGCCCTGTTCGTCGCACCACATCGCTTTTTTCCTGCGATCGTGCCATGGAATAAGCCTCTAGACGGGGGCTCGTCGCACGAAGCTCAAGCCCTATCTGGGACATGCGTGCACTCATGCTGCCCGTAAACGGATCCGGTATTTCGGACGATGCCATCTTCTGTACATCCACATTTGAATTCTGCTGATTGGCATCATCCTCAACGACATTGAGCCGCATGGAGATGCTCTCGACGAGTTCATCAACTTGCCTTTCCTCGACAGGATCATGGACTTCGACGGCAACGGGGCCCGTAATCTGCTCGACGCTCGAATTGATCACGGGAAATGTCGATTTTGAACGCACTTTGTCGGATGCCGCACAAACGCTGTCAATCAGCATGAGGAACTCCCGCATCCTGAAAGGTCGTTCGACGACGTGGCTGAAAAAACAGACGGACAAATCGTAAGGCAGGTAATGGGCAAGCGACGCAGGCGTCACGCTCGTCAGAATACAGTGCGTCGTATCGGAAATATACCTGCCCACAAACTTCTGAAAAGCCGGCAGACGATCCGGGCAGCGGGACATATCGAGAATCAGAAGAAACGGGTTCTTTGCACGGATGAGCGCATCTTCCGTATCTTCCGGATTCTGAAGCACAACCACGTTGAGCTTCATTTGACTCAATTTTGAAGCCAGTATCTCCCGAACACTCGGATTGGCATCATAAAGCAAAACATCCCGCATGGATTCATTCCCCGCTAAAACCGATGATCTCCTCGTTGGAGCCATTCAGAATACGCTCATTTTTTGCACGCTACGGCAAAAAAATACACCTATTTTTGCATTTTCACCATATCCCCGTCCCACATTCAAAAACTATGCCTTTTCAGCCTGTGTCTGGGGCGTCTGTGCATGCCTTAATCGAACAAGACAAATCTCCGGCGGCACCCCTAAACGCATCGGCGGCCCCCAATACCCCGTCCCGCAACTAACAAATGCCGCTTTGTTGCCCACGCGGTAAAGTCCCCGCGCGTATTTGTGGTACAAATCCACAATGTAACAGGCAGGCCAGAACTGACCGCCATGCGTATGTCCCAGAAGCACGAGATCCGCCCCATTTTCAAACGAGATATCGACGGACTTCGGCTGATGGACGAGCATCAGGCGAAACATTTCCTTCGGAATGTCAGCCAAAGCCGCTGCCGGATCCGATTTCCAATGTTTGTTTCGCCACGTGCTGTTGTAATCCGAAGCCCCGGCCACCGCAAAAGCAGTCCCACCGACCGTCACGATGCGATGCTCATTGTTCAGAACTGTAATGCCAAGGTTGGCCACAGCCTCACACCATTCGCGCCCGCCCCACATGTGTTCGTGGTTGCCCGTCACATAATAAATGCCGTACTTCGCACGAAACTGGCGCATCGGCTCAAGCAACGGGGCCACAAACTTCGGAATACCGTCCGCAATATCCCCCGTAATTACAATGATGTCCGGTTCGAGCGCATTCGTCTCCTCAACCATCGCTGCAATATCCTTCTTCGTAATCGTGTTCCCGACATGGATATCCGATAAGTGCGCAATCTGCAGACCGTCAAGCGCTTCAGGCCACCGTTCAAAAGGAATGTCCACTTCCCTAATTTTGCGGTCGCATTTCGCCATCCATACGGCCGGCGGCGACAGTACCGCCGTTCCCGCCAAAACACCATACGAACTGCCACGAAGAAGAAAGGCGCGGCGCGATAAAAGAGCGTTCTTCGCTTCATCCATTTTTTCTGAACTTTTTTCTTCTTGCAATTCAGATGGTTGAACATCACTTTCGTTTTTAGGCGTTAGTTTTCTCCCCCTCCTGTTCTGCCAGGCTTTCACGCCCTTCCAGATCCACATCGCCAGGTCACGCAGCAAAATGAGCAACATCATCACAACGGCAACCATCATGACGTAAAACCCAACCGTCACCAGGTCATAAGACCCGCTGTCCGGCTGTATGAACCGACGTCCGCGCATCGCCCATATAAAGGACGACGCCAGCAGGGATACCATAATACCCCAAAAAATACGCCACCCCTTGCGACGCGTCACGTGCCGAATAATCCCAAAATAAACCGTTGCCGCAAATAATGCCGAAGCAATGGTGATGATCCCTAAAAACATCGGATGACTCACAGTGCCCAGACTCTTTTCAAAGTCGTCGGCAGAAGGACAAATAATCATTTTCAGGCAGGGGGAAATCCCCCTACGCGGCTATTGGCCAAAAGGCTTTAACGTGTCATGACACGCCTCATACGCCTGGCCAATACGCCGCTACCCCTTGTGCGGGGACACCCCGCAACGCCCCGTGGGATGAAGAAAACCCCGTGTTTTCATTTTTCCCTTCAGGGCACAGACATTCAACAGCCGACGGCAACGGTTTTATGCCCAAAACGCACGCGTTAATCATTTCACAGCCAATTTAGCCATTTCGTAGGTTATCCACACGCGCGTATCCTCAATCAGAATATTTTTTTGCACATACCCCAGTTTTTGCGGCAACGATTGAAGTGCCTTGTAATCGGCAAGGCTAAAATATCCGGCAACGGCAGCCCCTGCCGACGCCCAGTCACGACACAATTCAAGCCATTGTGCCGGCGGCACAAACGCTTTGGACACAGCCGTCCTTATGCCGACAAGCGGTGTCTGTTCCACGCGGCTATTGTGCAGAAAAACGCCGTCCAGGCCGAGTTCGCGCACAACAAGGCCAAGAAAAGCGTAACGCTTGGTACGTGGTTCTATCAGGTGCATTTCGATTTCCGGACAGAGAATTTTGAGCGGAATCGCTGGCACGCCCGCACCGCTGCCGACATCGACAAGCGGTCCCACAGGCGTCAGAATGCGCAAAAGCTGAAGCGTATCAATGACAAGGCCGTCCACAAGCGCATCTGCCGTCGAAAATCCCGTCAGATTCGTCTGCTTCTGATACTTCAATATTAACGCCATATAACGTTCAAAACGCTCAGCCGCATTGTCCGGCCATGCCAGCGCATTTTTTTGGCACCATTCTGCCAGGCGTTCAACAGGTGTAAGATGCATCATTCATCAATACCGCTTTTGCGGAAAACCACCGACACAAAAAAACCGCTATCGCAGCTGTGACAGCGGTCAAAAAAAGACGGACGCGGAAGAAATCGTATCACTAAAATTCCACTCCGGAGCTTACGCTCGCGGACACAATAGAAGGAAGTCATACTTAAAGCCTCCGCGTGCGTTTTATTATCACAGATACATCTGCAATGAAAACCGTTTTTTCGTCATTTTTGACGCGTGCGAAGCCATAAATCGCGTTTGTGTCAAGTTGAACCATCAGACGCTCAAAACCAGCATAACCCTGACGGGGGCGTTGCGGGGGTGTCCCCCGCACGAGGGGGTAACGGCGTATTTTGCATTTTTGGTGCGCGTTCACGTGCCCCAAAAATGCAAAAAAGCCGTGCAGGGGGAGACTTCCCCCACACGGCCTTCTATCGGGACGTTCCGTGGAACGTTTTGGTGGGACGTTCCACCTTTAAACGGCATTATTCAATGACATTTTCTTTAGTTTCTGATTCTGATTTGGTTTCTGAATCTGACGAAACTTCTTTGTTCTCTGAATCTGACGAAACGGCCGGTGCAGAAGATTTCATCTTGTCGCGGATGAGGCTTCCGACGATGCCAATCACGATCAGCGACCCAATGATGGCGAGGTTGGTCCACGTCGGCCATGCATGGATAAACGGTTCTGTCACCGGATGGAGATTGTTCCAGTCGAAGACGAGGGGCGCGCCAGTCTTGGGATCTATCGTTTCATTGACAATATCGTAGATGTAGTAACCGGCCGGCACAAGAAGTTTGAACGAGACAAAGAGGAGAATGGCACCAACGGAATACTTGAGGAGACTGAATTTCTCGAGAATGCTCGCCAGAACGAAGTAGAGCGAACGAAGGCCAAGGATGGCAAAGATGTTGGATGTGAAGACGATGAAAGGATCCTGCGTAATACCAAAGATTGCGGGAATCGAATCGACAGCGAAGATGACATCGCTGACCTCAATGACGCAAAGCGCGACGAGGAGCGGGGTGATATAGGTTTTTCCGTCAATTTTGCTCAGAAAATGCATGCCCTCGATGCGGTCATCGTAGCGGAAATGCTTTTTCATAAATTTCGTGATCCACTTGT
Source organism: Pseudomonadota bacterium (assembly GCA_017421975.1). GTDB lineage: Bacteria > Myxococcota_A > Bradymonadia > UBA4248 > UBA4248 > RGIG464. The sequence goes on from JAFOHE010000021.1 coordinate 14,046, forward strand.
CCTGCGGGTCTTCCTCATCATCGCCGCCAAAAGTTGCTTTGAAAGCGAGATAAACGAGAAGGGCACCGAAGATCCAGAGAATCCAGCTGAAGCTTGAGACGAGTGCGGCACCGCATGCGATCATGATACCACGCATAATCAGAGCGCCTAAGATACCCCAAAAAAGAACGCGATGCTGATACTTGAGCGGGACGCGGAAGGATGCGAAGATCATGGCCATGACGGCGATGTTATCGAGAGAGAGACATTTTTCGATGAGATAGCCGGAAATGTAGTTCATCCATGCTTCAGCGGGATCGTCATGTGCACCCTGATGATCGCCAAGGCCAAACCACGTATGTTCGTATGCAAAATAAATGAAGATAGAGAAGAGAAGCGCAATACCAATCCAGAAGCACGTCCACTTGATAGCTTCCTTGGTTTTGATTTCGTGAATGTTGCGGTTAAGGACACCCAGGTCCAGAGCCAAAAGCCCAAAGACGAGTACTAGGAATCCTACCCAGGGAATCCAGCCCATAAAAACTCCAGGTCAAAAGCGTAAAGCGTGAATAATGCAAGACGCGTCAAAACAGCGTCAACCTCTTTTAAATGTCACCCCATGTCGGATGGCATATGGCGATGTGTTATGCTTGAACACAAACACACTATGCAACGGAATTATGCAATAAAGTAAAAAAATAAACAACGTTCGACGATTCAACGTGGTAAAAGGCGGCGTGTCGGTGCATTTTTGTCGGATACACTTTGTGAGCTCACTCTAGTGTACAAATAATGTAACCATTCGTGTAATAATATTTCAAATTAAAGAGGGGATATGGGGTTGTTTCATTCGACGTGGCCGGAGCGTGAACGCGTCGAAGCTGCACTTGAGCGCATTTTCAATCTACCTGGCTTCAGGCCTGGCCAGGAGGAAATTATTCGCGACATCACAAGCGGCCATGATACGCTCGCCGTGATGCCGACCGGTGGCGGCAAAAGCTTGTGTTATCAGCTACCAGCCGTCGTCACGCCCGGGCTGACACTCGTCATCAGTCCGCTCATTGCCCTGATGAAAGACCAGGTGGATGCGCTGACACGCAAAGGCGTTCGTGCTGCATCCCTACATTCTGGGCTCAGTTATGGCGAACAACAGTCCATTCTCGAATCCGTCAACACTGGCACACTCAAGATTCTTTTTATCGCTCCGGAACGTCTTCAGACAGCTGCCTTTCAGGCGCTTCTGACGCGTATCCACGTCGGCCTCGTCGCCGTAGATGAAGCCCATTGCATCAGTCAGTGGGGCCATGATTTTCGTCCTGCATACCGTAAAATCGGCGATCTTCGCACGGCACTCGGCAATCCTCCGACCATCGCCCTTACCGCAACCGCATCCCATGAAGTCCAGCAGGACATCATTGATCAGCTTCATCTCGATTCACCACGCCGCCACATCCTTGGCTTTGACCGCCAAAATCTCCTCTATTCCGCCCGTATTTTTAAAACTGACACCCAAAAAATCGAATTTATCCTCACATTTATCCGCGAAAATATGCAACAAAGGTGTTTCAATGAACCGGCATTTCAGGGATGCGGCATCATCTACACGGCGACAATCCGTCAGGCCGAGGATCTTTACCACGCCTTGAACCAAAGCGGCATACGCACGGGCATATACCATGCCAGTCTTTCGCCCGATGAACGCAACCGCATCCAGGATGCCTTTAAGGACGACGCCTATCATTGCCTCGTCGCGACAAACGCCTTCGGCATGGGCGTAGACAAGCCCAATATCCGCTACGTCATACACATGTCATTGAGCGGCAGCGTCGAAGCGTACACTCAGGAAGCCGGACGCGCCGGCCGTGACCGCAAGCCGGCCCAATGTATCTTATTGTACACTCCCAAGGACGTGAAACTCCAACAGCGTTTCATTCAAAACTCCGCACCTGATATCATTGTTTATCGTGCCATTCTCGAGTCCTTTGCGGAAGCGACCAAAGAAAAACTCCCTTCACCCGGTGCTCAGACGACGCTTGAAAAAATCCTTGAACATTACGAAGCCATAACAGGCAAACCCCTGCCCGAAGCCAAGGCGAACGTGGCTCTGCGTAAACTCAAAGCCTTCGATCACATCGACATGACGCTCAACGGCAAGATGACATGGTTATCGAAATGCCCGCGCAATCTCGCACGCAAATTTGCAGATGACAGTCACAAACAAATGGCATGTGCTGAAAAACGCCTCATGGAACTCGTCAATTACGTCTATGAAAAGACGTGTCGCACGAAATTCATCCTCAAATACTTTGGTAGCCGCGAATACAAACTCTTTGGCGGCTGTTGTCACTGCGACAAATGCCATGCGGTTTTTCCCCAGGACAAATACGGTGAAGATGGGCCATTTCCCCCCGAAGCCTGTGAAACTGTCATACTTAAAATTGTTTCGACCGTCGCCCGCTTTAACCGTCACAAAACACCACTCTATCCTTTTGAGCTGAGTGCACTTCTCCATGGCAATGCCAACATAAAGCCGCCGGATTTCGTCACAACATTTGCTTCCCTTGCCTATCTCAGCGAAACAGAACTTCGGGTTTTGATTGCATTCATGCTAGAAACGGCGCTTCTGATGCCAGACAGTTTGCGTTCGCTTTGGCTATCAGAGAAAGGCATTCAGTTTATGGCCTCACACAACCTTTCAAAAGCCGCACCTGCCTTGATGCAATACCTGAGGATTCGGTTTCCCAATGCTGATCATACAGCCACCCCCTGGATGCCTGACAAACTTCCCAAAACATCTTGAAAGTGATAGCACTATGCCTGTTTTGCATTGAAGACGGAGTCACTGCCTTGGACAATACATTTCATCACATTCCCGTACTCTTGGAACCGGTTTTGGACGTTCTCTCACCCCGCCATGGCGAACGCTATCTTGACGTGACCTTAGGTGGTGCCGGTCATGCCTGTGCCATAGCAAGCAGATTGGCCCCAGGTGGCACAGTCATTGGCGTCGATCGCGATCCCTTGGCCATGCGTGTGGCCACTGACCGCCTTGTCACGCTTGGCCGAACATGGGAAGAACAACATGGTCAAAGTGCCTTCGACGTCCGTACCTTTTTGACTTCCTTTATAGCTCTGGACGAAGTCCTTCGTGATCATGACATTGAGGATCGTGAACAAGGTGGCGGCTTTGACTGTGTTCTGGCAGATCTTGGACTTTCGAGTCCTCAGATTGACGATACGAACCGCGGTTTTTCATTTCAAACAGACGCTCCACTGGATATGCGCATGAGCCAACAAGGCGCAACAGCCGCAGAATTTCTTCAGACGCTTAGCCCAGATGATCTGGCAGATATTCTCTACGAAAATGGCGATATCCGCCAATCTCGCCCTCTCGCACGAAAAATTTGCGAACGCGTCCAGGCGGGAGAACTTTCGACAACCGGACAGCTTGCCCGCGTATGCTGTGAAGTGCTTGGCAATCCGCGCCATGGACAGCCTCATCCGGCGACGCGCGCTTTTCAGGCCATCCGAATTGCGCTCAATCAGGAATTCGAAGCCATCGACACATTTCTCAACATCATTCCGAAATGGATGAAACCAGGCGGACGTCTCGCCGTCATTTCTTTTCACAGCGGCGAAGACAGACGCGTCAAAACAGCATTTAAAAAATGGCAAAATCCATGTACATGTCCCCCGGGACTTCCCGTTTGCGTTTGCCACAAACAGCCATTAGGCAAAGCATTGCTAAAAAAACCTGTCGAAGCTACGCCCGATGAACTAAAATCCAATTCCCGTGCAAGATCGGCAAAACTTCGCGCCTTTCTTTTTGACTAACACATTGATTTTTACACGCTTAACCATTTTTGGAGTACGCTCAATATGCGAAAACTACTGTTTGCCATCGTTCTGTGTCTTGCGCTTCCTTTGACTAGTCCTGTATCAGCCCAGACCCCACCATCAACTGCTGAAGCACCTTCACCATCTGCAGCCATTTTGACGATTCCTACTCCCGCAGCATGGGAAGAAAAGACGCTCACGCCCGACGATTACAGAACAAAAGCTTTCGTCAATCCACAAACGGAAAGCAGTATTGAGGTCTTTAGCAAAAAACTGGAACACGTGGAACTCGCCAATTCTCTTTTCACGTCTTTCGATCATCAGCTAATAAGCATCTCATTCGAAAAAAATGCCACGGCAACGGCAGAAATGACGTTTACCCTCAAAGACGAGACAAAAGTTTCCGGTGTATGGAATGAATATGCGTATACCAATCGAGATATCCGCATCAATACGGTGACATTCACGTTCACGCTTCAGGATTATGCCTTTATTATTGTTGGCTATTTTTCTCCTGCAGAGCGTGAAACAGGCATCGACGTGTTAAAAAGCCTGATCAAATCCATAGAACCTCAATCTGTGGCAGATGCGCCGACTGCGCCCTAACCACGTGCATCACCGGCATCCCATCGCGTTTTGTACCAATGCTCACTCTGATCAAACTCGCAGCCGCCCTTTTTACGACGCTGTTGATCCAGTTTATTCCTCTCGTCGGTGCCTATCACTATGAATCGGCCTTTAGTATTGCGCTCATTGGCATTGTATTTGTTCCGATCATAGCGCCGCGCCGTCAAGAAAATGTGGATTTTCATATAGGGCGGCTTTTTGCCGTTTCACTGCTTTTCTGGCTTCTGGCCAATGGTCTTGCCATGGGAGCCGCATGGATACGAAACGATCTATGCGATATCAAAGCCGGTCTGATCTATCAATGTCTGATCTCCCTTCCCGCCCTCCTGCTTTCAACGGCGGTCTGGAGCTGGGCGACCACATTGAGCCGATTCAGTTTCATTCGCGTGTTGGCCTATTTTCTGTTCGTCGCAGCCGATTTTGGCTTTGCCCTTTATGGACTGTATCACTGGCCGGCCCTCGTCTCATTCGGCCATTTTTTCGGTTATTTTGCCGGCTCGATCTATGACGAGGCCATCGACATCACACATGCCCTTATTTTTTTCCGCATCGGCACATGCGTTCTTCTTCTGTGTTTTCTCATCGCACAACGCCAAGGTTTTCAGCTTTGGAAACGCATCGTTTGGGCGTGCATCGCCATCCTCTTTGCGGCCGGCTATCACATCGGCCTGGCTGCCCTTGAGATCATTCCCCCCATGGGACGCGAGGCTCTCGAAAAGACCTTATGGCGGACCGTCAAGGCACAAGATGGTGCGTGGATTGTCCATTATATGCCTCAGACGCGGGACTCCGCCGAAAGACGTTTTCACGAAGACCGCATAAGCGCGGAATATGCGCGTGATTTTGCTCGTCTTGAGCGCTTTTTCAATACACGTCCTTCCGCCCCTATCGACATCTGGCTTTACCCCACATACGAAACCAAAGCACGTTTTCTGGCGGCACGGCATACGAGTTTTGCTCGCGTCTGGAAACACGAGATCCACCTCGTCGAAGCGAGCCCACGCGTGACAACGCCTAGACATGAAATGGCGCATCTCTTTGCCGAATCGTTTGGTAATCGCCCACTTGGCGTGGCAGGAGCCTGGGGTATACCAGCTATGGGCTGGGTCGAGGGACTCGCCATGGCAGCAGAATGGCCCTATCAGTCGTATGACCTTCACACGTGGAGCGCAGCCATCCTTTCGCATCCGCAAACGTTCCCACAACCATCCCCATTGGGCATGATCTACGGCTTTTGGTCCCTACCTTCCCGCGTAGCCTACACACTTGCCGGTTCATACGTGCGCTGGCTGATCGACACTTACGGTATCGAAAACGTCAAACGCTTATCCCGCGTCTCTCCCGGTCATTTTGAAGATATCATTCCCGCCTCTTTTCACGACACATTCGAAGCATGGAAACGTTTTCTAAGCCAAAAACAAGACGTTGGCGCCAACGAACGCGTTGAACTCGTTTTTGGTTCACGCTCCATCTGGACAAAAAAATGTGCCCGTTATACAGCAGCCCAAAATCAATTGTTCTCACGCTGCCTCAACGACGCCACTTGTACAGATGAAGTTTTGCAGACATGCGCATCCGACAGTGATCCGTCTCTTCCGCCTGAACGAGACTGGATGCTCTATCTTGCTTCGGGAGCATTGAGCGACACTACGATTGACAATACAGCAGCTGACTTCAGAAAAAGCATCTGCCATAAACTCGATGGACTCGATGTGGAGACATTCTCCCCCCTCGAAAGGCTCATCTGGGATGAACGACGCGCCGATATGCTTTGGCACGCAGGCTTTTATCTACCTGCAGCATTCGCCTACCACGCTCTTCTCTCGCGCCCTCTTCCCAAAAGCATGCAACGAAGGTTGGAAATCAAACGCCAGGCTGCCTTCCATCCCACCTCATCCGTTTCCAAGGATGTCAGACGATGGTTCACAGCCACAAGCGAGGAAACGCGAATGATCCTCTATGCTCGAAACGACGATGCCCCTGTGATGGCCTGGCTCGAATTGATCAACGCCCTGTCCGATCGACGTTATGCTCGTGCGATTCACGCGACAGAACAAATCTGGATGCACTACGGCAATTCAGACCCAGCTTCCGCCTTACCACCATCCGCCCTAGACGATCTCATTCATATCATGTCCCACATCTATACACATTAATACTTAATACGCATGCCCTCGCGGGATACAATGTTTGTGTCTTGCGGCCATGCCACATCTCACATGGTTTTGCGTATGCCGAATGTGCATCGTCGCTTATCCTGCACTTGCGCGAAAAGTCTGTCCATTTTATAATGAATAATAGTATGTTCTGTAGCTGCTTATTTCCATCAGGAGGCAAATATGCACTGGACGAGACGACAATTTGTTCAAATTTTTAGTGCGCTACTCGGTGTACTCGGCCTGGGCGGTTTGACTTTCGCCGCCCGTAAACTTGATGGCCGCGTGTATTTCGACGACTGGCGTGCCATTCCACATATTCCCATGACGCTCCATCTCGACGTCGAATCCCCCGAAGAAACGCTTATCACCCTCGTCGCTAAACATGACGGTCAGACGACAAAACTCGCAACACTGCCCGGTGCCCGCGAAGTCATTCTTCAGATTCCCTATATCGAAGTACAAGGGGAATCCTACGAACTCTGCGCGACAGTCACGGATCGCCAGGGCAGAAGATGCCAGGCTGAACCACTCGAAGTTATTTCAGAATCATTCCATTTCGGTATGTAAGGAGTCGTCCATGGTGCTCAAACGTCTGGCATCACGCCTGCTGATGTCCGCCATTAGCCTGTTTCCTCTGCTTCCGTCGGCGGCTTTTGCGGATAACGGGGTTCCGAAAGAATATCGCATCAAAATTGATGAAGTCGATACCTCAAAAGCCCCTGATATTACGATCAGAACGACATTTCTTGATCCGTACGCCCATCCGATCAATCCGGAAGACAACGTCTTTTTCGAAATCATTGCAAACGACAAACCACTCAAAGTTCGTCCCAAGGCAACTGCTTTCTTTAAAACAGACAAACCGTTGGATCTCGCTTTCGTCATTCCAATCACAGAACGCTTCTCTGAAGACGAACTCGCGCAAATCAAAAAAGATTTCAGCGCCATCCTTCAAAAAGGACGCGATGAAGACCGGTTTGCAGGTTTTTTCGATGACGGCCGAATCGTCAATCAGGAACCTTTGGGCCCCGCCAAAGCCGTCGATGCTAAACTTCAGGAAGTCACGCCAAAAACCGACGCTTCCTTCCTATACAGCGGCATTGAGTATGCTCTCGATACATTGAGCGATCCCGCAAACTTCCGTAAAAATGCCAGACGTGCTGTCATCATCGTTACGGACGCTTACGACTCCTATATCTATCGAAAAGAAGATGTCGAAAAAACCATACGCACACTTTTCGACTATGCTACTCAGAATGACATCAAAATTTATGTCGTCATGTACAAACCCCTTATCTCAAGCCTTGCACCGCTATTTGAGGGATTGAGCCGAAAAACAAAGGGAACTTTCCGTTACGCTGATTCAATTGAAGACATCAGCGTCAATATTGAGAACACCTGGGGCGAGATTTATGCACAGACGTTTCTCGAATTCCGCGATTCCAGGCTGCACAAAGGCAGTCACGTAACCTACAAAATTGCCGTCACCAAAGGCAGCGTCAATGTTGAGTCCTTGCCCTATGCCGAGCTCGAAATTCAAGATGTTCGGTTCAACTGGAAACTCTTTTTCATCGTCTCCGGTATCGTCGTCGGCGTCCTAATCCTACTTCTCATCGTTTTTCTGATCTGGCGCGCACACCAGAAAAAGCTTCAGGAAATGGAAGAAGCCCAACAGGAACAAATCATCCAGGAAAAAATCGAAAAAGGCGAAGTCTGCCCAAAATGCCGCCGCACCATTCTCAAAGAATGGAATGGCGAATGTATGTTCTGTAAACGCGAAGCCGTCGAAGAAGTCAACAAGGCAAAAGCTGAACAGAGACAAAAAGCCATCGAAGAAGCCGAAAAGAAAGGCGTCAAGCTCGAAGGTCGCGTCTGCTCCGTATGCGGTCGTACGCTCATGCCTCAATGGAAAGAATGTCTCTTCTGCAAAGCCGGTATCGGCGGCGAAGGCGGCCCCAAGGCCGGTGTCGCGCCCACACGCGGTGGTGCAAAGAAAAAAGAAGAACCGCCCAAAGGTCGTGTCTGCCCCGTCTGCGGAAAAGAAATGAAAGCACACTGGACAACCTGCCTCTACTGCGAAGCCGATGCAGCGAACCGCCCTGCACCAGCTGCGCCCAAAATTGAAGAAAAGAAAAACGATCAACCTGCTGTTCGTATCTGCCCGGACTGCGGAAAACCCATGAAACCCCATTGGGATATCTGCCTCTTCTGCGAAGCCAACAAATCACGTTGATTCTCTTTGGGGACGCTCACATCTTCCCTATCCCTCTCTCCCCCATTTTTATAACCGCTCTATGAGCCGCTTCTATCAAAGGAGGTGTCGCAATCATGGAAAAATATATCCTCTTCGCCGGTCGTAAAATCCCCGTCGCTACAACCTATAATGTCGTCCTCTTCGACAGCGATAAGGCACAGAGCTTCTATCACCCGGAAAACTCGCTTTCCCCCGCGGACCTGCTCCAAATGCAAACCATCCGGCCAGAGCTGAAAACGTTCAGTTTCCGATCAAACAAACTGACACGTACTGGCGACCAGCTCTTCAACGTGCCCCGCGCCGAAATTGACATCCTCAGTAACCACATTACGCAGATCGCCTTTCATCACGATGTCACGTTCAGTGCTTCCAAAACGTTTGACATCCTCTGCAAGCGTGGCATCTCAACCCATTTCGACATCAATTACGACGGTACCATCTATCAGTTCCTCGATTGCTATCACTCAGCCTGGGCAACCGGTGACAACAACAATATGTCCGTCGCCATCGACATGAACAATCCCGTTCTGCCAGAAATGAAAGAATCTGATCCCGCAAATGGCCTGCGCGATATCTATCAGGACAAAATTAACGGTTCCCTCAAAACCATGTTGGGATACACCGATGCTCAGTACGAATCGCTCATCGCCCTGCTCAAGGCTTTCATTACACCCATCCAGATCCCAGGTGAACCCGACTGGATTCCCCTCCCCAATATCAGTAGCAACTGTTTCCCACCTATCACCGATTCCGGCGAAATCATCAATCGCCTCCTCAAAAATCCCACCGGATTCGTCGGTATGCTCGGCCACTATCACTGCTCCGCTCAAAAATGGGATCCAGGTCCGGCTTTCGACTGGATGCGCGTCCTCTCCGGATTAAAAGGCGAACGAAACAGTCTCCCGCTTTACCTCGACCGCGACGACCATCGAAACCTCTCCGACGTCGCAGGTGCCGCTCTCAAAAATCTCCTCGACAAATACTACCTCAACGCCGAAATCAACGACGGCGGGTGGTATCCCATCGGCACAAACCAGTCGTGGCACTCTGGTATCCACCTCTCCGCAACCAAAGGCACCAGCATCATGAATATGATGAAGGGCAAAATCGTCGCCGTCAGAAACGTTAAAACCGTCGATCTCGGCGACCCCAGCTTCGTACTCGTCCGACACGAACGCGAAGAAACTGGCACCGATGGTAAACCTAAATCCATTTATTGGTACTCCCTCTATATGCACCTCGCATATATTGATACACCCGATGACTTCGAAAAAATTCCATGGATCGGAAAACTCCTCGAAAACGATTTCGAAATTCCCATCGATTTTCATATCAATTACAAACAAGAAGACAGATCTTACGAAAAACGCGTTCCTCAGCATTACAACGCCATTGAAGATCGTTCTGACAAAACTGCCATCAAAAATGCGTTCCTCCGCGGCGATATCATCCTCACTGAACTCGACGTCGCTGCCGGCGAAAAACTCGGCTCCATCGGTCTGTTCGGCCTACAGCCTGGCCTCGATAACCTCTCGAATCAGGTTCATATCGAAGTCTTCAGCGAAGAAAATATCTTCCAGACCCGTAACAGCCAGCAAAATGCTTGGCTCATCACCGAAGGTGACGATAAAGGTTACTCGATCATTCCCATTAAACGTATCCTGCGACCCATCCAGGACAACGTTCAGCAACAAACCGGACGACGTCCCTCGTTCCTCAAAACTTCCGAAATTCAGTCCTTCTTTAACGGCGGTGCCTTTACAAAAGAAGAGCGCGAAAGTTTCAGAAAAATGATCTGTTACCACCAGAGTGAGTGGTCGCCGCTCATGAACTGGACAAAAACTGCCGTCCAATCTGTCGGTTGGCAATGGGAAAATGAAAAATCCTTCGGCCAGTGGCTCATCTATTGGCTCCCCTTCCAATGGATGACCAAAAAAGTTCTCGCTGACCTCGGCATCAAATCAAAAAATCATCTTTTCTTCACCTATCATCCCATTTATCTCCTCGAACAACTCAACAGTTCTTACGCAGGCGATATCCGCGCGACTGCCGAAGAAGCAAGCGACGAAGAAGCAGCTGCACAAAACAAGGCTTACAAAAAAGATCTTGATACGCTCATGGAGTTGAATAAAAAACGAAAACAAGGCATCCAGCTCACGCCAGAAGAAATCGAAATACAAAATCAACTGTACGAAAAAATGGACGATCACCTCGACGACAAAAACGGCAGCATCAATGCCGAGACTGCTTACGATTACAGTCGAAATAAAGTTTTCGACGATTATGCACCAGGTGAATGGCCTGCACCTCAAATGTCATAACCCTTATCAAAATTTCATTCCTCCTGATGCGCAGGAGGATTTTTTTTGGCCATTCAGAAATTCACAAATTATCACTATTTTCTTATTTTTATGGCGGGGGAAGTCTCCCCCTACGCGGCTATTTTCGTGTTTGCAGGGACGTTCCATGGAACGTCCCTGCAAACACGAAAATACGCCGCTACCCCCTCGTTCTTCAAAGATTCTCCGTATCCACAACGTTCCATGCACATCGTTAAATAACATATTCTATGTTTGGGTTAATGGTATATAATGTTTTTATCATTCATTGGGAATACCTTGTTTCACGTCTCTTCATAAGATAATAATCCTTATTACAATTATTATTTGAACGTACGATTATCGCGGACGGTATTAATGTGACGATACTTGGGGATGCAGGCATCCCGCACGCCGAAGAGTTATATTTTTGCCAATAACCTCATTAATTATGTCCACAACAAGAGAATCGCACAACTCTTTCGAGAAAACGGTTTCCTCCACACAATAGCTGCTTCGAAAAATCGTATTCTGGCGATAGCGAATATCATGACTACGCCTGCTCCCCTTCCGGTATGAGGATTCATGGAATAGCTGCCCACACGTTTCCAATATTCCTTGCTTACGCCATCAAATTGTCCGATAATTCCCACTCGTTGCAACAAATTGTTGCGACAAATACAGACATAATATGAGGAGACAGCGGGTGAACGAAGAATCTAAAGCGTCGAACATCTTGCAACCAGAATCGCACAGCGCACAAGTGGATTTCGTGGAATCGGAATCCATTCCCCATCTCGTGCCCGCAAAGCGGGCAAAGACAGAATCCGGGCTGTCTACTCCCGACGATATCGCCGACCGCTATACCTTCACGCGCTTTTTAGGCCGCGGTACACAGGGTAGCGTCTATGCCGCCGAACGCAAATCCGACGGCATGCCCGTCGCCATCAAAGTGCTCCAGATCAGCTCCATCCAAAACTGGAAAGAATACGAACTCTTCTGGCGCGAAGCCAAAACCCTGCGATCGCTCGACATACCCGGCGTCGCGACGTTTTACGAAGCCATTGAAAAACTCGACGAAGACCAGCCCCACGCCTACCTCGTCCAGCAGCTCATTCGCGGCAAAACCCTGGCCGACACCATCAAATCCGGCGTGCGATTCAGCATTCAGAATGTCTTTTCGCTGGCCATACAAATCATCGATATTCTCGAAAAACTGCATCTTCACGATCCCCCAATCATTCACCGCGATATCAAACCGTCGAATATCCTTCTCGAACCCAATGGCAAAGATTACAAAGTCTATCTGACGGACTTCGGGGCCGTCTACAATCCGCTTTTGCAAAGAGGCGGCTCGACGATTGCCGGGACGTATGGCTATATGTCGCCCGAACAGCTCATGGGCAGCGTCTCCCCCGCCTCTGATATCTACGCACTCGGCATCATGCTCGCCGAACTCCTGAGCGGTATTTCCCCGGCGGATATGGAAGTTACAGAGTTTCGCCTCAATATCGAAAAGCCCCTCGAAAGCCTTCCAGCCCCCATCGTTTCGCTGATTCGACGCATGACCACGCCCAATGCATCCGACCGCCTGTGCGACTATGCGCTTCTCAGGCAGAGCTTTGGCGCATTTGCGCAAAATCAGTTCACCGAACACGCCCTTGTAGAATCCCCCCGTCAATCGCCAAAAGAATACAATCGTCAGCTCAAAAAAGTCGAACGCCTCGGACAAAAGGGCAATCTCGACCTCTGGCTGAAACTCTCGGAACAAACACCAAGAAAGATCCCCGCCGCATATCAAAAGTTAAAGCCATACTATATAACACCGATATTCCTGCATTTACAGAAATTCTACAGTAGTTTAACTTATCTTTTTAATCCTATCAATATACTATTTGATTCATTTTCATTTATTATAGTTGTGATAAAAGTTGTGATAAATATTTTATTGATACTAATTACAGCATTTTTCGGGTTATCCGCGGGTATTATGCTGCCAACGGCTGTGTTGTTTTTTTCCTTGTACTCCATAGTAACAATTTTTGCAAACATATTAAAATTAGACTTTATATTAGACTTTCAACTTAGGAATAAACAGATTGCAAACTTTTCCTCTTTCAGCACAGAAGATTTTATTGCATTTATCTTCATAAGTGCTATATCTTACGCTCTATTATTGTGCATGTTGTCTTGGATTGTATCTTGGATTAAACATATAAATTCTAAGATTCGTACATACCATAGACATTTTCAAAGCCTAAAGCATCTCCTTCAAAATGGCCGAAAATCGTTAACGACTGTCCGCGATGTGCAATATCGAGCAAAAAGCGAAAAACAATATCCGGAATTTGTACTCCAGTATGCCTTTAATCCGCCCGACGATAGCGAGCCTGGCGATCTCATACACGAAATCGTCGTTCCTTATGATCCGGCATTAAAGCCCGGAGATGTGCTGCCCATACTTTATACGGTTTCAAAAGATGGCAAAGAGGTGATGAGCATGCCGTTTCCGTTCCCCACCAAAGCACTCCCCGAATTGTCCTCATGTTATTGTAAAACTCGCCTCGGCGTGATACAAACATCGTAATCTAATAGGTAAATCCATGTCAAAACACTCACTCCCCCCAATCCATTGTATTTGCTCTCCCTCAATCCACTGTATTTGAGTAAGTATTCCTCATCTCACACAACGCACTCGACGATAGTCTTGTCATCGATCTGCACGGTTTTTACGCCAGGCTGTTTATTCTTGTTAAAACAGAAGCTCAGTAGATAGCCTGTCTGCGCATGGAAATAATCTAAATATCCCGCAATCTGTTGCTCACCGCGTTCGTTATATGCATTTCCTCGCCATATCTTGAGTTCAATGATATATTGTTTTCCGAGGTAATCGATAATGACATCGGTACGCGTCTCATCCCGCGTCTGGTCTTCGATATAATAATTTCCAACACCGTTGATAATGGGCTTGAGATATAACAAAAACAGCTTGCGTCCCATCTTTTCTACAAATGCATCGTCTTTTTTGCTGTAAATATCATTAAAATGCACCGCAAACCGCGCGAGCAAATGTTCCATATCAATACAGCCATTCTTGATAAATTGATTTTTATCGATGGAACCTGCGGAAAAAATATCTTCCATTTGTTCTTTCGCGATAAAATGATTATAGAGCCATGTTTCAAATATGCGATTCGAAACAGCCAGCTTGCCATTATCATTTATTATATAACCAAACATCGTCGCAATATCTATCGTTCGCTCGCTTACATTATAATAAATTCGCTTGCCCTGATAAAGCAATGCATACAGCATTTGATACAGCTCTGGAAAATCATCAAGTTTCTTTGTAAAATCATCAAATAGCGTATTTTTCTCACTGAGCAAAAGCCGCTCAGCCTGTAAAAATCCCTCTCTGTCCCACGGCAATTTCTTTTCGTCAAGAATCATACATAGCCGTGACACTAAAAATGGATATCCCGATGTATAATCTATAATATCCTTCGCAATCGAGTGAATATCCATGCCGGTGTGATGGTCGCTCTCATAATCTCGCAACATGCCCTCGACATCGCTCACGTTAAATGCCATCTCGACATCAAAATTCGCCGCAATATTCCACGGGCTGTTGTATTGATGCTCAGCTTCGGGACGAATTTTAAGCTTCAAATTCTTAATATCATAAACGCCGGCGAGTATGACGGATTGAAAAGTCGGCATTTGGTCGCGTATCAAAAACTTTTTTCGCAATAACCCCAACATGCGAATAAACGAATCGTAGTTGCTTGCCTGATCCACTTCGTCGATGATCAGAACCAGTGGGTTTTGCGCAGCCATACACATTTGCGAAATAAACATCGAAAAATCGTCCAGGCCGATCTGCTTTTCGGCCTTGTTTGCCTTGACAGCCTCAGACACGATCTCCTGAACTTGTCTGGACACATTGTTCCCGCGCATCAAAGCCGCAAATTCAAACTGCCGCATCATGGCATAAGCCAGGTGGCGCTCTGTCTCGTAAGATGCGTTATCAAGCCCCTCAAAGCTGATGGCATAGACCTCATAATCACTTGCCAGCCCCACTGTGAGCGCGTGGAGCGTCGTGGTTTTGCCGAACTGCCGCCCGCGATTGATGCAAAAATAGGCACCGTCATCCACCATCGCCTTGATCTGCGCAACGCGACTGGTCAGATCGACCATGTAGTGTCTATTGGGAAAACAGGTTCCAGTGATATTGAACTTCTTCATTGCAGCGACTCCATGCGTCTCAAATCCCTCGCCGATCATCGGCGGCAGGGATAACTTACCATAACAACAGTTTGTTTGGCGAAAAATGCGCAGGATGTTTTGTCGCTCGGCTATTGGCACGCAGGGACGTTTCACGAAACGTCCCTGCATCCCAATACGCCTCGCCTTTCGGGCTATCGGCGATGTGGCACGTGTCGTGACACGTGCACCTATTTCGCTGCGCGCATACGGCCCGCGCCTCTCCATTCGTCAATTTCATATCTTTCGAGTGAATAGTGACGGTCGTTAGAAACTGTAACGTTATCAGCACCAACAGTTGCACCGGTTGCAGTTACGTTGAAGAGAGCCTTAACAGCATCTTCGCTCATACCTGCGCCGATAGTAGCAAGTTTCACTTTAACAGATTCGTCAACATCCTTTGTATTAAGATCATCGAATACGATTGTTGCTTCTTCATTATAAACAACATCGCCCTGACCTGCAACAGCTGTAACACCAACATTGAAGAACTTAAGTCTTGCAAGAGCTTCTTTAAGCTGGTCTGCTGCATTGTCAATG
>JAFOHE010000257.1 GCA_017421975.1 Pseudomonadota bacterium
AAATGAGAGCAGGAAAATTGTACCGTTATGATGATCCAGAAATTGGAGACAGCCTTGAACGCGCTAAACGCCTATGTCGTCAGCTCATGATGATGACAGAATACGATGATGATTACCGTGATCTCATTCAGTTTCTCATTCCAGATATGGCAGAGACGGCACTGATCGTACCTCCATTTCACTGTGATCATGGCACGGGCATTCATCTCGCTGAAAACGTCTTTATCAACTACAATTGCACCATGCTCGATGCCGCCGACATCCGAATCGGAAAAAATACACTTATTGGTCCGAACTGTTCTCTTTATACTCCAGAACACCCATTGGATTTCAGACTTCGGCGGCAGCCTATCGAATCAGCACGCACCATCTCGATTGGGGAAGACACGTGGCTTGGCGGCAATGTCACGGTTTGTCCTGGAGTACGTATCGGAAACCGCTGTATCATTGCCGCCGGTTCTGTCGTGACCCAAAATATACCAGATGATACCATGGCAGCTGGCGTACCAGCCGTAATAAAGAAATCATTGGTCTAAACGGCGTGCGCTATTCTTTGTTCAGCCTTTTGTCGAGTATCTTTACAAGCTGAATCCATTCCTCACGGTACTCATCTTTCACTGTGAGCGCTTGGAGACGCTTCAAAACACCTGCGATCGAAGCCGTGCCCTTAAATGCAGAGTGATTCAAAATCATCGCGACTTCCGCGACCGATGAAGCAAGTATGAGATTATCGCTCATCGTTTTCGAAACCGAAGAAGACGTCACCGGCCAACGCAATTCACTACTCACATCGCCATCAGGCTTTTTATACCTGAGCTTGACCGTGGCATACTCATCGCTGTTTATGGTTTCTGTTTTTTGATATTTCGATCTCGGCTCGGAGATATTAACCTTGGATCCCTGCTCAACAATCTCATACAAAATCGTCACCTGATGCCCTGCACCGACTTCACCGCCGTCTTTGGTGTCATCCGCAAACTCCTCGGCATTCAGACGGCGTGTTTCATAGCCAATTTGACGGTATCCCTTAATTTTTCCTGGGTTGAAATCAACCTGAAATTTAACGTCCTTGGCTGCAACAAATACCGTGGACATAAATTCCTCAGACAAAACGCGCGTGCCTTCACGTAACGAATCGACATAATGATAACTGCCATTGCCGTAGTCCGCAAGTGCCTCAAGTCGGTTATCCTTATAGTTTCCCATGCCAACACCCAAAATAGTGAGGAAGATACCGTCTTCACGCTTTTTCTCAACAAGCGCCCTAAGTTCATTGGTACTCGATACACCAACATTGAGGTCACCATCCGTGCCCATGATGATTCGATTGTTACCGCCAGGAATAAAATTCTTTTTTGCAACGGCATACGCCATTTTGATACCAGCTTCACCATTCGTCACGCCACCGGCATTGAACAGGCTCAGAGCCTTCATAATGGTAGCATGATGATCCCCAGGTACGCCATCTATGATAAAACGTTCTTGGCCTGAATACGTCACAATTGAAATTTTGTCCTGCGCCGTAAGTTTGGGAAGCATGCTTATGACTGACACCTTGAGAAGCTGAAGACGGTCAATGTCAGACATGGAGCCAGAAATATCAAACAAAAAAACGATATTCGATGCCGGCCGTTCTTCTTCCTTCAGTCCACGTGTTTTAGCACCTACAAGCAACAGCTTCGTATCTTTGTTCCACGGACATGACGAAATCTCGGTCGTGACAGAAAACGGTTCGCCTGACTTGGGTTCAGGATAATCATACTTAAAATAATTGATCATTTCTTCAGCACGAAGACCCAAATTCTCAACTGTCCTGCCTTCGTTGATAGATCGCCTGAATACGCCATAAGATGCCGTATCGACATCCGCCCCAAAAGTAGATAATGGATTCGTCGCTGTGCTGAGAAAACGGTTTGGATCAAACTGGCTAAACTCATTCGTATGCATTTCGACAGCGGGCATATTTAACGCCGCTGAACTGCCGCCCATAACCGTAGCTGCACCAGCACTTGCCCCTGGCATCTGAAAAGCTGAAACGGAAAGTGAATCGCTACCGCCACCAAAGCCATCCAGTGTTCTATAAACCTTAGATTTATTCGGCATAGGCTTATTATTCGGCATAGGCTTAGGGGAGCTTCCTGAACCTTGTGCTGCCTTTTTTGATGCCGATGTGGCAGATGAATGTTTGTCCTTCCGTGTTTGATAGCCACTGACACGCTCTTGTCTTCGACTGGCGTACTCCGCCGATATCTCTGATTTGTACGATTGAATCAAATTCTGGCGTTGCTTCTCCACTCTGGGAGATTGTTCGTACGCAATCTGACCCGTCTTAAACTCAACCGGTGGAAGCGAAATATCCCATGGATCAGACTGTGGGTTAGTTTCAGGATGATAAAGTTCTCCTTTGCCCGTCTGGACGATCTGACCGTCCTGTGTGCCTTCAACCCATTCCGGTTTGGGAAGGACCACGGAATCCTTATTCGTACTCGTATGATCAGCATTTGCCCCGCTTTCCCCCACCTGGCGCTCGGCAGGCGGCAAAGTCGTTGGTGAATTGATGTCACGCGCACACCCCATGGCAAAAGCGACAACACACATGAAAGCAAATACTTTTTTTGCACACATGGCTTTTCTCCTTGACAAATGAGAGCTAACTGAGTGTCAACATGCAATGATAAATACCATTATTGAGACAACTTTTTTTGATGATATTTCCACACAATTTCACTTTCCGATAGGAAACTTAAATGTAAAACATTGATACATCTAACATGATCTCCGTTTATCTGTCCATTTGACGAAACATTGAAAATTTCGCATCCCCCCACATACGCGCTATAGGCTTCTAGCTTATGACGATGTAGGGGCTCCATAAAACGTCCCTTATGTGACCTATACCCATGTAAGAACGTTCTATGTAACGTCCCTACTGACTAATGTGGCATTGTGCTAGGGAGAGTAAATATGAAATATCGCGTCAAAAACATCTTCACGCTTTCTGCCATCATTTTATCCACACTGGGATTCTGTTCGCATGCCCAAGCACAGAACTGGGATGGAGCCACGCTTTTCGCCTACGAAACCAATCAAGACGGCACAGCAGAAGATGATATTCTTCTCGCCATGAAAGCCCTTGAAGAAGCGAGTGCCGCCATTTCACCAACAAAACCCCAAACGGATGATGTCGATATCGATTCTATTTTGTTTGCGGCAACGATCACCGATTCGGATACACCAGCAAAACAAACAGCCAGTGCACCGCTACCAACAAATGATACCAAGCCTGGCTCTTCAAAGTCGCCGTCATCTGTTGCATCCGCCTTCGCCGACAGCTCCAATACGCCTAAGCACGATGTCGTCACGGCGCCAGCAAAACAAAACAATCTGCAAAACATCGCTGCAAATCAAAAAAACAACGTCGAACCAAAGCACGATGTCGTCACGGCGCCAGCAAAACCGGCAAACAAAACGGTCACGCTCGCCGCTTCATCTACCGCAAAACCTGCGAATAGTGTTTCACAAACTGACAAAAAAAATACAGTCGCCGTCTCAAATAAAAACAAGACACCCGATGGCAACCATGATGTTCCTTCCGTCTCCCCATCCGCGCTTGCCATGCAATATATCCTGGCTGTTTACAGCATCAATAACGTTGATCTGCGCAAAACCGTCGGTGGTCGGACGCCTACCATCAGCGAATTGTATCAATATGCGTTTAAGAAAAAACTCGTCTATCAAAGCGCCAGACCCGCTATCGGCGATTTAGCCTTTTTCCACAACACCTATGACCGCAATCAGGACGGGCGTTGGAATGACTGGCATACCCATGTCGGCATCGTCGAAAGCGTTGACAAAAATCATACGGTTTCCATCCTCGTCTGGCAGGATAACAAAATCCAACGCATCTATATGAACCTCAAATATCCCGAGATTCATAAGAATAAAAAAGGTGTACTGCTGAATACCCAGCTTCGTCCGGACGAAAATGGTCAACGTGGTACGACGTCCAAGCTATTTGGTGGCTTCGCCAACCTCCTTGGAAATGCTTCTCAAATTACTGTCATCGACAACTGGGTGCCTGGCATGAAACTGCCAAATTGATACATGATGCACAGATAAAGCATAAAAGCTGATTTGTAACTCTGCCTTTACAAATCAGCTTTTTTTTGGCTCTGCTCAGTTCTTATAGATCGGTGCCAGGCTACTGACAATTGACTACTGACTACTGACTACCAAATCGGGGCGGGTCTAAAACCACGCCCCTACTGACTACTGACTACCAAATCAGGGCGGGTCTAAAACCACGCCCCTACTGACTACTGACTACTGCGAACGCTTGTCAAGGTCTGGACAGACATCAAGAAGTCCTTTATAAGGGGCGGTCGGGTTGTTTTGACCCCACTGATGTTCATTCCAAAGAGGTTTACATGACAGAAAAATCAGATATCAATAGCACCATAAACCAACTTAAATCTCAATTTACGCAGGATCGCGACCATGATCTACAGATTATCCGCACTTTCTGTGAATCCCTAACGGACAGTCCCGAAGATCAGGCCACACTGGCAGCCGTTGCGCGTTTTGCCATGACAGAATACCCCGACGCTGCCGCCACTGAAAATGCCAAAAAACTCGGTGAAGCCATCAACAAATTCCACGCGCGTATTGACGAACTGCAAAAGCTGGCAGCTGCAAAGCGTTTTGAAGAAGCTGCTGCCGGCTTCGCCGAAATCATCGGCGAAATCGCCCCCGTTGAAGCAGAAGACAAACGTTATTTATCCTTCAACCACCCGTTCGAATCAATCCTTTTCCAGGCGCGTAACAAAGATAAACGCCCTGTCATCCAGATTTCAAACCTCGCGGCCATCCTCTATTATCAATATGCCACCATTCTGTTCGAATTAAAGCGTTTTGAAGAAGCACGCGAACAACTCAAAACCTGTCTGGCGCTCAATCCCGTCGATACACGTGCCTATTTCGAGCTCGCCGAAGTCGAAAAAGCCGAAAAAAATCTCGAAGAAGTCCGTCGCATCATGTCCGATGTACATCCACTTATTTTCACGCGTAGCGGCCTCGCACATTATTATCGCACGCAAGCGTTTCTTGCCAATATGGATGGCAAATTCAGACTCGCCGTCGCCATGGTCTACGTGAGTCTCGATTATGAAGAAAACCCCATCGCACGCGCTCAGCTCAACGCACTCGCCAAAGTCAAAGGCACGGATCTCAGCCGACCAAAATTGGACGAAGTCAAATCGCTCATCGAAGGTACCGGCATCTTCCTTGGCCCCAATCAGGACGTCTATAATATTGCACTCGAAGTCGGTGCGCAGACGCGTGCCAAAAATCCAAACATCGCTCGCATGGCCTTTATGATCGCTTACGATCTTACGCACTATAAGCCGATTCTCCGCGATCTCGCCAAACTCGGCGTTCAGCCCTGGTAAACAATCGCTTGAAAACATTGGTGACAATCCATAGATATTGTGCTGTTTTAGGCATTTATTTTGCTTGTTTCTCATTTTTGGGGAACAAATCAAGATGATGTTCCATTCTTAGTTATGAAGACAAAAACAGGATCATGTCTGACCCTGATAACCATTTGACTGATCGGAGATAAAAAATGAAAAAAGTCGTCTTTACCTGCCTCGCTTCCCTCGCTCTTACCTTTGGTGTTTCCGCCAGTGCCATGGCCGATATCAAAGTCGGTATCGTCGATATGAAAGATGCCATTCAGAAAACCGAATCTGACGGCGTCCTCAAAAAACACAAGACCGAAGCCGA
>JAFOHE010000258.1 GCA_017421975.1 Pseudomonadota bacterium
GCGTTACTTTCCCATCCTTTCGGACATAGCAAGCATACGGTTTATCCGAATCACATATCGTATCCTCAAGACAATAAAACTCACCCGGATTCTTAAAATCCTGTTGACACGTATGGTATGCGGTTGGACACAATCCCTCTTTGACGGCTGATAGGAACAAATCAAGCTTATCCTGCGTCAAGTCATACTCTAACGCGTATTCGCCAGCAATCTGAAAAACGCCGACTGCACTTATCTCCCCCGACACGGCACTCGGTGCTTGCACATCTTCAATCTCTGAGCTATCCAAAGACGCTTCATCCCCAAAACCCTCATCCGCATTCTGGCTGTCATCCGCCTCTGTTTTTCCACTGGCCTTGACATCGAGCCGGATCACTTTGCCGTCCCCTAGCACAATGCCCACGAGCTTGCCATCTGGATAACGCGCATGCACATAACCTTCCGGACAAGATCCATCCGCATTCAAATCGATCTTATCTTTTAGATCCTCCGAATTCAAAGGCACACAAACAGAAGGACAGAGCGTCACCGGCATCTCTGCTTCCGGATCGACATAAGCCTTGTAAAGAC
This sequence comes from Pseudomonadota bacterium, assembly GCA_017421975.1. Classification (GTDB taxonomy): domain Bacteria; phylum Myxococcota_A; class Bradymonadia; order UBA4248; family UBA4248; genus RGIG464. The sequence continues at coordinate 571 of JAFOHE010000258.1, forward strand.
TATCATCCCATCCACATCCTGTCATCGCGAGTGAAGCCAATAGAGTGAGTAGCTGAAATAATTTTTTTGTCATAACGAGCCTTCCTATCTCTGAATCAAAATACACCCTGTGTTTATAGCAGATTGTTCACATAAGTCACAAAAACAATCATACGGAATATCTTTAATTCACTAAATGGCAACAAAAAAGCGCTCCGACAGGAGCGCACAGTTAACTCATGACATCACTCATCCGTTTCGTCACTTTCAGAACGGTATGTCTGATCACGACCCTCAACAAATACCGTTTTACGCCATACCTCGCCATTGTCGCGTTTCCATTGCCATTCGCCTGTACGCATGCCATTGGCATAGTTGCCTACGCCCGCTTCGCTGCCATTCGGATACCACGACTGCCATCTGCCGATTTCTTCGCCATTCTCAAACGTGCCTTTTTCTCGCAGGGCACCATTTTCATGTCGCCATTCCCACTCGCCCACGCGTTTGCCATCCTTGAATTCTCCACGGCTCGAAACTGCTCCTGTCTCGTGATACGTCGTCCATATTCCCGTTTCGACACCATTCTGATCGTACTGCCCATCGAATTTAGGCACATTGCCCTCATAAAACCCACGCCAAATACCTACAGGGCGATCACAATCAAAGGTTCCTTCGAGCATAAGGTACTTCTCATCGGGTTCGACCCCAGGTTTACCACCCGGGAAAAAGTAACGCCATTTGCCATAAAAATGGCCCAATAAAATCGTGCCTTCGCGCTGAAGCGCACCATCTTCATTCCACCAACGCCAGCGACCATGACGAAGTTTATTCGGCTGCTCCAATGATTCTCGGTTGACAAGCGGCAAGTAGCATCCTTCCTCCAATTTGTCCTCGTCAATGACATATTCCCCACCCATCGCCGAACACTCGGCAGCCTCCTTCGAAACAACGTCACCCGAATTGTAAGTCACTTCACGCCAAAACTCGCCAGATTTGAGGAAAAGACGCCACACACCATCTCGCTTCTCGGACATATTTCCATCATCAAATCCCTTTGCGCGTACCTTACCATTAGAATAATAAACCGTCACAGGAAACAGACGCTCGCCATTCATCGTAATAGGCTTATCAAAATCAATCTCCTTTTTGAGAGAGCCAGCCCCTGTGTATTCACGATAAACACCGGTAAGATGTCCCATATTATGATGTGCTTCCCAAGCAACGCCCCCAAGCGTATAATATCCAGCGTGATCCCCATGCATTATGCCGCTTCTATAATGATAGACCTGATCAGGCATGCCATCGCCAAACCATGTCTTTACATATCCATCCAAAACACCATTCGTATAAGTTTCCTGACGGTACATGGCACCATTTTCGGTATAATAAGACCATTCGCCATTCTTATTATAATCATAAAATCCCCCCTTTGTCCTTATCTGACCACTGCCCCAATACGTCGTCAAAAACCCACTACCGTTTATAACCATAGAAGACGAAAATGCACCCGTTTGTTTTTTTTCTTCCCCATCCGTCTTGGAATAAATGTATTCAAAAGGCTCTTCCGGGACGTAATAATCATCAAATTTTCTAATCAAAACAGAAGCTGGTTTTGTCATTGCACTACCATCTTCATAAAACTCTTCACGACGCCAATGCGAATCATCATCATCAAATTTGTCCAGCGTCTCAATCGTACGAATTTTGTTAGATGGATAAAACTGAATAACTTTTATCGCGTTATCGTCTTCATCAACGCAAGCAAGCGTACGTGAAGCATGCGTGAAACTATAATCTGACAGAGGGGAACACAACTCAGTGACGTAAGGATCCGTCACGTTTCC
>JAFOHE010000259.1 GCA_017421975.1 Pseudomonadota bacterium
AAGCGCAAGATACGATTCAACGACAAGATAAAAGGGATCCTTACCCACGTTGACCCCTAGAGAAACGTCAAAACCAAACAGAGAATACTTGCTGTTATTACGGACATCCCCTTCCAGACACTCAATATCATCCCGTCCAAACGTTTTGCACGTGATGCTTGAAGTAATCGCATAGGGCGACAGATAAGCATACTCAATTCCCGCCACAACGAAGGGACGTATCCATTTAAAATCGGCTGAAATGCCAAAATTACCCTGAATTCTCACCGTCACAAAAGAATTGTACAGGTTGTGCGCCACATCCTGAAATGCACCGGACAAAGCAATGCCGCCCTGTACAAAAAAGTGTTCATTAAACATGAACGAAAGCTTCACCATGCCGCCGAGCGTATGGATCGGCGTGTTTGTTTCATATTTGGCAAAGAAGAAATACGTGGCACCAAATTCAAGATAAAGCCGCCCCGCCTGCCCTGAGAACCGCGGTTCTTCAGGTTCCGGAAGGCGGATCGCTTCATAATAGGTATCCATCCGCGCCGAAATGCGCTCAGAAAAGGCGGTATGGGCATCTCCCTTTTGCCCTTCAGGCACATCTGGAATATCGATCGTCTCAAAGTGCATCGTATCTTGTTCGTGGTCGTAAAAATCGACTTCGACGAAAAAGGATCCTTCTTTTCTCTGAACGATGCGCAAAAAGAGCAGATAATCAAGCGAAAGATGCTCAGCAAGCTGTCTGGCATCCTCAATTGGCGTCTGCCGGTATATGGCATTATTAAGAAAAAGTTCGCGTGCAAGGTTATAGATACGCACGCGTTCCTTGGGCTGACGACCTTCAAGGAGTACGATATGCGGTGCAAGGCGAATCATTTCAATAAACGCCCGACGCACCATGTGAATATCTTCCGAAACAGGTTCCTCAGCCTCACGCATTTGTGCGAGCATCGTATTGGCATAAATCTGCTCTGCACGCGCCACTGTTTGCGGTTCAAAGTATTGCGCCAAGGATTCATTGTAATTGCGAAGAACGCGTTCAAGCGTCTGAAGCGCAGTATCAAAATTCAGGCTCGACACATACATCTCGGCATACGCCATATCGATCTCTGCCTGCACGAGCGCATCCTTGACTTCAACGTTCGACTGTTCAAAAACCTCTTTAAGATACGTATCCGAAGGAATACGAAGAATCGGATATTTCGATATATGGTCAACGACAGCGCGTCGGATACTGCCGACATCAATATCGCGCGATCTTTCTGCATCCAAAGACAGATAAATCGGTATCGTGCGTGGGAAAACGGCAATCGTCTTATGTTCCGGTTCTTTAACTGGGTTCAAAAAAAGGCCGATGCCACCTGTGTCAGCCCTGGCTTCTTGCAAAGTTCCCCCGAAAGCACACATGCCCACAATGAGCATAACGAGCCAGACGGGAAAACTTTGTCTATATTTCCCTGTCTCAAAGGCATACGACATCAGGGCATGCCTCCTATAGGCAAAAGACCGCGGCACGGATTGACAAGTGAGACGCCATCTTGTGGCAACAAGCACCCCTTTCCGTGTTCATCCAGCGTCGAATCAAGCACCATCGGCAACTCGCGGATACTTCCAAATCCCGTAATTCGCGACACACGTCGAGACTGCTCAAACGTCGCTTCATACACCTTCCATGTCCATGGCGTCGTAACTGGCTGAACCATGATTTCATCAAACCGCGCTGCCGTACCTGTAATCGTTTGAATAACTTCATGTGATTTTTCCGGAGCAAAGACGAGAACAGAATCCCGAAGGGCTGCCACGATAGGATCTTCCGCATCCGTCCAACGTCCATTCTCATCGTTGTCGATATAAACGATGACTGTCGCTATCGCGATATTGCCATTTGACGTGGCATACAATTCCGGCATTTCACGAAGCCTAAGCTTCCGACGCGAATGTTCTGGATCGATATCGTACGCATCAAGCCTGGACGTCAAATATTCCTGCGTCAGAATATTCGTACCATCAAGGCGCGTCAGAATAATGCCGAGGCGAAGGTTATTGCAACGCTCTGCCGAAGGCACACAAAGACTTCCGGATACAATTTCCTCGGGGAGCGTGACATAAAACGAATGATCTCGATAATATATATACTTTGTGTTATCGAGATCATTTCTGTCTATAGTCGTTTGGATGACAATAGAGTTTTTTAGATACTTAACTTATGCTTCACAAATTGAAGAATGTATTCTACCGTTTTGTCAATGCC
>JAFOHE010000260.1 GCA_017421975.1 Pseudomonadota bacterium
ATGTTAAAACTTGAAATACCTCCCACTAAATGCCAAGATAACTCATGCAAAAAGCAGGAAGAAGACTCAAATGAATTAGGATATGATTATTATTGGTGTGAAGCAACTGCAGAAGAATAAGTATCAATATCGTGCGTTAAAATTCATCACAGAACAGGTTTAATGCCAGTTTAAGATTTGCAGGGCGCTATTGCATACGCGTTCAGCAAATCGCATGGTATATGCAAACCACAAAAGATTGGATAAAAAAGCGGCATTTGCCGCTTTTTTTTTATTGAGTTTAACCTGCTTTTTTATCTTCACCTTCGTCGTTCGAGTGAGGCACAAAGTCCTTTTGGAGCTGAGCTCCAAACCCCGCCAATGGGCTCAGCCCCTTGGAACTCACAATGGGGACTTATGTTTTTGTAAGTCTAACGGGTACGGATAACATGACTTTTGGGAACGAAATCAGACTCTGTATCCCATTCCGCTTTTTTATCGCAGAACACTTCATCAGTGATTTGCGACTTTGCGTATGCCGTGGCGTTGCCGGGGGCTACTCGCCCAAAGCCCTACGGGCTTTATATAATGCGTTATCTACAAACTTTGCGTGTATAGATAAAAACATACGAACAACTGGATTTGCATATTTCCACATCGTCATGTTTAGCTTGAGAATCCAGGGTTTAATCGCATTTTCTATGAGCTGGGATTTATTATTTCTACCAAAAGTAGAAAAATAGCTCATTTTATCGAATCCTACGGGGGATATAAAACATTCACTCAATCCCTCTGCGTCGTCTGTGGCAACAAATAAAAAACAGTAGCCCGCTTTTGGTTTGAACGTGTGACAGCACAGCGTTGACGACGCATCGACCGCCTCAGGGGCGGTCGAGAATAATAAAATTATAGAGCCATTTTGTCCGTCACTTTTTCTTTACATATTTGTTCGGTAATTACGCAATAGCCAGGTTTCCAGTTGCCCGCGTGGCTTAAGCACGTTTCTTCGTCGGTGGCCGGCGTGACGCTATCATCTTCGGGCAACTTTTCGTTGACACAATTATTCGGATGACACGTTCCTTTTAATTTTAAGCATCCGTCTTCATCAAGATTTTCCACGCCTGTACAATACCTGCGGCATGTACCAGAATACTTTTTAAAAAAGCTGTCATCCAATCGGCAACCCGAAGCCGTGGCTGCGGCGATCACGAGAAAAGTGAGAATCAGCGCATGAAAACGCTGGCTATGACGATTGTTTTTTAAGAGCGATTTGAGGTCATAATCATCCTTAATGTTGTTCAAAGAAATGGAAAGCGACGGCGCATGGCGCTTACGCGCAAAGCGCTATAAGCGCATACGCATTCGATGGCGTAAACCATTCTTATATCGCATTCTTCCGTTTGGTCAAACGAAATACAGTATCCGCACGCGCAATACCCCTGCCATCATCCCATGTTTTGGTAACGTGGCAACAGGTTACGCGCATCCTTGCGAGATACGCGCATAGTGTGTGTATGTATATTATGTGGACATGAACGCTTTTTATCCTTAATTATTATAAATATCGCTTGGAACGGGAAGATAAACGCCGTCCATCGATGCCATTTGCCATGCGTTGCATTTTTGGTTTTCTGCACTCATGGGCGATAGCGTGACAGTCCCCATGAGCGCAGTTCTTTGCATACGCTCCAAAACGGGTTCTCCACTTTCAAGCAGCGGTTCTCCCGTCTCGAGAGAGTAACCTTCTGCATGCTGTGATGATTGAGGGAGAAGGGATGTGTTTTCAAACATGGAATATGGATAGTATGTGTCTTTTTCATAAATGCCACCGCCAATGGCGATAAAGGGCAATGGAAGCGATGTAGGACTATTTTCATGCTTTGTCGATGTAAAAATGTTCATGAGGTGCCCGCCCATATTGCCGATGCACCCCGAATAGACAATATCTTTGTTGGATGATTGTGACATGTCTGGAATGGAATATTTGTAATACTCGGTGCGTATGTGTGCATTGGCCAAATAGATGTTTGTGACGGGGGCAAGGCGTTCATTTTGTATGGCACCAGCCAGACCGCCCCAATAATAGGGATACGCGTGTACGGCATCGAGAGCGTCATCGAGCCGCCTCGTAAATCGAACGTGGCTGAAGGCGTTGTTGAGCATGAGAATATCTGAATTGTGCGATGTTTCGAGACACCCAAAAATACCGCCACTATGGGTGACGGGCGCGTGGGAGGTCGCAACCGACAACGACGCATCGACATAGACAGTGTCGAGCATCATGGCGCCATAGCCTAGAATCCCGCCTGTGGACATGCGGCTTCGGGGATCATCGGCCATACGTCCTCTGGCATCAATGCTTCCTGTAAAACGAAGGTCGTGGCTGACAGAAGACGGCAAAACTGTCTGTTTGCCGGTAATGCCGGCTATGGCGACTTCCATAGGGTGGCGGAAGTAATTATCAAAGGCAATATCGCCATACAGATTATGAAAGGTGTCAGGCGAAATACCCGATTGCCCCATGCCTCCACCCAGATAAATGTTAATGGGGGCTTCCTGCGGACTCAGGCCGAGATTCGTGTCGAGACGGAGCGTCTCCGATTCGATAAGAATGTTTTGAACGTCGCCTTTGTGGAGAATGCCACCCAGACCGCCGGCTGAAATCGTCATGGATTGCGCGAGACTGTAATTTCGAACAGGATAATCCAGGTCCAGGTCTAGGACTGGCGTCATGGAAATGTCGTGAATGTGGCCGCCATGCAAAGTCCCAATCAAACCGCCGATGGTGAGGGCATAGCCTGTATCCGCAAAGCTGTCCCGACCGCCCGTCGCATAATAGGTGATCGTAGGTTCAAGTGTGATGTGGTCCACTTCGATAATTCCACTGCCAATGATGCCGCCGATGACCGTTTCGGAGGGCAATAATCCGCTTTGATCAAGAGAAATATGCGTGATAAGCGCCGAATCAGAGAGGTGTATCATGTCTTCGTACGAATGACCGATGATGCCGCCGACATGAAGCGATGCGAGCGGTTGGACGCCAAAAACGCTATGGTTGACATTCAAGGCAAGACTGCCTGTCAGCCCGCGAAGGTTGGCGGGAAGCGTCGATCGCGAGATGAGTCCCCCCGCATCCAGGGATTTGGCTGTTTCCGGAACGTGGCACGCTATTGCGAGATCAAGTTGTATGTCCAATAAATATATGCCGTCGGTATGTGCATCGGTCGCGTCAAAGGCAGATTCAAACAGGCTGCACGACGCGTCGTCATGGAATGGGGACGGCGCGATGGTTAGCTGTCCCGAGAGCTTGTGGCCGTTGCCCAAAAGCGTGCCTGAAAAGTTCGGAATCGGAAAATAGGTTGCATCGCTGAGATCAATATCGTTTTCTAACACAAACAGGCCGTTTGGGCGTCCACGCATAAGCCGAAAATCGTCTGCACGACGTATGGCCGTGTAGCAGCCCTCGGGGACATCTGCCAAAGCGATCCTGGCTTCATCTGCATAGCAGCCGTCGCTCTTTTTGGGACAAAGATAGCCGTATGAACGACATTCGGAATCTTCGCAGTCGATGAGCCCATTTCCGTCATTGTCAATACCGTCGGAACATTGAACCATGATGGTTTCAAAGCGATCGCAGAATCTGTACAGGCTGCAGCCAGGATCTTCGCAGTCTGTCAGGCCATTGTGATCGTTGTCCAAGCCATCCATGCAGGCATCAGGAAGTGGTGTATCGCCTTCTACGATGTCTTCCGGAAAAATTGGGTAACTGCAGCTGTTACAGCATAAGGTTGTCAGTAGATAATAAAAACTCAATGGCATCGGTTTCCTCATTTTGAATCTCCAAATACGATGGCATATCCAAATGAGGCGTTGCACATTCGCGTGGGCGTACAAATACGGGCGTTGGGGGAAGTGGAAACAAAATAGAAACCTTCCCATGACCAGCCTATTCAGATATACCTGAATCAATCAATTGTCGTCGCTACACACGAATCACTGAAAAATGTTTTCTGCAACTCAAAGCAGGTAAATTATCCATATTGGCGCATGGCTTGACAAGCGGAAATAAAAAAATTCACTTCACGCCATCCGGACTGGCGCTGCGCCCTTTATCAAGGTGGCCTGCGCGTATCGCGTAGCGATAGCGCAGGCGGGGCACCGTATTGCCTTATGGCAATAGGTGCCCCGACACGATAAATTAACCATGGCGTGGCCCTGAGCATGAGAGGGCAAAAAATGATAGCAATGGAAATTTGCGATCTATTCACAAAACGGGAATTGATGTATCCTGTAAGATTGTCAGTATAGGCTGGGTGGGCTCTAAGCGACAACCTGGCAGATCAGATTTCGTGAATCGTTTCTGCACCGTGGTGCAGCATTGGAGAACCGGGTATGGCCCGTACACAAATAGAATTTCCCAGCATGCCGCATGCTCAGATGTTGTTTGGTGAACGTCAGGTGAATCTTCATTTTATCGAAGAAGAACTTGGGCTGCAGATCGCTGTTCAGGGAAATTCGGTTTCGATTGCAGGGGCGCAGACGGCCGTGGCGCTCGCCGAAAGTGTCCTCGTCTCTCTGTATGAAGATACGAAAGAAAATCGGGAAATTTCGGTGGGGGAGGTCGCGGCATGCCTCGCTTCCTTCAAAAATGGGACGCCAGCGGAGCGTGGTGAAACCCAGGATACGGTCATCCTCATGACGAACGATAAACGAATGGTGGCCGCCAAGACGCCAAATCAGCGCACGTATGTACGGGCCGTCCGAGAGGTTGATCTCGTCTTCGCCATCGGGCCGGCCGGAACGGGAAAGACGTATCTTGCCATGGCGCTGGCCGTCGATGCGCTTATCCGAAAAAAAGTCAAACGCATTGTCCTCGTCAGACCGGCAGTGGAGGCGGGCGAGCGACTGGGCTTTTTGCCCGGCGATATGGCCGAAAAGGTCAATCCCTATTTGCGACCGCTCTATGATGCTTTGTACGACATGGTCGATGTCGATCGGGCTCAGCGTTGGATCGCGCAGGGGGCCATTGAGGTGGCACCGCTCGCTTTCATGCGCGGAAGAACGCTCAACGCCGCTTTCATCATCCTTGATGAGGCGCAAAATACCACGCCCGAACAGATGAAAATGTTCCTCACGCGCTTCGGCTTCGGGTCCAAAGTCGTGGTCACCGGCGACCTCACACAGACGGATCTCGAGCGCGGACAACGCTCGGGGTTGGCTCAGGCCGTCGATATTCTCAATGGCATTGAAGGCATCGATATCGTGCGTTTCAATGAACGCGATATCGTGCGCCATCCGCTCGTTCAAAAAATCGTCAAGGCTTATGACGCATGCGATAAGACGGAGTAATTATGGACGAATACCGTCAGCGTGAATCCCTGAGTTTTGAAAAAGTTTCACGGCGAAAGAAACGTTCCAGATTTCTGTCCTGGAGTCTCGATAATCCCGTGATTATCCTGACTTCCATCCTCTCGATGGTCCTCCTGCTCATCCTGTGGATGGGCAGTTATCTCGGCAGTGAAGGCGGCATCATTCAACAGACGGATGTCGGCACGATTGCCCTTCATGATTATAAGGCACCGTTCGATTTTACTTACGATCCTGTCGATAAAGAGGCGACGGAGCGCATCCGGTCGCAGCGCGTCGGCGAAGTCCTGCCCATCTATACGTGGGATAGCACTTATCACGACCGCGTTGTCGCGAATGTCAATGACGCATTCGATAACATGCGCGAAAAGTTTATTAAATTCCGTGAGCAGGAAATGGGAAAACGTATCCCCAAAATGCTCAACGATCTCAATCATAATATTCATATTAAAGATCCAAGAACTGAAGTCATGGACGCTGTTTTCGCACCGTTTCATGATGATCTGAAAAATGATCCGGATTATGAGGCCATTCAGACAACGCGGCCTTTGCGTGATGACGAGCTTCTCGCATCTGTTCAAAAATGGAAAATCGATCACCGGGCGGAGTTTGAAAAGAAATTAGGCGTGCCCGTCAGCGATGAGATTTACTTCTGGATCGTGGAAAACAATTTTTCACGAGAAATTCAGGAAGAAATCGTTCGCGTCCTCAATATGGTACTCAGCCAGCGCATTGCTTCATCCAGAGCGGCAATTGATGACGATAATCGCATCACGGTTCAATGGCACGAAGGCGGTGAAAGAAGATCAAAAGTCTTTAGCGAATCTGACAAGGCGATTATTACAACTTTAGCGGACAGTAAGTCTTTCATGCGTTCGCTCGTCAGGGAACGCTTCGTCGATGCGCCAGATATGGTCGATTTCCTCGCGAATTTTGTGCGCGAAAATATTACTTATGATGAAAAAGCTACGGAACGCGAAAAACAAAATGTCGCTGATAAAACGGCAGAATTAAGAATTATACAAAAATATAAAAAAGGACAAACCATCATCGGAAGAGGGGAGCCGATCAAACAGGAACATTATGAACTGTTTGAAAAAATGATCCAGGGGCAGACGGAATACGAAAATCGTGCCTTGCATTGGGTCGGTATTGCCGTCATCATCATGCTCATGGCCGGTATCGTCTGCGGGCCGGTCTTACGTACTGGTTTGACGAATCGCGTTAAAAATAGAGATATGCTTTTCCTCGTGAGCAATCTCCTCATTTATGCGCTAGGACTTAAGGCTGCTGCGATTGTCTTTGCCACCTTCGATTCCGTTTATCACTTGCCCTATTCCTTGTTCCTGCTTTTCCCCTTCGCGAGCGGTTCGATGCTCTTGCGTATCGTCATTAACAGGCAGTACGCTTATTATTATGCTTTCATGGCTATGATTGTGTTGGCCATCCTGGGGGAAGACACTTTCTTTGTATTGCCTTATGCAACGCTTAGCCTCATGGCAGGATGCTTTATCGTTGAACGACCAAAAAGAAGCAGTGCCGTGATTCATGCCGGCCTTTTGCTGGGCTTGATTTCGGCTTTTATGGGCGTCGCCGTC
>JAFOHE010000022.1 GCA_017421975.1 Pseudomonadota bacterium
CTGGCCAAAAATAAATTGTTTCAAAAGCAGTTGCCAGGTCGTTTTTTTTTGGGGTTTTAAATTTGAAACATCGCCGACGGCAATAGTACAGTTATTTTGTGCAATGGCAGATGCGTTATATTTAATTGCTTTTTCAACAGAAAGCGCTGAATAATCGAAGCCATCAACGTTGGCGTGAGGGTATTTTTTTTGAAGGGCTGCGATGTTACGGCCGCCACCACAGCCTAAATCGACAGCGCTTTGGGGTGCAATGCCTGGCATGAGCGATAACGCCCAATCTGCAAGTTCTGCATGACCTGAGTTCATGCCGCGTAGCATGAGGGCACCCAGGAAGCCCTCGGGTTTTTTTGTTTGGCTAAAGAATTGTCTCAAGATTTGCATTTTAGTACGCCTTTATGAATTTATTAGATATTGCTAAAATTGTTAGGATTGCCTAACAAATGAATCATGGCACAAAAATGAAAAGAGTCAAGTATAATTGCAGAAGGCATGCATTTTGAGTCATGAATCGTCGTCTTTTTGAGGATTTCAAGCAGGTTTTGGTGGCTCTTCTAAGGGAGAGCGCTGTAGATTTTTACGCTTGTTCGTGGGCACACTGGAAGCGTGCGCGTGTGGTGTGGATGCAGATCGCAAGCGTGCTGTTTATGGCTTAGTCATGTGTCGTCGGCAAAGTCGTTTGCTCTATTGGAGAAGCGTTGCCTACACAACGGCCAGGGGGGAACACCTCGTCCATGTCAAAAGTGTGTTTTAAGGAGAATGGACGAGGGGGCGTGAGATGATTCAGCTAAGCTTCAGGTATGGGGGAGATTGGACGAGCCCCTTGGGGAACGATGAAGCGCGTGGCATGCGGTGCGATTTGTACGGTGAACTCGCTCGCTTTGATGGGTTCACCGTCCATGGCGTAGACGAATCCCGGCGTCGCTTTGACATGGATTGTTTTGGCACGTTTAAAATGGATAAAAGAGCGGTAGTCGGGATTTGAAAGATGGGAACCATCTTTATAGTGGCTGAAGACCTTAAAAAACATGAGAAGTGAAATGGGGTCGATGAGACAGACGTCGAGCCAGCCGTCGTCGTTTCGTGAGCGTGGGGCGCATCGATAGGAGCCGCCGACATACTGACCGTTAGCAATGGTACAGAGGAGCAATGTTCCTTTAGGATTGATGATTTCGCCATCGGCTTCGACAGAACAGATGTGTTTTCTGGCCGTGAACAGGCCTTTGATGACAGCGGAAGGATAGGCATGCTTACCGCCGATGATGGGTTTACGTCGGATATCGCAGATGGTTTGAGCGACGCTTGAATCGAAGCCGAAGTGAGTTGCGTTGATGGCAAATTTGTCGCCGACGCGGATAAGGTCAATGGGCAGTTCATCACCTTCAATGAGCGCATTGAGATTGAGGAAGGGGGCCGAACCACCGTAATATTTGACGAAATCGTTACCGGAGCCACATGGGAAGCATCCCAAAGCTGCGTAAGGAAACTGAGCCGTTGCATTGGCTGCTTCGGAGAGCGTTCCATCTCCGCCGCAGGCATAGAAGCGGACGGGTTCCGTATGCGCTTTGCAGTAAGATTTAATGAAGCGCGTGGCGTCTCCCACGCCAGTTGTAATGTAACATTCGCATTGGTCTTTGTATTTGGAAGCGTCGATTTGAGATTGAATCCGCGACGTGGCGTTTTCTTTTCCGGAAGCAGGATTGACGATGAAAATGTGTTTCATGGCGTTGTGTTGGAGAACCGAAGGGCAGAAGATCGCGTAAACTAAAAAGCCCGCGGGAAGCGGGCATGATTATGTGAGGTTGCTTATTAGAAGGCGATTTGGCGCGGCGCACGAGGGAAGGGGATGACGTCACGAATGTTATCGAGGCCGGTGGCGTACATCATGGCGCGTTCAAAGCCGAGTCCGAAGCCAGCATGTGGGACGGTACCATAGCGACGAAGATCGCGATACCAGCTGTATTCTTCTTTGACCATGCCGAGTTCTTCGAGGCGTTTGTCGAAGTAGTCGAGTCGTTCTTCGCGCTGGCTTCCGCCGATCATTTCACCGATGCCAGGGACGAGGACATCCATGGCAGCGACGGTTTTGTTATCGTCGTTTAAGCGCATATAGAAGGCTTTGATTTCTTTAGGATAATTGATGACAGCGACGGGTCCGCCGACGACTTTTTCGGTCAAAGCCCGTTCGTGTTCCGTTTGCATATCCATGCCCCAGAAGACGTCGAAATCGAATTTCTGGTCGAGTTTCTGGAGGCGATCGACGGCTTCGGTGTAATCCATGACGGTAAGATGGGAGTTGACGAGGGATTCGAGGCGACGGATGCAGTCTTTGTCGACGCGCTGTTGGAAGAAGGCCATATCATCGGCGCGTTCATCGAGGACGGTTTTGAAGATGTGTTGAATGAAAGACCATGCAAGTTCGGCATCATCATGGAGATCGGCGAAAGCGATTTCGGGTTCGACCATCCAGAATTCGGAGAGGTGACGACGCGTATTGGAATTTTCGGCACGGAAGGTTGGTCCGAAGGTGTAGACGCGTGTCAGCGCCGTGGCGTATGTTTCGACGTTAAGTTGTCCGGAAACAGTAAGGTGAGCTGGTTTTCCGAAAAAATCCTGGCTGTAATCGACGTCACCATTTTCGAGGCGTGGAAGATTGGCGAGATCGAGCGTTGAAACGCGGAACATATCGCCCGCGCCTTCACAGTCACTTCCCGTAATCAGAGGGGTATGAACCCAGTAGAACTGTCGTTCGTCGAAGAAGCGGTGAACAGCCATTGACAGCGTATGTCGAATGCGAGCGACGGCACCAAAGAGGTTTGTTCTTGGGCGGAGGTGGGCGACTTCACGCAAAAACTCTCTCGAGTGCGCTTTGGGCTGAATAGGGTAGCTGTTTGGATCTTCAACCCAACCGACGACTTCGACGCGATCGGCGATGACTTCGTGCGCCTGTTTGCCGCCTTCAGATTCGACGAGTTTGCCTTCAATGCGAACGGCGCAACCGCACGTGATGCGCATGATGTCTGATGCATAGTTGGAAAGCGTGTTATTGGCAACGACCTGGATAAGCGCGAAACACGTGCCATCACTTACGTTGATGAAGGAAAATGCCTTGGAATTGCGGATTGTGCGCACCCAGCCTTCGATGCAAACGTTGGTGCCAACGGCGATTTTGCCAGACTGGATATCTTTGATCATGGTGACCTGTTTGGACATATATGAACTCCCAAATGAATTGACGTGATTTGACCCCGCTGTGGTGGGTCAGTCCAAAAACGAATGTTTATAATCACGAATGGCGCATTTTTTCAAGCTGTGTCCTGCATGAAACGTTGCAGGAATCGGAAATAGGGTTGCGTCAACAATAAGAAATCGTATAAAATTGTATGTCCTTATTTGAAGGGATCAACCTGTTTTGGGAGGAATAGATCATGATGAGTGATGATGATAAGCGCATGGATTCTGAGAAAACATCTGAAGAGAAAATTGCGGATGTGATTGATTTTGAAGAAGCGCGAGAGAAAAAAGAAGCCGAAAATACGGATAGTAATGCGAATTCTGAACCCATATCTCTCGGCGAGGCCATTGAAGGCATCAAAGAGATGTTTGCCAGTCTTCGTGCGCAGATGGAGCCCGTCCGTCATACCATCAACGATTTGATTGATGCATCCAAAGCCGGCGTTGCGTCAGCGCGTGAAAAGATGGGACTTGATGAAGAAGGTGAGCCGAAAGACGCCGCCAATGACGAAGCGGATACTGTCAAAGATGAAGCTGCTTCTTCTTTATCTTCAAACGATGAAGATAAAGAAGCCAAAGATATTATTGATGGCGGTTTTGAGCGTGCCAAAGCAGCCATGACGGCAGAGCAGGAGACTGTGAAAGAAACGAGCGAAGTCATTAATCTCGCTTATGAACGCCTGAAACGCCAGGGTATTGAGAAAAAGATCGACCTTCAAAACGTCATTCGTGAGCAATTTGAAGCATACGCCGACAAAAATCTCACGGATAAGGATTACACGATAGACGAAAATGGCAAAAAAGTTGTCAAACTTGATGCCAAATTTATGCAGGAACACGGTATGGAAGCGATACCGACAGTTCTTGGTGGCATTGCCCATTCGGTCGTGGGGACGCTTTTTGGGGATGTTTTGGGCATTCAGCCAGATAAGCCCAAGGATGAAGAAGTTGCATCTGATGAAGCAGGCACAGATGCTTCGGATGCTTCGTCAGCCACCAAAGATGAGCCGAAATATAAAGTTCAGTTTGATTTTGCGAAACTCCTCGGAGAGGCCATCAAAGGGGCAAAAATCTCTTCAGTGAAATCTTCTGAAACGGGAGAAACAATTGATTATGATAACAAAGACGCAGCTGTTGCAAGAGAAGTTGCCTCAAAAGGTGCGCAACTGATGGAAGACGTCTTAAATGGCAAAGAACCTGACGAATCATTGTCTAAAATTGAAGGCGTCATAAAAGAAGCGCAAGCACCGGCATCGCTGACGCCTGAAGAGATTACGCCTGTCGATGAGAAGCATCAGCGCATCCTTGATCTTGCAAAAGAATATGATCATGCGCTGAAAGGCGAGGATGAAAACGACGAGACGTAGACTGCGTTTTGGCATTTTTCACGCGTGCCCCTTCCCTGCATGGGCAGGGGCGATTTTAAATTTTGTGCATGAACGTAGCGTAAACGTGTTCCCTTCATTCATGGCCAGAGGCGTTTTTTGTCGTGTGGATGGCGCGGCATATTGAGCCATGATTGGGTAATTAATTGTATTGAAAAAAACGCATAATATGCGTCTTGGTGTACAGCTTCGTTATCTTATTGAAAAAGTATCGTTGTATTCCTTTTTGACGCAAATCATTTATGAGCGTAAAGTAACAAAAGTCAGTTTTACTGACGCTGGCAAGCATATCTTTGACATAGATAGAGATATGCATTTTGTTTATTTTATTGGAGGATCGACTTTATGAGTCTTATTAAACAATCCATTGCCGAGTTGATCGGTACATTTTGGCTTGTCTTTGGCGGTTGCGGCGCTGCGCTTCTCGCCTGTGGAGTACCCGATAATGGTATTGGTTATCTCGGCGTTTCTCTTGCTTTTGGTTTGACGGTTTTGACGATGGCTTTTGCCATTGGCCATATTTCCGGTTGCCATTTGAACCCCGCTGTCACGCTTGGTCTTCTTGCTTCCGGTCGTGACAAAGATCCCAAACGTGCCGTTTTCTTCATTATTGCTCAGTGCATTGGTGGCATCATTGCTGCTGGTCTTCTCTTTGCAATCGTCAAAAACTCGCTCAATATTCCTGATTCTGGTGCTCTAGCTGGTACATTTGCAACAAACGGTTGGTCAACGGATGGTGCTGCCCGTTTTGGTAATATTGCTTATGGCATGGGTGCAGCTTTTGCGATTGAAGCTGTCCTTACCTGCATTTTCCTCTTTGTCATCATCGGTGCGACGGACAAACGTGCGCCTGCCGGCTTTGGCCCGATCGCCATCGGTCTTTGCCTGACGCTCATCCACCTGATTAGTATTCCTGTGACCAACACGTCTGTCAACCCTGCGCGTTCGACGGCAATGGCGATTTTCGTTGGTGGTGAACCCGTGAGCCAGCTCTGGCTGTTCTGGGTTGCGCCTATCCTCGGCGCTGTGATTGCTGGCCTGCTTTATCGTTTTGTTTTCGAAGCAAAAGATGAATGCTGCTGCGGTGGCAAATGCAAATGCGATGATTGCAAATGCGAAAAGAAAGCTGAGAAAGTAGAAGAGAAGAAAGAAGAAAAAGCTGAAGAGAAGAAGGAAGAAAAAGCTTCTGAATAATCGTCAGCAGAAGTCATGAAAAAGGCGGATTTTAGGATCCGCCTTTTTTAGTTTTTAATGCGATTGGAAGCGTCATGATTGATGCAAGCGTCATGTTTTTGTGGTTGGTATAAACCAACTCCGGCATGATGATTCGTAGTTTTGGGGGCGTTGCGGGGGATGCCCCCGCAGAGGGGGTAGCGGCGTATGGCGCAGAAGGGGGCGTTGCTATCGGCGGAGCCGATACGCAACGCGGCGCGGCTTCTCGCTTTGCTCAATACGCCGCGCCATAGCCGCGCAGGGGGCGTCTGCCCCCTCAAAATTAATCGTTATTTTCCCTGTCGCCATCGAGTTTTTTAAGTTTCCGATGGAGGCTTGTGCGTTCGATGGCCAGAACATCCGCCGTTCGAGAAACATTGTTGCCCAAGAGTTTAAGCGTTGCCTGAATGTAAGCGAATTCGGCAATGGCGCGGAAATCGCGCAGTGGCATGGAGCCTGGTTTGATGGCGGCGATTTCAGCCATGGGAGATTGATCTTCGGAAGGTGTTATGGGTAGGGCGGCAGCCGTATCATCGATTTGGGGTGCCGATTCTGTGGGTGTGACAGTCGTTGGCTCTGCTTGTGGTGTATCAGGCAACGGCATGAGGGGGACTTCGTCGGTGACGTCGACGGGAAGATCGGCGAGCGTGACCGTATCGGAACACATGATGACGAAGCGCTCACAAATGTTTCGGAGTTCACGGATGTTGCCTGGGTAGCTGTATCGGCTCAACAGATCCATGGCGCGGTCACTGACGTTGAGTACAGGTCTTCCGTATTCCATGGCGATTTGTTTGAGGAAGACGTTGATGAGGAGAGGGACGTCTTCGAGTCGTTCGCGCAAGGGGGGAACGTGGATAGGCACGACGTTGAGTCGGAAGTAGAGGTCTTCGCGGAAAGTGCCTTCAGCGACAGCTTTTTTGAGGTCTTTGTTCGTTGCAGCAATGACGCGGACATCGACGGTTTCGAGTTTTTCGCCACCGACGCGTGTGAACTCACCATTTTGTAGGACGCGCAGGACTTTTGCCTGAGCGGCGAGTGACATATCGCCGATTTCGTCGAGGAAGATGGTTCCGCCGTCAGCCATTTCGAAGAGACCTCGTTTTTTAACGGCAGCGCCTGTAAATGAACCTTTTTCGTGTCCGAAGAGCTCGCTTTCGATGAGTTCAGAAGGGATGGCGCTGCAATTAACTTTGACAAAAGAGCGTTTGGCGCGTTGAGACAGGGCGTGGATGGAACGCGCGACGAGGTCTTTTCCGACGCCGGATTCGCCCAGAATGAGGACTTTTCCCATGGTTGGACCGACGACTTCAACGGATTTCCGGATTTTCTGCATGGCAGGTGAGTTTCCGATCATGCCACAATAACGTTCGTCGGCGGTTTCGAGAGATTGAACGCGTTGTGAAAGGATGTGGCGCTCTACGGCGTTTCGGACGGTCAAAATGAGACGTTCGCGGTCAATGGGTTTTTCGAGGAAATCGAACGCGCCTAAGCGCGTGGCGTTGACAGCGTCATTGAGTGTGGCGTGACCGCTCATCATAATAATTTCTGGTCGGTTATCGTCTTCACGGATATGATCGAGCATTTCGATGCCGCTCATACCAGACATTTGTACGTCAGCGATGAGAACGTCATAAGGGTGTTCAGCGAGTTTGGAGAGCCCTTCCTCAGCACTTGAAGCCGTCTCAATTTCGTAATCTTCGTCCATGAGTACCATACGGACAGTACGACAGATATTCTTTTCGTCATCGACAATCAGGATGTTTGCACACGTCATAATTATTTAGCCTCATATCCGACAGCCATATTGAAGAGCGGACGATTGGTCGGCTCAATGCCAAGTGATTTTTGTAATTCGGACTGATCACCGCGCATCATGCGGATGACCGTAGCGAGCCCTTCGGCAGCGCAATAGAGCGCAATATTTTGAGAAACGACGCCTGAATCAATGCCTTGAATAACTTCATTATCGGCAAAAGAAGAAGTCACGATCAATTCGACGGGGGCGGCTTTGACGGGACGCAGATCACCTTCTGCGACGCGAATGAGTTTGTGTGCGACGTGATCATAACGATACGTGGCTTTTTCGAAGGCAACGAAGAGCGATACGCTTTGCAGATTTCGAGCCGATGGAGCGGTGCGCTTGCCGTCTTCGCGATTGATGCCGTTGCCAGACCAGAGCAGAGCCGAGAGCTGTTCAAGTGAAATCATCTGATCGGTATAACTTCGAATACTGCGTCTGTCCTGTAGGCATTGTGTCAATGTCGCCTTGACGGGGAGTGGTTTAGGCAGGCTGATTTCTGCTTCGCCGACGGCGATGGGGGTTTGGGAAACTTTTTGAGCAGGCGCAGGTGCTTCGGCAGTCGGTGTCGCTTCGGCGGCAGCCGTGTTAGGCGCTTCGGCGGGTGGGGGCGTTACTGGCTGTTGCGGACAATTGCATGGTTCTGCCTGACAGGCAGTGATGAAGAAGCCGATACTCAGCATAAGACTTATTTTTTTTATCATCTGTATTTTACCTCCGAGTTAAAAAATGACGTGGCACGGATGATTGTCTAAATTAACGGAAACGAGCAAGTTTGGCAACGCGTGACATAAAAAACAGGTCATGCGGCGTGCGTACACATGGCATACAATTTTTAGTTTTCAGTTTTCAGTAATCATTCAGTAGTCAGTAGGCGCGGTCTCGTACTCGCCCCAATGCTTAGCTTCGCCCCGAAGCGTAGTCAGTTTTTCCACACAGCGTGCATTTGCCAGAAGGGGAGGGCAGGTGTGTTTCCAGGGTATGCTTACATTCATGGCATACGCAAACGATTACGCCTGACGCCTTGTTGCAACATGGCTTGGAGAGTTGAACTTCGTCTTTTGCATTGTTATAAAGGAACAGGGGGAGGCCTGAATGGAGATCATTATGAGAAAATCGATTTTTATCCTTATAAGTATCACGATTGCAGCGAGCCTTTTTGGGTGTATTGATAAAGATGATAATTTGAACGTTCCAGAAGATGAAATATGCAAAGAAGGTACGCTCAAAGCAGGGCGGGCCAAAGGCCACTGTGGTTGCGACACGGAAGACGTGATTAATATGCTGACAGGCCGATATACATGTGATGAGACGGATCCCAATGATCAGGAACGCGTCGATCTTTGTCCGAACGATCCAGATAAAATCGAGCCTGGTATTTGTGGATGCGGATTAAGTGATGCGCCAAATGATAAAGGTGAAATCTGGTGTTCTTCGCTTGACCTCTGTCCGTTGGATGAGCAAAAAGTCAGGCCTGGCGTGTGCGGATGTGGTGTCTCCGATGAGATTAATCCTCAGACAGGTCTTTATATTTGTCTTGAAAACAACGTCGATCTTTGCCCGGAAAATCCCGACAAAAAGACGCCTGGCATTTGTGGATGTGACGAATCGGACGATGTGTATGATCCGGAGCTTGCCGGAACGCTTTTTGAGAGTGTACCGATCTGTCTCACCCGTGATCTCGATATGTGCCCCCATGATGCCAATAAAACGCGTCCAGGCAAATGTGGTTGTGGTGTGTCCGATGTCGATACAGATGGTGATGGCTATCTCGATTGCGTTGATGCCTGTCCAAACGACAAAAATAAATGGGAAGATGAAGGCGTGTGCGGTTGTGGTCTTGTAGACAGCGATGTGAATCTCTCCGATGATGACGGCGACGGCGTGCCGAATTGCATCGATATCTGTCCAAACAACGTCTATAAATCGTTCAATACGAAAAACGTCCCACACACCAATGGTAAATACAGTGAGGATGTTGAAAAATGTGTCCTTGAAGATGGCACGCCGGATTGTGCGCGCATCTATACCGTCTATGAAACGAAGCCACTTTGTGCGCTCATCATTGATACACCAGAAGCGCTTATTGAACTTCGTGATGCCTGGAACAATGGTGAGTATGAGCATGTGACGCCGGAACGGGCTTCCTTTATCCTCAAGGAAGATATTGATATTGGCGACAACATTCCGATGCTTGAAGACTGGTTTGGCATCGGAACAGAGACGTATCCTTTCTTTGGTATTTTCCTTGGTGAAAAGCATAAGGTATCTGCTACAACGGGTGGTACTTCACTCGTCTTAGGCAGTTCTGAAACGGATGCTGTTGGTTTGTTTTCCGTCATTCGAGGTGGGGAGACGCCAGCTGTCATTGACAATCTTCAAGTTGATCTTTCTTTTACGGGGCATGATCACGTCGGTATTCTTGCGGGTAAAGCTGAGAATGTTTCCATTAAGCACATCAGCGTGACTGGCAGTGTATCGGGGGAAAGCAACATCGGTGGTCTTGTCGGTTTTGTGTCCCGTGGTATGCTCGAAAATGTCTCAGCCAATGCGACCGTGAGTGGAAACGTCAACGCTATTGGCGGTCTTATCGGCATGCTTTCTGGTTCCGTCGTGTCTCATGCCTTTGTTTCGGGCAATTCGGTTAATATTTCAAGCCGTGAATTGGCGACTGAAACGGGTGGCTTTGTCGGTGTCATGGCAGATGCTTCTAGCATCAGCAATGCATATTCGAGTGGTAACGTATCAGGATATGCCTATACCGGTGGTTTTGTTGGAGCCATCAAAGGTGCGTCAACGCTTATCAATGCGTATGCTTTTGCCTCCGTAACCTGTCAGTCTTCGCCCTGCGCAGGCATGGTGGCGACGATTATGGAGGAATCGACGCTCAATAATGTTTATGCGACCAATTATGTGGTCAACAGTATTGTCGAAGACACCTCTGGTTCGACAGAGGGAGAACCAGATGGTGGAGGTGCTGATGGTAACAATGAAGGTAGTGAGCCATCTTCGGATGATCCGACACCAGGTGAAGGCAATGGCAGCGACGATGGCGGACACCCGCAGACGGAGCCTACCGATATCTGTGATACGGAACCCATCACAGGGCTTATTGCCGAAGTGTGCGGTGAAAATACCATCGTCAATTTTTATGCATGGACTGATGCTTATGAAGTAAGCGTACCGGAAAGTCTTCATGACAAATTGCAAAAATTCAGTTTTAAGAATCTCATTGCCACACTTGAAAATGGCAGTTATCTTAAAACGCAGCTTAACAAAAATATTAATTGTGACAGCAAAGGAATATGTATTCTTGATGACGTGACATACGAACCATGGAATCAAATTCAATTTCGATTAAATAATATGTCATTATCTATTCCTGCATTTACATCATTGAAAACGACATATTAGTGGTCAGTGGTCAGTAGTCAGTGGTCAGTGGTCAGTGGTCAGTAGTAGGGGCGTGGTCTAAGACCCGCCCCGATTTGGTAGTCAGTAGTCAGTGGTCAGTGGTCAGTAGTCAGTAGTCAGTGGTCAGTGGTTAGTAGCAATCCGTAGGTGTGGTCTTTGAGCCGCCTCTGGGTGAGAGCTGCTATATTATATTAATTTTGTAATAACGGTGTTAAATGCGTTTATATTTAGATTGAAGGTGTTAAATGCGTTTATATTTAGATTGAAGGTGTTAAATGTATTTATACTGAAATAACAGAATAGCATGGTTTCCGTGGAGACATAACATATTATGATATAGTATGTGTATGATGGTGGATTTGTTTTTGGCAAACGCGAGAAGGCTAAAGCACGCGGTTATGGCGGGGCAACCTGATTATGGTTACGGCGGCGTATTTTTGGTTAACCAAAAATAGCCGCCGGCGTGCCGCGTATTTGTCTGCCAAGTATGGCAGACAAATAGCGGTCGCAAATAAAAATTGGCACTTTATTTGCATGATATGAATTGGACTTAGGAAGTCTCGTGTAGGCTTTTTGCACAGATGGAGTGTCGTTATGCACAAGATACAAAAGATATGGATTGCACTTTTAGGTTGTATGTCGCTCGTATTATTGAGTTCGGTGCCAGCATACGCGGAGCCGCATCGTCCGCCTGATGGTGGAGGCTATCATTACGATTCGGGTCGAGGTCATCATAATCCGCCACCGCCTAAAAAAGGCCGTGTTCACCATGATAATGGTGGTGCAGCCGTGGCCGTTGCAGCTGGGGCAGTAGCAGTCGCTGTGTTGGCAGATGCCGCGCTGAATACAGCAGCTCCAGTAGATGATGTTTATGTGTTTGGTGTCGGTGTGCGAGGTTTTGGCAACGCAGTCACGGATATGCGGACGGGCGGAGGCATTGGTGCTTATGTTTGGGTGCGGCCGATTCGCTGGATTTCAGTCGAGGCTTATTCGGATTTGGTATTTAATGAGCGTCGATGTTATGGCAGAGATGAGGGGTATCTTCGCATACCATTTTATGTAGGGCTTCGCGCTCATGTGTTTGATTATAGTGCCTTTGATTTGTATGGAGCCGTTGCGGGTGGTGTGAATTTCCAGTATGGTCATGACGATCAGGAAGGTTTTGGCGGAGGTATGCATATCGGAGGCGGTGTCTCTTTTAAGGCAAGCAAATTCGATATTGGTTTTGATATTCGCTATACGGTAGAATCGAATGACCTTGATTTTGACCGTTCAGTGATTCATGGTTGCACATTTGCATTGACCATGGGTTTGGCCGTATAAATTGTGTGACAAGAAAGTAACAACATGGCCGCCTGCAAGGGCGGTTTTTTAATGGAGATTGTAAATGCCAATAACGACGGGAACTGGCGATGATGGTCAGACGACCTGGCGTAATGTACGTGTACTCAAAACATCGAAGGAAATCGTGTTTTTGGGTTTGATGGATCGCGCCATCGCGGAGATCGCGCAGGCGCGCGTTTTGGCGCGAGCTGTATCTCAGGAATCCGTGTCGTGTGATTTGAAACAGATCTCGTCAGCCTTGGGCGACATTTGTGCCATCACAGCGGCGGATGCCGAACGGGATTTGATATCAGTCGTGGTATGGGCAACCAAAAAAACGCTTGGCAAAAGCATGACAGAATTTGTGGATTTTGGAGCGATGTCGCCGCTTGCCGCAGCGATTAATCTGGCGCGGACATCTGTGCGTCTGGCGGAATCGCATTTACCGGATGCGTCTGATGAGCAGAATCCGTTGATTCGGCCACTCATGAATCGATTATCGGACGTTTTATTTGTATTGGCCTGTGAATGTGGCAAATAGTCAGCCAATCTTAGACACCACAGGGATGCGTTGTGGTGTCAGAGATTGATGTCATCAGTGCCGTTAAAGTCGTGGTAACAAGCCGAAACGATAAGGAATCACGAAACTTAGCGTTTGCGTGTTTAATTAGGGCATTGGGCGGATGCAAAAGACCTTATTTGCAGGACATGGGGGAACCGCCGTTCAGTCCGCAACGTTTTTGCATATTGTTTTTCCATTTTTTTCCATAGATGTCGCTTAGGACTTTCGAAATGGTTTTGTTAGCCCACATCCCGCGTTTTGCGTTTTGTGCTTCGCCGAGAGCCGAGCAAATGCCGGAAATTTTAGAAGTGGTGCAGTAGTAGTCGGTATTTGCGAGGGCGTATCCTGCGCGCGTGATTTCAGTAGAGAAATCGAGCCAAGTGCCATCTTTTTGATAAGAGATGTAGACGAGGCGTCTGCTTTCGGTATCGTCAATTTCGCACCCGCCGTCTTTGTCGTTTCTGTCGCATGAGATTTTGACTTTTGCGCCTTCAGGCAAAAGTTCGGAGGCTTTTTGCCATGCTTCGTAGCCGAAGGGATCGTTTGTGACCCAGTCGCCATCGGCATTTTGATAATGGCCAGTGCGAGAGGATTGCACGCAAGTATAGTAATGATCGGAGCCTTGTTTTTTTTCACATTCAGGGCAATCGATGCCATGGAGACGCACGCTGTAATCTGCGCTGAGGCAACCATCGTGTGCGAAACGCAGTCGGACAGTGTCACCGTCCGTCACTTTGATGACGGTTGCTTCATCGCCGTTTTTCGGTATGCATGCGGGGATATCTTCAGCATGACATTCAGCTTCAATGCAATAGGGTGTATTACCAGAACAAGATCTAACTTGTTTGAGGAGCGGGCAACCATTTTCGTTTGTGCCACACTGCATGATTTTGCCATATTGTCGTCCATTGCAGACGGGGTCATCGCCGAGGGTACAACTTGTGAATGTTTCGCATGGGTCTTTGCAAACGCCGGTTTCGATGCAGTAGTGAGCGTTAATACATTCGCTTTCACTCAAAGCAGCACAATCACATTTTGTCTGACATTCCTCAGATTTGCATCGTTCAAGATTGGAGAGATCCTTACAAGGATCGATTTCTTCGCACCATTCAATTTTGCAAAGGTTGAGGTTAATTTTGCAGTCATCGCCGAGGGATTGGCAAAATGCTTTGTCTTTATCGTCAGTAGGTTCGTCGCATGCCGTGAGCGAAAGAGAGAGAAGTGCAAACGCTGAGAAGCAAGCAAAGCAGTAAGAGGTTAAACGCATGATATTACTCCATCTAAAAGTGCATCCATACAAGCACGGGGCACTTTCTAATGACGAAGGTAACGTGATTCAAGCGAAAAGGCGGAAAAAATACAGATACGATATTGGATTGTGACACTATACATCATTCCAAAAGTGTGTTAGATTAAACTTTTGTCTGATTTATCGAATGAAAGGATAGACACATGAAATGGATTCAGCTTTCACGCCTTCAAACCGAATCATGGTCAGACCCACGCGTTCTGATTGTTTTTTCGACGCAGCCGTATGAAGCCCTGCCCGTGGCGTCACTTCGAGCGACTTTTCCCAGGCTTCAGATCATGGGGATGAGTTCCCATCATGGTGTATTTACGCCTGAAGGGTTCAAGCGAGGCTCGTTTGGGCTTTTGTTTGAGGGAGCAGAAGGCGAGAAGATACATGCTCAGCTGATTACGTTTGATGAAGCGGATGCCATCCGTTCAAAAGTGTCATTGGCTGTATCTGCGATGCCACCGCTTGGCACAGAACGCAAATTCATAATGTATGGCATTTGTGGTATTGAAGAGCGCGTGATTGAAGGCATCAAGGATGTCTTAGGTGAAAATGCCAATGTACTTGGTGCCACGGCTGGGTATGATCTTTTTCTTGATGGTCCGTACGTTTTCATTAATGAAGACGTCACATCACGCGGTGTGCTATTTGCAGAAACTGAGCTTTCGGAATATCGGACGATCAACACAATGGCTGGTTATTTGCCGTCAGAGAAACGCGGCATTGTGACGCGTTCAGAAGACCGTCTTCTGTATGAGATCAACCATTTACCGGCACCAGAAGTTTTTGATGCATGGACGGATGGCATGTTTTCTCCCTACCTTGATCACGATTGTCTTTTACCGCGTTCGGCGGGCAAATTTCCCATTGGCCGCATTTACAATGGAAACCATGAGTTTGGAATATGGCTCACGCATGTTTACGGTGTCCAGGGGGATGCGCTCATGCTCTATTCGGAGATTGGCGAGGGCACAGAGATTTGCATGACACGTGGTTCGACGAAAGAGATTCTGGATAATCTGAAATGTGCAATTGACAAGACTTTTCACAGGGTTGAGCGCAGCCGCGTTATCGGTGTATTTTTGTATTTTTGTGCTGGTTGCACAAATCTCGTGGCTGAGAGCATAGAACAATTGAGTATGGCTATTTGTGAATCGCTTGAAGGGATTCCGTTTATCGGTGCATCGACGATGGGGGAACAGGGCTGTCTTGAACATCAACCGCTTCAGCATGGAAACATGATGATCGGCATGACGCTTATAATGAAGTAGCAGCCGCACCATGCATGGTTTTCAAAAAACGTAAAAAGCCGCACAGCGTGCGGCTTTTTTGATTAAAGGAGCCCTCGTTCGATATCGAGGATTTTTCGGACACGCCGTTCGTGCCGTCCACCATCAAAATCAGTTTCCATGAAGCGTTTGAGGGCTTCGATGGCAATAACGGGGCCGGTCGTGGCTGCACCAAAGCAGATGATGTTGGCGTCGTTGTGTCGCCGTGTCATTTCTGCTTCGAAAATGTGGTGTACAAGTGCGGCACGAATGCCTGGAACTTTGTTTGCGGAGATGGAGATACCGATTCCTGTACTGCAGACGAGGACGCCGGCAATGGCTTTGTGGTCAGCCACAGCGTGGGCGACGGCAGCACCGAAATCAGGATAATCGCAGGAATCGGTGTTGTGCGTGCCTTTGTCATCGACGACGTATCCCATATCAGCAAGACATTGCTTGAGTTGTTCTTTGAGTGCGTAACCTGCGTGGTCACTGCCAATGGCAATGGTAGAACCTGTTGGAAACATTTGAGCTCCTTACTTGATGAGAAGTTTTTCGAGTTGATCGACCGTTTCTTCAAATTCCTTGAGAGCGTCGGCGATCGGCGTAGGCGTGGTCAGATCAACGCCGGCTTCGCGCAGAAGCGTGACGCTGTCTTTGGCGCATCCTGATTTTAGCATATTGATGTATTTGTCAGCATTTTCGGGGGAAGCCTGAATGAGTCGTGCAAAAGCAAGTGCACTTGAAAGGCCAGTCGCATAGCTATAAACATAATATTTATAGTAGAAATGCGGTACATAAGACCATTCATAGCCGTCGTTGGCATCAATGGTATAATCGGGGCCGTAGTATTTGCGAATCAAATCTGCATAGAGCTGACTGAGCCATTTTGCATTGATCGCTTCGCCATTTTCGAGTGCCGTATGTGCGCGATATTCAAATTCGGCGAAGAGTGTCTGACGATAGATGGTTCCACGAATATTTTCGAGTTTCTGTACGAGCAGATTAATTTTTTCGGCGTCCGTCGTTGCATGCGAGAAGAGGTAATCATTGAGGATAGATTCATTCGTCGTAGAGGCGATTTCGGCGAGGAACATGGTGTAATGCGCGGAGCCTGGCGGTTGGGTTTCCATGGAATAAATGCTGTGCATGGAGTGCCCGAGTTCATGCGCAAGTGTCGAAACATCATCGAGGTCGTTTTGATAATTGGTGAGAATGAAGGGTGAAATGCCATAGACCGAGCATGAGTAAGCACCACTTGTTTTACCTTCGTGTGGGAGAAGGTCGATGGAACCTTTTGCCGGATCCATTTCGGCTTTGAGGCGCGTGATATAATCATCGCCGAGCGGCGCGAGGGCTGTGGCGATGAGACTGGTCGCTTCTTCGTAAGAATAGGATTTTGTATTTTTGACATCTGCGAGAGGAATGTACAAATCGTAGAGATGTACAGTATCGACATTCATGACTTTTTTGCGCAGCGCAACGTATTTATGGAGCGGTTCGAGATTTTTCGCGACGGTATCGATGAGATTTGTATAGAGTTCAACGGGAAGGTTGTCTTTATCGAGATAGGCTTCGAGGGCAGTGTTGTAATTGCGTGCACGCGCAAATAGGATATCTTGTTGAAGCTGTCCAATGTAAGTATTCGCGAGGACATCTTCATATTTTGCGAGCGTTGACATAAGGCCGTCTACAGCCGCTTTACGTACATTTCTGTCTGGGCTTCGACGATATTTGGGATAATTTGAAAGCGTCAACTGAATGTCATTGCCAGCCTCATCTTTGATGATTGGCAGCGACATGGAATCTAGCATGGCATCGAAAGTATTTTCTGCGTTGGAGTGGATTTCGTTAAGATCGATTTCAGCCCAAAGGTTGTCGCCGGCGAGCGAGAGAACGCGTTCAGCATCGGGGGACAGGATTCTGTTTGCACGTCTTGCGATATTGTGGATATAGGCTTCGTGGACTTTCAAACCAGGATCTTCGTTGAAGAAAGCATCGAGTTGTTCGGCGGAGAGTTTGAGCAGCCCGTTTCGAACGGTGGATGCACGGCTCATGAAATCATCGAGGACGCGTTTCGCTTTTTGTTGCATCGTGTTGGATTCAGGGCTCGGCTCGGTATCGACCGTCATATTGGCATAGAGTGTCAGTTTGTTGACGGCCGTATGAAGGTCAAAGTAGAGATCGAGACATTGTTTGAGCGTCGCAGCTGATTCAAAAGCAGAACATTCGCTGATTTGCTTAATATCTTCCGTCGTTTTGACGAGTGCTGCATTAAAAGCATCGTTCGATTCGAAGAGACGCGATTTGTTCCATTTAAATTTTTCGTCAATTTCGCTACGTTTTTTGACGCCATTTCCGGCGGGAGCAGCGGCAGTAGGTTGTTCCTGATTTGCAGTGTTCACGGTATTTGTGGGGGATGCTTCGGGGGCAGGTTGTGGGGTGGCAGCAGCTTCAGGTTGCGGGCATGAAGGACAGGCCTGCGTGGGGCAGTTTTGCTGGCAGGAGGCAAGCAATAATAGGCTCGTGGCTGCCATGACGGAAGCACATTTCGTAAAGTTTGACATAAGAACTCCTTATAACTGTTAAAAACGCGTTTGTTTTTGCAAACAAACTTGATTTTCCTTTTAAGGCAAAAGAGCCATTTTGTATGTTTTTTATGCACATGGAAAAACAGGCATTTTTCTTAACCACGTAGCGTGCGTGTCAACGGGGGGCGTTGCGGGGGAATCCCCCGCAGAGGGGGTAGCGGCGTATGGCGCAGTTGGGTGCGTTGCTATCGGTAAAACCGATACGCAACGCGGCGCGGCTTCTCGCTATGCTCAATACGCCGCGCCATAGCCGCGTAGGGGGCGGCTGCCCCCAAAAATAGGCACCATGTTGTGTGTTAAGGCCCGTAAATCAATGCCATTGATTTGGATAAATATAACTACATGTAGGTCTAAAAATGATCCCCCATAAGTGTTATGCCAGGCAATTGCGTGTTGTTACGAAAAAAAGTTAATGTTCAGTATAATTAATTTTATATGAACATGTGTCTTTTTGAACCCACTGTCTGCCGAAGCTTCTATTTTTCTTGAACTTGTGGTGGAAGTGATCGAAAAATGACGACGCGTAAGATGAAAATATGATAAATGATAGAATTGCGTCGAGTGACGCATATTTTTTGAAAGAAAGCCTGTTGTGGCCGGTGAGCTTTTGCTGGTCGGAATATGCTATGTATATACGGAGGAAAAATGAGATTTCGTATCACCTGTCTTGTGCTCGCAGTCCTTTTTGCATTTCCGTCGATGGGATTTGTTTGTGCGACGCGCGTCGAAAAGATGGAAGCGGACATAGAGGCTCTCCAGATTCAGTTTAACGATGTTCAGAAGCGGCTGAATAACGATCAGACGCAGCTCACGTCGATGATTTTACGCGCGGACAAGAAACTTGAAGAACTGAGTGGTACGCAGGACAAATCCGCAGAATCGGTAGCGCAACAGAACGTTCAGCTTGCGCTTGAGCTTGAACAGGAACGTGCTGAACTTGCGAGTATGCGTGGACGCCTTGAAGTGCAGCAAAAGACGATAGAATCGCTTCAGGAGAGTTTGCAATCGGTGATGGGGTCGATCTCATCGACGGGTGGCGGCAATGCAGTGATATTGCCATCCGATCAGGCTGGACTTGAGGCCTATATCATTCAGAAACGTACAGCTGGTGACAAGGCAGCGCTCAAGACGGCGATTGCCGAGTATGTATCGCGCTATCCGGATGACGCGAAACTTGAGTCATATCTCGCTGAATATGTCGGTATTCTCTATGCGGATAAACAGTATGGCGAAGTCATTACGAGTTCGACGATGTATTTGCAGAAGTTCCCCAACGGGGCCAAAAAAGCTGATGTGATTTACCACATGGGCATGGCAGGCATGGAGACGGGCAATTGTCAGCTTGCGACGATTTCATTTAAGGAGTTGAAGAAGTTGGATGCCAATCGTGCGAAAGACGCGCTTGATCTGGCTCAAACAAAGTGTAAGTAAACAGCTATGCGTCAAAACGACAGTTCAGAGCTTCAACATGTGTCCACGTCTGAGGAAATCGAGATTCGTCCGATGACGATTGATGATCTTGCGCCTGTCTTTCATCTTGGCGAGAGACTTTTTACGCCGGATCGATGGCCAGCGCTTTATCGCACGTGGGATGAGTATGAAGTCGTGGCTTTTTTTGAGGGGGACAGTGACACATGTTTCGTCGCCGAACACGAGGGAAAAGTCGTCGGTTTTGCTCTAGGAAACGTGATTGAAAAACGCCGCAGTGCTTGGAAATACGGTTATATCGTGTGGTTGGGCGTGGATCCGGAAATGGGGCGTCATGGCATTGGTTCCATGCTTTTTGACGCTATGCGCGATGAATTTATCGAACTCGGCGTGCGCATGATTCTCGTCGATACGGATGCCAACAATACGCATGCGATTCAGTTCTTTAAGAAAACGGGATTTGACCACGAGAACAAGCATGTTTATTTGTCGATGAACCTCACGCATTGTGCGGCATACCAGAATTATCGCAAAAGACTCAGGGAAGATGAAGAGGAGTCTTGAGCGGTGGATGCGAGAAAGCGCCTAAGCAGCACCAACGTCATTCTTTGTGCTACTTCAGGCGCTGGAGCATCGGCTTTGAGCCCTGGCTGTTTAGAAGCGAATCATCGCCTGGATACCGGGATTAATGACGTGGTAATGGCGCGTGATATCGAGTGAGAGATAATCGTTTTCGTATGAAATCTTTTTGTAAGCGTAGTTGTAATCGCAATAGATGCCCATGCCGAAGGCAGGCGAGAAATAGTAGGTCAACGCGAGCGAGGCTTTGATGGCGAACGCGACAGAAGGATCGCCGTTTTTATCGGTGATGATGCTTGTTTGGAAGCCATCAGGGTCAAATCCATAATCGGAATCACTTGTTTTTTCACCGTGCCCGTACAGGAGGCCAATGCCTGCGCCGAGATCAATCTGAAATCGAGGGGACAAAGGCAGGATGGCGCGACCAATGATGAAAGTGCCACCGAGGAAATAGGCGGTATTTTCATCTTCGTCTTCGCGACTAAAGACACCGCCGAGATCCTGATCAATGTAGATGCCGCCGTAAGCCCAGCGGTAGCCTAGTGAGAGTTTACCCATTGGGCCGTCATAGTTTGAGAACTCGCCATCAGTGGATCCGCTGAATCCAAATGCATTGGCGTCACTATCTGCTTTTAAACGTAAAAGATTGGCTGCGAGTCCAATACGAATATCAAAACCGCCTTCGTTGGCATTGGCATAAGCAGTGGCACTGAATAACAGGGCGAATAACAGGGATAAACAGAAGACTTTTTGTTTCATTTTAGATTCCGAAAATGCAATAACTTGTAAAGTGTTGTTATGAAATGTCAAACAATGCTATAAGATAGCACTGGTGACGATAAATCTTCCATCATTTTAGCGTTTGAATCATACATTTACAATAGTGGTGTATCAATTATGGATATATGTCAAGGGAGTATAGCATTTAAGTGCAGAGAAACGACAACGGGGCATTGTCAATGAGTAGCCGCGCCCAAGTGTTGAGGAGGCGGTCAAAAGACCAGGTGGCATTGGCCGGACTTGAGGATGGCAGGACAATGGCAGGGCGTTTCGTCTTGGCTTCGGCGTACTTTTTATAGAAGCGTTCGGCTGTCTTTCCGTTGACGGCGATACATTGAATGGGGGCGTGGTCGAGAATGATGGATAAGTCATTGGGTACTACATTTTGGATGGAGCTGTCTGAGGAACCCACGATGTCACAGGAAGCAATCACGTCCCATAGCGCGAAGTGATGCTTTAGGATGAGATCTTTTTTTTGCGCAATGGTTTGGGGGCGTGGACTTTGAGTGAGCGCAGCGATGAGCGGCCAAAAACGATTTTGCGGATGTCCATAAAAGAAGGCTGTTTCGCGCGATTTGACGGATGGAAAACTGCCCAAGATGAGGATTTCGGATTGAGCGTTAAAGAGCGGTGGAATGGGATGAACGACGTGTTCTAATGGCATAATGAAGATAAAAAAAGGCGATGGTAAGCCATCGCCTGCAAAAATGGGGGGAAGTTTTATTTGAAGGTAAATGTAAAATAGAACTCACAGACGTTGAACTGATCGCCTTCTTCAATTTTTTTGGTATCGATCTGTTTGCCGTGATATTCGATGCCGTTTGTGGAGCCCAGATCTTTGATGTAGTAGGCACCACCTTTGTAAATGATGGCACAATGTTTACGGGAGATGTTGCCGTCGCGGATGACGAGGTCGGCGACTTGTGATGAACGTCCGATGATGTATTTGTCTTTGTTAACGAAGTATCGTTGATTGGCAAAGACGATGTAAAGCGGTGGCATTCCGGTATCGACGTTGGGTTGAGCTGGAACACGGGGAGATTGGTAGCTCACGGGATTGGATGCTCGCACCGGTGGTGCTGCCGGTGTACTGAGGCTGGCAAGCTGAAGCTTTTGCCCGGATGGCGGTGCATTGACTTCATCAAAAATGGAAGGCGGACGCCGATAGCTATTCTGTGCCGGTGGTTGGAGACGTTGGGCAGAGGGGGCAGGCGGCGGCGGGAGCGGCGCATGACCAGAAACATTCTGAAGCGGATTGTGGGCGAAAGCGCTCGGAAGTGTTGGCGGTGGTGGAACTGGCGGTACAGCGGGCGGCTGACTGGCGGCTTCCGAAAAATTCTGTTCCGCATTGTAGTTCGATGCGACTGCCGGTTCGGTCGTCATCGGATTGCCCGCTGGCGGCACGGAGTCGAATGTATCATGTGGCACATAAGGTTTGGATGAATTCTGCGGACTGACTGGCAAAAATGTGCCCGTCTGACTCGCGGCTGCCTGCTGTTGATAGTAGATTGTCATGGCTTCACAGATGAGGCCGTCCAAACTAATGTTAAGCCGTTTGGCGAGTTCATTGAATGCCTGCCAGAGGGGTTCGTTACATTCAAAAAACTGTCTTTGGGTTACGCTATCCATATTTGTCTCCAGGCTTGTACTCGGAAAAATAAACTATGATTCCTGTACCATCGAGAAAAGATTAAGTTGAGTTTACGCCTAGCGTTTGTCTTTGGCAAGAGGTTGGCATGACGGCAGGACAGAAGACAGATACTGTTCATAAGCATCTTCTCCCGAAGTTGTCGATTTGGATGCCACTCTGAAAATATCAATGGGGGCGGTCTTACCTTTGACCATCATGGGGGGCAGGGGCGTACAGACAGCATCTTGCTTAACGCTTTCCCAAGTCGCGCGATTGATGAGAATCTCGCCCGGTTGTGCGGAAGAACAGAGCCGTGCGCCCAAATTGACCGTGTCTCCCAAAACGGTATAGCTCATGGCCTGCGTGGAGCCCATATAACCCGCGATCATAATGCCGGATGCGATACCGATGCCGATAGCAATGCGGGGCTTGCCTTGGCGCTCTCTTTCATCATTGAGTTTGTCAATGGCAGACATCATGTCTACGGCACATTGTACGGCATGGAGTGCATGGTTCTCGACGGGAACGCCGGCGCCCCAGACCGCCATGACTTCATCACCGACGAATTTGTCGAGTGAACCTTCGTGTCTGAAAATACATTCGACCATACGTTCACAGTAATCGTTGATAAGTGCGACGATTTCTTCCGGTGGGTTTTCCTCGGACATGCGTGTAAAACCTCGGATATCAGCAAAGAGTACGGTTGCATTGTGCCTCGAGCCGCTCTTTTCGAGCTTGATCTTCCCATTGAGGACGTCATTAATGAGATGGGGGGAGATGATCCGCCTTAAATTGTCCTGGACGATGGCCTGGCGTTTCATGGCGCTGATGAGGCGGTTACGCTGGATGTTGAGTGATGCCTGGCGGGCAAAACCCGTGAGAATCTGAAGGTCTTTTTCTTTGAAGACGCCTGTGGCAATCTGCGTGTCAAGATTGATGAGGCCGGTAATCTCACCTTCGTAGATCAGCGGCACACACATCGTCGAGCGGATATTGTCGCATACGATGGAGTGGGAGCTTGAAAAACGGTTGTCCTGGAGCGCATCACTCGAAAGAACGGCATTTTTTTCGTGTATGACTTCTTCGAGAAGCGTTTCAGATATCTTGTAGTTCACGAGTGGGCGCATATCCTTGGTCATGGCGATCTTGACCGCCATCGTGTCCGTCTCCTCGTCGTGTAGCAATATGGCACCACGGTCTGCGTTGAAAATGCAGAAAGCTTTTTCTAGAATGAGGCGAAGAAGCGTGTTGAGGTCAAAGACGCCGACGGCTTCGGCTGACAGTTCCGCTGCGACGCGCAACTTCTCGTAATCACGGCGAAGAACTTCGATGGATGAGATTTCACTTTCGGGCAGAAAATGCGCATCCTCCATGCGTTGACGAATTGAATGGGGATCTCGGTTGTTGACGAGGAGAGCTGCGGCATGGAAACCAGAATTTCGGCTGTCCTGAGCGATATTCTGGGACAACTTCATCGCCGAACTTGAAGCTGTGCCTGCTTCCTGCTCCACATAGCGTAGTATGTGGGAGCCAAGCTCAATTTCGTCGCCATCGCTGAGGCGGACGGGAGTGGTGATCTGTTTGCCGTTGACAAGCGTGCCGTTGCGCGAGTTCAGATCATAGAGCATATAGCTCCCATCCGCTTCGAGACGGATTTCGGCGTGTTCCTTGCTGACCATGCGGTCAAGCAATTGCAGGTCCTGAGTGGGAAGCCTGCCGATACTCGTGCGATGCCTGAGCGTGTATTCGCACCATTTGCCGGTCGTTGAATAATAGAGAAGTATGGCCATATCCTGTTGCCCATCGTTGTGACAAGTGGCTGAGCAGAAAATTTAATCGCGCTACTATAACCTGTTTTGAATGGCGTGACAATAAGGCCAAAGAATCATGCATGGGGGGCTTTACGCGCATGGTAAGGTTGCGAAGTGATGCGTTATTTTGTTATAAAACTGACTTCATCATTACATAGCCGGAGGTGGTTGGCATGGCCAGGGAATGTGTTCAGTGCGGAAAAACGATCGTGGATGGGGGAAAGTTTTGCAGCGTGTGCGGGGCACGCGTCTCTGCTGCTGAGGACGGGTTCCAGGCGACCAATGAAGGAACGCAGGCCTATTCGCCCTTCACCGGAATTGAAGGAAGGGCTCTGCGCGTACTGACCGGAAGCCGCGCCGGGGAATTCGTCAGCGTCTATCCTTCCGTGACAATCGGAAGAAACAGGGCGAATTTTAATGTGCATGATGATGAAACACTCTCCCCTGTCCACGCACGCGTCTTCTGTATGAACGACATCTGCTATCTCGATGATCTCGAATCCCATAACGGCGTGCTTATCCGTATTGCCGAAAAAACGATCCTCCATGACCGTGATGTCATTCGTGCCGGACAGACATTTTTTCGCTTTGAACACCTGATGACGGAAATGTTCTCGGACGACGAGGGCACATCCTTTTACGCAACACCCATGCGTGGTGAGCGTTTCAGGCTCGTCGAATTGCTCGATGACGGTTACCGTGGACGCGCCAAAACTGCTTCCGAAATCGGACTGACCGTCGGAAGAAAAGAAGGCAATTTCATGTTCGAACAGGATACGCAAATGAATCCGCGGCATTTTACCATCCGTTGGACGCAGCGTGGCGGCGTGCTCACCGATCATGCTTCCATGAATGGAACGTTCGTCAGCTTGCAGGATACGGTCGAACTTCATCCGGGGGATCAATTCTTTTTAGGCTGTACGCTATTTGGTGTGCTATAAAGAAAATTCCTGAGCCTGAATCGGGCCGCAGCCAGTAAAACTCATCCATGATCCCTGATAATGTACTAAAATGGGGAGAACGGTCAGAAGGTTGCCATCTGTAAACACAATACGGAGGAGATTGGCATGAAACGGATTTTGCTCTTGATGCTGACGTTTGTTGGCTTCAACATGGCCTCGTGCGATTTTCTGGAGAATGATCTGTGCGACGATACGGAAGCCGACATGGTGCTGATAAAAAATGCTTCCAGAGATTTTTATATTGATGCTTATGAAGCGTCGCGTTCGAACGCCGTCGCCGGTCTGGCTGGCACCGGTGTGACGAATGCATGTAATTACGTCGGTACAAAACCTTGGACAAATGTGACATTTGAAGATGCCAAATACGCTTGCGAAAATGCCGGAAAACGCCTGTGTACAAAAGAAGAATGGCTCATGGCATGTACGGCAGGTGGAGAATATCCTTACGGAAATACTTACGCCGAAGACAAGTGCAATGTTTCTGACTATATCATGGATACAGGCAGCAAGGCCGAATGTAAAACGCCGGCTGGCGTCTATGACTTGAGCGGCAATGTGAGCGAATGGGTGACGGATGGGCAGGTGGCGGCTCTCGCAGGCGGCGATCATTATTCTGTCGCAGATGATCTCGCATGTGAATACTCCGTCAAAAAAATCGAAGAACCGGATCAGTTGCCCGTCACGCCATCGATTGGCTTCCGTTGCTGTCAGGATGTGCTATAAGTCGCTGTCAAAATAAATGCGTATGGTAGGGGGCAGCCGCCCCCTACGCGGCGATTGGCTGTATGTGAGGGCGTGTCGCGACACGCCTTCACATACAGCCAATTCGCCGCTACCCCCTCTGCGGGGGATTCCCCCGCAACGCCCCCTTCGCATGAGCCGACGCTTCATCATGGATGATGTCGTTTTATAAGGCAGATTATGGATGATACTTTGAAGCCAAAGGTTTGGAGACAAACATTAGCGGTCTATTTTCAGCTCCCCATGCTCATTACCTTCGGACTTGGCATTGCAAGTGGTTTTCCGTTACTTCTTACTGGATCGACGCTCGCCACGCGCATGACGGAAAGCGGGGTCGATATCAAGCTGATCGGTGTCTTTGCCCTCGTCGGTTTGCCATACACGCTGAAGTTTCTTTGGGCACCATTTGTGGATGCTATTAAACTCGGCAAAACCGATCTTGCCCATCGACGCCGCTGGTTATGGTTGACTCAAGGGGCTCTTGCGGCGTCACTTTTGGGAATGGCTCTCTGTCAGCCGGAGTCCCAAATCTTTCTCCTGGCGGTTCTGGCGTTGGCCGTGGCTTTGTTTTCTGCAACGCAGGATATTGTGATCGATGCCTTGCGCGTTGAAATGTTGCCTCAGGCTGATCAGGGGGCGGGCGCGGCCATGAGTGTATCCGGATACCGCGTGGGGATGTTGTTTGCAGGCGCGGGCGCACTCCTCGCCGCAACGTACCTCCCATGGACGGTCGTGTATATCTTCGCGGCTGCATTTATGCTTCTTTGTATGCCGCTCGCGCTTGCCATTCGCAGGCTTGCCGGATTGGAAGAAAAATGTAAGAAGTCGGAGGCTGAAAGTCTCATCGTTGACGGGGCTTTGAGGGCGGAATTTGAGAATGACAAGGGAC
Source organism: Pseudomonadota bacterium (assembly GCA_017421975.1). Lineage (GTDB taxonomy): Bacteria > Myxococcota_A > Bradymonadia > UBA4248 > UBA4248 > RGIG464. The sequence goes on from JAFOHE010000022.1 coordinate 26,905, forward strand.
GGACTCCGAAAGATAAGGCGAAAATAGGGCAGGACATGGGCCTGTTTTATCGCGTCATACTTGCGCCTTTGCTCAATGCCGTACTTGCGCCTTTGCTCGATTTTATTCGAAGTTATGGACGTGGGGCGATTCCCATTTTGCTCTTCATTCTGCTCTTCAAACTCGGCGATGCCATGGCGAGCAGCTTGTCCATGCCATTTTACCTCGCTATGGGGTTCTCAAAGCCGGAAATTGTCGCTGTCACCAAAGTCCTCGGCATTGGGGCGATCTTTTTGGGCACCTTTTTAGGCGGTTTTGTCGTCAAACAATTGTCTTTGTGGCGAGCTCTCCTCCTTTGTGGAACGGTACAGCTCTTGTCCAATTTCGTCTTTGTCTGGCTTGCACACGTCGGACATAGCATGCCTGCACTCGTCGTCGCCATTTGTGTGGAAAATATCACGGGGGGAATGGGGACGGCAGCCTTCGTCGCTTATATGGCGAGTTTGTGTAACATTAAATTTACTGCCACCCAGTATGCGCTCTTTTCGGCGTTGTCGAGCTGTGGAAGGACGATTTTCGCTTCGACAAGTGGCGTACTTGTTGAACAGTTGGGATGGAGCGGTTTTTATATCGCAACGGCGGTATTCGCTATGCCAGGTATGGGATTGCTGATGTTACTTCGTTCGAGGACCGATCAAAAAAGCGGCGAAACCACTCAAAAAACAAGCGCTGCGTAAGAATTCAATGGGGAGCCTCATGGCAAATACAAAAAAGGCGGCAAAAACGCCGCCTTAAAGGTTACTCATCATCTTCGTCGTTCGTGATGTCACGACGCGGACGACGCGGACGTGGATGGTAATAACCACGTTCACGTTGCTCTTCATTTTGTTTACATTCGATGCATTGACGTGCAGCCGGGCGGGCAAGAAGGCGTTTGAAACCGATCTCTTCGCCACAGGATTCGCAGATGCCGAAATCATCATCTTCCATCCAATGTGCTGCTTCATCAAGTTTCTGAAGCAGACGAAGGTCGCGGGATTGAAGCCGTTCCATGGTCAATACGATGCCTTCCGAATTCGCGATATCCGCTTCGTCACCTCGGATTTCGGGTTCATAAGCCTCGTCGTTACGTTCATTGAGTTTTTCGAGGATCTCGCGTCTCTGTTTTTCAATCGACTGACGGATCTGATTAAGTTGATCTTGTGTCAAATACATGACTCACCTGCCTTGAATGAATGTTTCCTGATATGATCGAACCGTTCAGAATAACGAGCATAAAATTCGCGGCGCGCATTTAGACATTTGTCGCGCTGTCGTCAATCATTAATTTTATTTTTAGCGATAATTCTTGAAAGACGAAAATGGGCATCTGTTGAACTGAGCAGAAGCGGGCATTGTGGATCCTTCAGAATGACCATAGTCTCATGGCGCGTCGTATGCGCATGCACAGCTTCCACGCGCACGGTTTCATTTTGATTTGTGAATGTGTACAGGATCGTTTCTGGGGATTCAAGCCTTACGGGAGGCGCTTCCAAAGAGCGCATCGTCCTGAAATACGTTTCGCCATTTGACATGAGTTCGCGTAATTGAGTGGGTGAAATGAAAAAATCACAAGAATCGTCATACTGCCCTTCGGGAATCATCCATGATGCGACGCTCCTGCACGTGTCGAGGGCTGTTTGCGTATCAAGACCTTCCGCGTCAAGATGACCGTTGTCGTCATAATAGGTATAGCGCCATGTAATGCCGCCTTCCCATTTGTCAAGAACCGTCAGTTCAAGCCGGTCTTTGAGGCGCGGATCGATATTCTCATAGATTAGCGTGACGCCTGGCAAGAGTTGGGGACAGGCCGGGGGAAGCATATCTTGGGCATAAATTCTGGCTGATGGGTACAGACTGCCAAAGGCAAGGATACAGAAGGTACAGAGAATAAAAATAAAGGGATTGCGATGCATTTTTGTTGTCTTTTTAAGCGTCGGAGTGTTGACGTCACGCGATATTCGTGAAAGAGTAAACTGTTTGCGGATAGAACAATTATCCAGATTGTTTTAATAGCGTGCCCGTAATGGTTCGTTGGACGCGTGGCTATGACTTACCAGAAAAATGTGTTTTGATTATGAAGAAACTAGTTTTAGATGTGGATGAAACTCTCGTCTTTTCTTCCAATGAAATGTACAGTCCTGCATGTGTCGAACTTTCAGCGCAGGGAACAAAATTCTATACGAGCTTCAGACCTGGTACAAAGCCTTTTCTGGAGTATGTACTGAAGAATTTTGAATGTTGGATATGGTCGACTGGGCAGCAGGCTTATCTTGAGGCGTTATTCGATCATCTCGGCATGAGTGGATTTACGCTATGGGGGCGCGATCAATGTGTGCGAACGAATAAAAGTGAAATGGAACCTTATGAAAAGCCGCTTCGAAAAATTACGAAGGATTTGACTCAGATCGTCATCGTCGATAATACGCCATCCGTTTATGCCAAAACGCCACAAAATGGGATTTTTATCAGAACCTGGCGCGGCGAACAAAATGATACGGAGCTTGAACACTTGAGTTACTATCTGGAATGGCTAAAAGATCAACCTTCGATGCAGCGGGATCATTGTTCGTGGCGCATGGAAACGCTTTGCCTCAGGTCGGTCGTACGAGGCGTCATGAAGGGGTGACGCCTGGCGTCGCGAGCGTAGCGGAGAACGGAGAATGAAGAAGATTGAAATCTTTTTGTTCGTAATTTGGATGGCCACGCTGGCCGTTATGGCAGGGTGTGGTCAGTCAGCAACGCCTGTTCAAAAAATGGGCGATGTTTCCTATGGCGATGTGGACGGCCTGCCAGATCGTGCAACTTCTCCCGTTGTGTTGCAAGGCAATATCCTTATGAATGCCGGATTCGAAAATGGCACTGAAACGTGGCAATGGCTCGATTGGTCTAAGGGATGGGCGGCTTTTAAGCATGCGACGGATCATTCTTATGAAGGAAATGGTTCCCTCTATCTCCCACTAAAAAGTGACGAGCGTCCGACGGTCGTTTGGGGGGCTGTGCAGGAAATCACGCTTGACGACGATATACCGGAGTGCGTCGAAGGCTACTACTATATTGAGCAATGGCACAGTGGGGACTGGAAGCAGTATCTTCAGGTTGTTATTATTGATCTGTCTCATTCTTTAGGCGAGAAAATGGGACAGGCGCAACTGCGTTATATCGTATCGGGTACAACGACGCCCCCGCTCAATATAAGTAATGCCCAGTATCTATTTGTTGAGACGCACCGTCGAGAGACGCCTGTCCTCAAACAGTGGACAAAATTTAGTTTTAACCCGCGTGCGGATTTTGAAAAAAATTGGAATTATAAACCCACGAAAGGCGCGAAATTACGCGTCCTTTTTGAAGCCCGTTATGATCACCATCGGAAGCAACAGAATCCGGTGTTGGCTGACGTCTATTTTGATAACCTTTACATGGGGCCTAAAACAGCGACGCGTTGTGCGGACTGAGTACCCCTTTTTATGCCGGAGGATAGATATGGCTGATTTATTTGGTAAGCGTGTGGATTTGGATGTCTGTGCAATGCATGTGGCTCCCGGCGGAAGCCTTGTGGTTGATGTGAAGGGTAACAAAAAAGTTGTCGCTGATTTTCTTTGTGCGCTTCGCGAAGAAATTGCCTATGGCATGGTTTCTGTTGAGGTCGTTGGGGATGCGGAGGTACACGTCGCCATTTATTTTGGTAAGGCAGACGAAGATGCCATGAAAGATGTGCTCGCCAGAAATGAGGCATTCGCGGCTTTGAAAATGAAAAATACGGTCGTGGACGAAGGAGAAAAGCGTAATGCGCTGAGCATGGCTTCGAGAAATCAGGTCATCAACGCATTAATGTGATTTTTTTCAAAGCGTGGTAAACTGACAAAACCTGTGTGGTTTAATGCTGTTTTGACCGGAGATTTGAGATATGCGCCATAATTTGATTTGCCTATTGTTTTTGATGTTGTGCCTGACGCCAGCGGCGGCTTTTGCCCAAAATGACGCAGCTTCCGATGCGCCAAAGGTCATTGTCCTGAAAAATGCGGCAGATCAAAAGCCTGCTTCAGATCAGGGGATGGAGGCGCAGTCTCAGGACGCTTCAGAACAGCCAACAGTGATCACGCTTAGAAATGCGACAAACGCTGCGGATGAAAATACGCAAAGCGCAGTCAGTGATGAAGGCGTTTCGCAGGCACATGAAGCTACGGGCGAAAATGCGGATGCGTCAATTCCCCCCACAGACGATAATTGGGTCTGGTCCGGTGATGAAACGACGGTCGTGGATCAGAGACATAGCGAAGATGAAGTCTGGGTATGGGCGGATCGCACGGAAGATGAGCGTGTCGCTTCCGATAATGAGCGTGTCATTCGGGGACACGGGCTTCAGTTAGGCATGAGCCTCGTGGGTATTCCCGGGTATATCTTCGGAAGTTGGTTTGACAAACATGGCAATATGTGGGATGGCGTAGCCAATATGGGGTTCTCGCTTGATTATACGATGCGTTTTACGTTCCCCATGGAATTGCGTCTTTCTTTGTCCTGGACGAGTCTCCGTACAGGTAATGCGTATTGGCTTAAAGAAAGCAATGCTGATTCGCCTGAACTTGCGGATTACATTGTCAACACGTTGAGTACGGTGGCGATTGAAGCGGCTGTCTATCACATGATTCCGATTATTGATAACATTTCGTTCTACTATGGTGGCGGTCTGTGGGGTGGTGTCGTACTCGGAGATTTGCAGGCCTATGCCGTTGACAGTTCATGTGCCGACTATACGCAATCTTTTGAAGATATTGATGCGTGCGGCCATGCGTCATCAAGCCACGCGATTCAAGGGGTTCCGCCCATGCTAGGCTCCCTTATCGTGACGCTCGGTTTTAAATTTGTCGTTCTTGAAAAAATGACGATTCGCGCTGAAGGCGGCTTTAAGGGTTATTTCTACGGCCAAGTCGGTCTTGGCGTCGAGTTCTAGCCATAAAAAGCACCTCGCTGATGCAGAAAAAGCGGAACACGACGCTGGACATTTGTTTGCGCTTTCTGGGGGACGTGTGATCGGATGATGTTTGCCGATGCCCTCAGAGACATTTCACCGCACTTTTTTGTGAGTGGTGGCGCATTTATGAGAGTTCGTCGATAATTTTTTGTGCGAGTTTGAGCGGAATTTCTGCTGTTCTGGCGATGTTGTCTGGCGTCTGGCGTGCGATATTGGCAACGCTGCCGAATGCCTGAAGCAGTTTGGCGCGTCGTTTCGGGCCTATGCCTTCAATGGCATCGAGACGGCTTTTCATCGTCTCACTCTCACGCGTGCGGCGATGGAAGCCAATGGCGCGTTTGTGTGTCTCATCTCGAATGTTGGCCATCAACAGAATGACGGGATCATTTTGTTCAAGGATAAGCGGTTCTTCGATGTTAGGATAGACGAGACGTTCGGGACTGTGTTCGACTTCGTGTGCGGCATTTTCGGACTGCATACGGGCTTTGGCTATGCCAATGACATCGAAGGCACCAGTCATGCCGCTTGTTTCGACAGCAGCCATGACGGCATTTACCTGGCCGTGACCGCCGTCAATCAGAAGCAGGTCGGGCATTTCACAAAAGGATGCTTCTGCATTTGAGAGATGGTGTTCTTCCTCTTCGGAAGGCTTTAAATAGCGCAATCTTCGGGAGAGAACTTCATTGAGGCTTCCGAAGTCGTCCTGGCCCTGCGTCGTTCGGATCTTGAATGTTCGGCAACGTGAGGTATCTAGTTTTCCCTGAATGAAGACGACCATGGCAGCGACAATTTGACCGCCTTGCATGTTGGAAATATCGTAACATTCGATGCGGTGGGGGTAGCGTTGCAGGCCGAGTTTTTGCTCGACGAGGAGAAGCAGATCGCTCTCGTTCGTGCGGCGTTGGTTGACTTGTTGTTCGGCATTGAGCTGAGCGGTCTCGAGCAGAGAGGATTTGGTACCACGTTGTGGAAAAGTGAGCGTGATGTGTCGGCCGCTCAGGGCTTCGCACGTTTCCTGAAGGAGGTCTTTTTGTTCCTCAAGCGTGCGATCAAGGATGATTTCGGACGGATAATTGTCAAACGTCTGATAATGATGAACCATGATTTGAAGCAGAATGTCGGCAGGCGGGGTAACGCTGTCTCTGGCTTCATACGTCTGCATGTGTATCAGACGCCCCTGACGAACGAGAAGAACGACAACACAACGCATGATGTCGTCACCGGACATGGCCCAGTAGTCCTGATTGACGGGGGTTTTCTGGACGATCTTTTGTTGTTCACAGATATCTTCTATGGCGGCAATTTGGTCGCGGTAAAGCGCGGCCTGTTCAAAGGCGAGCTGTTCTGCGGCGAGGTTCATGCGGGCAAGAAGCTTTGTTTTTAGGTCGTCATATCGGCCGGAAAGAAAGAGGATGGCATCCTGGCACTGGCGCAGATATTCGTATTCATCGACCTGGATGAGGCAAGGCCCAAGACAGCGGTGAATCTCATATTGAAGGCAGGGGCGCGTTCGATTTGCAAAAACTTTGTCATTGCACGTCCTGAGCTGGAAATACCGATTGAGGACGGCAAGACTCCGGCGGCATGCCTGACCGGAAGGATAGGGGCCGAAGTAATGGGCTTTGTCATTTTTCCGCCGTCGAACGATTTCGACGCGAGGCCATTTTTCGTTTAGATCAATGCGAAGTTGGGGCATGTCCTTATCATCTTTGAGAAGGACGTTGAAACGCGGGCGATGGCGTTTGATAAGGCCGGCCTCGAGGATGAGGGCTTCGCGTTCATTTTTTGTGATGATGACGTCAATTTTTTCAAGCACGTCGCCCAACATGGAAACGAAAGCGCGATCATCGTGACCGCTGAAATACTGGCTCACACGTCGATGCAGGTTTTTTGCCTTGCCGACGTAAATGACCGTGTCTTGGCGGTCTTTCATGAGGTAACAGCCGGGGTTATCTGGTATTTTGGGGAGTTCCGTAGTCGGATCAAACATCGTGGTCACATGGGGGCAGGGGGCGAATTGAGAAGAAGATGTGTGTGGCACATCATAATATATGCCCTGTCATCAGGGACACGCTCGGCAAGCGATCACCCACAAAATGATGCGGATAAATGCGTTGGGGGGCGTTGCGGGGGAACTCCCCCGCAGAGAGGGTAGCGGCGTATGGCGCAGAATGGGGCGTTGCTATCGGCGGAGCCGATACGCAACGCGGCGCGGCTTCTCGCTTTGCTCAATACGCCGCGCCATAGCCGCGTAGGGGGCGGCTGCCCCCACCCAAAGGCGGGTGGAAGCTTTAGTTTGCCTTCGTCCAGGTGAGTGTGAACGTATCGACGCTTCTCAGCACTTTGACTGTGGCGGTTTGAGCGGATTTGAGTTTTTCCCACGTTGCGAAGTATTCATCAGGATTTTTAGGGAGTTTGCCGTCGATGGCCACGATGATGTCGCCGATGTCGAGATCGACGCCGTCGAATTTCCCGCGGTTAAATTTGACGATTTTGTAGCCAAGGAGCGCAGAGCCGTCGCGGACGGGATCGAGTGTGACGCGACCGAGAATGACGGCGGGGGAATCGGCAAAAAAGGCGTCATAATCGGCGGAAGGCACGGTGAAAGAGCGTTCGACGGCAGGTTTGGCGGGTTGAGGCATTTCGCCGCTGACCGAGACGTTGATTTCGGTGCCCATGGGAACTGAGGAAGGATGTTTGTCGATTTCTTCCTGGAAACGGGCCACTTCCTGAGGCGTGAGGTCGCGCTTGTCAGGCGTTGAAGCGCAGGCAAGGATGTTCATCGCCGTAAAGAGAAGCAGGACTGTCGGGATGAGACCGTTGAAAAAGCGTGTCATGCGCATGCGTATCCTCCGTGAAGAAAAAAGGCGTTGGGATTGAAATAAGGGAATGATCCGTTAAAAAAATAGACGGAAATCACAGGTTATTTTAATATAGCCTGATTTCCGGTTGTCGGCAAAAAATGTTGCGGAGGAGAACAGATGAATCTTGGGCGATGGCATTTGTGCCGTTCAGCAGTATGGCTGATGGTGAGTGTGGCTTTATCAGCGTGTGTGTGCGCCGTGGCGTCGGAGGCTTATGCGAGTGCGGTTGTGGCGCTTGATGGAAGCCAGCGAGCGGCGATGAGTGATGCGATCGTGCATGGGGTTGTGTTGTCGTCCGAGCCGGTGGTGCTTGAGGATGGCCGATTGGTGACGCGGCACACGGTGCGCGTGATCCGATGGGTCAAGGCGGACGGTGCGCGTGTCCATGCGGAAACCGTCCATATTTATACGCGCGGTGGGCGCATCGGCGATCAGGTGACACACGTGTCAGGGGAGGCGCAGATGGATCCCGGGGAAGAAGTGGTCATTTACCTGATCGCGTTGTCATCGGATGCGGGGGAAAAGCGCTATTTTAGTCTTGGCATGGCGCAGGGAACCTATATTGTGCTTGAACGCGGAGAAGAGAGGCGCGTCGTCCGTTCCGATGTAAGAATGCGTCGTCGAGCGAGTCAGGCGACACGTGCGCGGGCATCGGTGGTGGTTCAGCCGGAAGTGGGGGATCAGACGTTGGATGCGTTTGTGGCGCAGATTGAAAAGGATATCGCTATGGGGCTTCGTCGTGAGGATGTGATGCGGCAGCTGCCTGCAAGGAGAGTTGTGCCATGAAGCATCTGGTGACCATAGTCTGTGTAGGGCTTGTAGGAGGGCTTTTTGCCGGTGAGCGGACAGCGTGGGCCTGGGAACAATCACAGACGTGTTATGACGCGCTCATGGATTGCCAGGAAGGGCTTGAACCGCTTCCGACGGCCTGGGAAAAACCTTGCATATCCATTTATTTAAATGAAAACGGGACGTCGCAGATGCCGTTTGATACAGTCCATTCGATTGTAGAATCGGCGGTGCTTGCCTGGAACCATCCGGGTGTTTCATCCTTGGGTATGCATTTTTCGGGACTGACGAACGAGACGCGTGTTGGTTACAATCCGTATACGTCGAGGAATGCAAACATTATCGTTTTTAGGGATGATGCGTGGCATGAGGATCCCAGCATTATGGCGCTGACGAGCGTGACGTATCGCAATTCGAGTGGTCAGATCTATGATGCGGATATGGAGATCAATACGTATCTCTATGATTTTGGCGTGGTGTCACCGCGCAATGAGCGTGACGTGATTGATCTTCAGAACACGATTACGCATGAACTCGGGCACGTCGCCGGGCTTGACCATTCGGATGTATCGACGGCGACGATGTATCCGTATTCGACGGGCGGGGTGACGTATATGCAGACGCTTGATGCGGATGATCTTGAGGCCATTGGGACGATATATCCGCCTGGTGATGCAGCGTCCTGTCAGTTTCATGACGCCTATTTTGAAAAACCGGACTGTGACATGGACAAGCCCTGTGGGTCGGACGGTGTGTGTTCGGTAAAAATGCATCAAGGGGCAAAAAAACCGTTTTTAGCCCTTGCCATCGTTCTTTTTGCGCTTATTCTGACATCTGTCATTCGACGGTATGTTGCAAGGACGTCATGAGCCATGGCGGGACGATATACAGATTGACAAAAAGAGAAATTGGGCGTTATAAGCCGCTTGTGTTTCGTGTGGAAGATGAATAGGTCATCTTCCATAACATATCAAAAATTGGAGGTTAAAATGACCATCAAAGTAGGTATCAATGGTTTCGGCCGTATTGGTCGTATGGTTTTTCGTGCAGCTGTTGAGAGCTTCAAAGACATTGAAATCGTAGGAATCAATGACCTTCTCGATCCTGATTATCTTGCCTATATGCTCAAGTATGATTCCGTTCACGGCAAATTTGATCACGATATCAAAGTTGACGGTTCGAATCTTATCGTTGACGGCAAATCGATCCGCCTTACGGCAGAAAAAGACCCTGCCAACCTGAAATGGGATGAAGTTGGTGCCGAAATCGTCGTTGAATCGACGGGTCTTTTCCTTACGGACGAAACCGCACGCGCCCACATCAAAGCTGGTGCGAAGAAAGTCATCATGAGTGCTCCGAGCAAGGACAAAACGCCGATGTTCGTCTTTGGTGTCAACGACAAAACGTATGCCGGCCAGGACATCATTTCGAACGCCAGCTGCACCACGAACTGCCTCGCTCCGATCAGCAAGGTTCTCAACGACAAATTCGGCATCAAACGTGGTCTTATGACGACAGTCCACGCTGCCACAGCAACGCAGAAGACGGTTGACGGTCCTTCGAAGAAGGATTGGCGTGGTGGCCGTGGTATCCTCGAAAACATCATTCCTTCCTCGACAGGTGCTGCCAAGGCTGTCGGCAAAGTTCTTCCCGAACTCAACGGCAAATTGACGGGTATGTCGATGCGTATTCCTTCGAGCGATGTTTCGATCGTTGACCTTACCGTCGAACTCAACAAAGAATGCACCTATGAAGAGATCTGCGCTGCGATGAAAGCCGCTTCCGAAGGCGAACTCAAGGGTGTTCTCGGTTACACGGATGAAGCCGTTGTTTCCACCGATTTCCGCGGTGATCCCCGCACCTCCATCTTCGATGCCAAGGGCGGAATCCAGCTCGACTCCACGTTCGTCAAGGTTCTTGCCTGGTACGACAATGAATGGGGTTACAGCAACAAAGTTCTCGAAATGGCTCGCGTCATCGCCAAGTAATTTCATGAGCTTCTGATGCTTTTTGAGAGCCAGAGTTCCCGTAACGGGCTCTGGCTTTTTTTTCGCCCCCCATGGGGGTATGATGCTTTTGAGAGGGCAACATTGCCTTCAGTTAGGGAGCGTGTCCGAGCGTAGGATGCGTGCCCATTTCTCATCTTTCTTCCTAAGGAGAAACTCGTCACATGGCTTATCTCGATCATATTAAATCCGTTGAAGATCTCGACCTCAAAGGTAAACGCGTTTTTATCCGTGTCGATTTTAACGTTCCCCTCGACAAAGGTGTGATCACAGATGATTATCGCATCCGTCAGGCACTTCCGACGATCCAGTACGTCATTCGCAACGGTGGTCTTCCGATCGTCGCTTCACACCTTGGCCGTCCGAAGGCAAATCCCAGCCCCGATTGTTCGCTTGCACCCGTTGCTGAACGTCTCCGTGAACTTTTGCCGGAACGTGAGATTATTTTCGCAGACGACTGCATCGGTGATGGCGTTGTCGAAATGTCGAAAAAACTTCAGCCGGGCCAGATTCTCCTCCTCGAAAACCTTCGTTTCTATGAGGAAGAAGAAGGCAAACCCCGTGGCAAATTTGCAACGGAGGAAGAAAAAGCCGCTGCCAAGGACGCTGTAAAAGCAAGCCAGAAAAAGTTTGCCGCTGCGCTCGCATCCCTGGCGGACGTCTATGTCAACGATGCTTTCGGTACCTGCCATCGTGCCCATGCATCCATGGCAAAAATGGTTCCTGCCTTTGGCAACAACAAGGCCTGCGGTTTCTTGCTTCAGAAAGAAATCAAATTCCTCGGTAACATCGTTTATGATCCCGAGCATCCTTATGTCGCCATCCTCGGCGGCGCCAAGGTCTCCGATAAGATTGGCGTGATTGAAAGCCTGATCGAAAAATGTGACCAGATCTGCATTGGCGGTGCCATGGCCTACACGCTTCTCGCAGCCAAGGGCGTCGATGTGGCTTCGAGCCGCGTTGAAGCGGATGCGATGGACGTTGCCAAAGCGATTCTCGAAAAAGCTGCCAATTCTAAATGCGAGCTTCTTCTGCCCGTTGATCACGTCGTTTCGACGGCGCTTGATGATACGACGCCTTGCGAAATCGTCGAGAGCTTTAGTGCCGGTCAGATGGGCCTCGATATCGGTCCCAAGACGCGCGAACTCTACGCCAATGTTATCAAAAAAGCGAAATCCGTCTTTTGGAATGGCCCCATGGGTGTTTTCGAAAATGCCCGCTATGCAGCCGGTACCATCGCTGTTGCTACGGCTCTGACCGAATGTGACGGTTGCACGGTCGTCGGTGGTGGTGATTCTGCTGCCGCAATTCGTCAGTTCGGCCTCGACAGCAAAGTTACCCACGTCTCTACGGGTGGCGGTGCTTCCCTCGAACTCGTCGAAGGCAAGGAACTTCCTGGTGTCGAAGCACTCCGTATCGCTGAATAACCAATGTCTTGTGGGGCGCGTCGAATGTGATGCGCCTCATATTGCAAGGTGCTCAAGACGATTTATTATCCCATCTTTGCGACCAAGCCGTAGCCCATGGCAAAATCGTGCATTAAAGGAGAATTATAAGGATGCGTAAACCTTTTATCGCTGGTAACTGGAAAATGAACAACACGCGCGCGGCAGCCAAAGAGCTCGTCAATGCGCTCAAACCCCTCGTCGCCGACGTTAAAAACGTCGAAATCGCCGTTGCCCCCACTTACACATGCCTCGCCGACGTCGTGGATCTCCTCAAGGGCTCCAATATCGAAGTCAGTGCTCAAAACATTTCTTATGCCAAATCGGGTGCCTATACGGGCGAAATCAGCGCCGATATGCTTAAGGATGTCGGTGTGACACACACGATTATCGGCCACAGCGAACGTCGCCAGTATTTCGGTGAGACGGATGAAAGCGTTGCGAAACGCGTTCGTGCTGCCCTCGACAACGATATCACACCAATCGTTTGCGTTGGTGAATCGCTCGCGGAACGTGAAGCCGGAAAAACGCTCGACGTTGTCTTAGGACAAATCATCAACGGACTTTCAAGCGTCAAAAATGAAGAAGCTGCTCGCGTTGTCGTCGCTTACGAACCCGTCTGGGCTATCGGAACCGGCAAAACGGCGACACCTGAACAGGCTCAGGAAGTCCATGCCGCGATTCGCGCCAAACTCGCTGATATCTTTGGCGCTGATAATGCCGAAGCCATGCGTATTCAGTATGGCGGCAGCGTTAAGGCTTCCAATGCCAAAGAAATCCTCGGCCAAAAAGATATCGATGGTGCACTCGTCGGTGGTGCGTCGCTTAAAGCGGCTGATTTTGCTGCCATTATTAAAGCTGCAGAATAAAGATCGTTTTGGGTTTTCTCATGTAGGGGGCTTTGCCCCCTTACGCAGCTATTGGAACGCCGTAGTGACATGAAGTGACATGTCTCTACGGCGTTCCAATACGCCGCTATCCCCCCTTGCGGGGGATACCCCCGCAACGCCCCCTCACGTTTGTTTCTACTAGGCAGGGGATAAGCTATGCATTTGAAATATGCCATAATAGTTACTTAGAAACGTGTATTTCAAATCATCGCATGTTCTGATGATAAATAGGGACTATTGATTACGGTGAACCACTGACCGTTATCTATCTGATTCAGTGTGATTATTTTATGTCCGCAACTGCACACGCTAAATTTATTATTTGTGGTGAGCATTTTGTCATGTATCGCGCAAAGTGTATTGTCGTTCCCACAGAGTGTTTTTCGACACGCGTGACTTTGCGGAATACGTCGAACAAATCCACTTTTCCTCAGGCAATATGCCGGTTCGATGAAAATATTGATATAACAACCGCAGAAATTGAGATTTATCAAAATCATATTTCAAAACTGTTGGAGCGGTTATGTAAAATCGCCTGTGTACCAATGTCTGTGCTTTCTGGACTTGAGTGTCATGTTCAGAGTAGTATTCCGCCCGGACAGGGAGCAGGTTCTTCTTCGGCATTGTCCTGTGCGCTTGTGCAGGCGTTTCTTGAATTTATACATAGACATGATATCGGCAGACAGTATATTGATTTTTATAGCCGTCAGCTTGAGAATACCTGGCATGGCCCCGTTTCCGGCGTCGATAATATTGCTGTGACTCGCACGTGTCCCGTCATGTTTCAGATTGGTGAAGAGCCGCTTCAATTTTTGCCGGATCCAGAATTACCACCGCTCTATTTTGTCGTAGGTTCAACGGGGCCTCGTGTCAATCCAGAAGCTGGATTTGTCAGTCTTAAAACGCTGAAAAAAACGGAACCTGTGTGGTTTGATCGCGTCATTGCCGAATCCAATGCGATTTGTGAAACAGTCATGAAGGCCATGGCACAAAGTGATGCCAGAACCATTGGTGAGTGCATGGCGTCTTCTCAAGCATTGCTCGAACAAATCGGCGTTTCTACCCCGAAGATTGTCGAAGCCATTCGTGCAGCAAAACAGGCAGGGGCTTATGGCGCAAAATTGACAGGTGCAGGATGTGGCGGTTTTGTCGTCGCGATTACGCCCGAAAACCGCATTTCACGAATACAGACGGCTTGGCATAAGTGTGGCTTATCCTCTGTGAAAAGTTTTGTTTGCGCTTCAAGGTAATATATTCTATCTCCTTCTTAGTGTGATCAGACGCAGCCCGTCGGCGACGTTGTGATCCAAAATGACGGAGTGAATATGAAGACGAAAGCCCTGATGGTGTGTTGTGGTTTGATTTCTTTGGGACTGATCGCCTGCGCAGAGGATCGTTTTGTGGCCTCCATTCCGTCCCACAATGACGAACGGCCACCTGAAAGTAATTCCGGTGATGCGGACGACGGCGGCAACGCCGATTCCGGTGATGCGGACGACGGCGGTAACGCCGATTCCGGTGATGCGGACGACGGCGGCAACGCCGATTCCGGTGATGCGAATGACGGCGGCAACGCCGATTCCGGTAATGCGGATGATCCCGTGCCTGACGATGGCAACCAAAAAGTATGCGATGTGGGACAAAAAATATGCTTTGATGATTATATGCATATCTGTGAAGACAATGTGTGGAAAGATACAGTTTCTTGCGCCGGCATGGGATGCCTTAATGATGATGCTTGTCGTGTGTGCGTAGATGGTAGTCAAAAGTGTGAAGATCATACGGCATCTGTTTGTATAGAGGGACAATGGCAAACGTCAGACTGTCCTAATGGGTGTTGGGAGGATCGTTGTGAAACGATCAATCAGGATCAGCCAACGCGGTATATTACGGATGCCACGCAGATGTTTTCTCCATTGACGCCACGTATGGTTCGGCGATGGCGCGAAATCGCTTCAAAAAATACTTCCGCATCTCAAAATGTTTTTATGAAAGTTGGGGACTCGCATTACGCCAAGGCTTTTGATGGTCGCTTTATGCTCTGTTTTTCAAATCAGAATTCAAATACCGTGGCACTCAACGGACACACTGAACTTCAAAAGACTATAGATTATTTTCAGTCTGGAAATGTGGATTCTTTCAACAGAGATTCTCTGGCTGCTGTCGGTGGCACATCCACGAATTATTTGTTTTTATCTTCAAAATCTTATCCATTAAAAAGTGAAATTTCTGCCATACAACCGCGTTTTGCTTTCTTTGATCATGGTACAAATGATATGGGTAATGGGAGTTATACCCATCAGCCTGTTACATACACATATAATGGGAATACTACGACAGCCCAAGGCTATAGCTGGTCAATTCAGGATTATTACCGTCAATTGACCAAAGCCATGGATATGATGGAAGAGGCTGGTATTGTGCCGATTATAACCTCCATTGTGCCACGCCACGATACACCAACGAACATCAACTATATCGGTGGCCCGGCATTGGCATCGACGTCGGATTATCCGACACACATGGTGACGGCTTTTAATGCCGTCGTTAAAGGAAATGCTGAAGCCAGGGAATTGCCTTTCTTTGATGCGTGGGCAATTTTTAAGACACTCCCAAATGAAGGGATTTCATCCGATAAAGTCCATGCCAGTCACAACGGGTCACCATGTCATTTTACTGAGGATGGCTTAAAATACGGCGTTAATATGCGCAACTATGGAAGCTTAACTTTGCTCACACGCGTATGGCGTGCGCTCTATCATGAGGAAGGGGGAACGGATCGCGTCGTGATACCTTTTGAAGGAACTGGGTCTCAGGCGGATCCATTTGTTATTGATAGTTTGCCTTATAGCCATGTTGCGGATACATCTAAGAGTGAACATCGACAAATTGATGTCTATAACGGCTGTGCAACGACAAACGAGAAAGGGGCTGAGTATTATTATAAATTGGTCCTCAAAGAGACAAAACGTCTTAGAATGTTTGCCTTGAGTTCGACATCATCCGTGGATGTTGATATACACTTACTCAAAGACACGATCAATGGTGATGCCTGTATTAAAAGAAGCGATATTATGATTCAAGGCAAATTATCCGCCGGCACTTATTATATTTCCGTGGATACCTACGGCTCCGGCACGGAAAATGCTGGAAAATATCTTTTGGGAATCGTAGCATGTGATGAGGATGATGCTTATTGTGATTCGGTCTTGTGATCCTAGGATAGCATGAATAGTGACGACAGATAAAACGTAGCGCTTAAAAAGCCCATTAAGGGTGAAATGAGATAAGCGACTGGGATAAGTTGTGGCAAGGGGGGGAGTTATGATGGGGCGGTTCAGGCACAAGAACTAGCCCCAGCAATGGATTATGCATTGGAATGTGGCGTGTTGAGAAGCGTATGCAGCTTTCGGCTAGATCGGAAACAAATGCTTCGCCGGTCGCCGATAACGATGGATTTGCCTGTGCGGGGATTGCGACTTACGCGGGATTTGGTTGTCTTCGTAGTGAATATGCCGAATTCACGTATTTCTACTCTGTCGCCTGCCAGAAGATTGCGGATCATGATTTCGAAAAGCGTTTCCACAATGTGCGTGGCGTCGTGCTGAGATAGTTCAAATCTGTTCGACAACTTGTTAATGAGTTCTGATTTTTTCATGACGTTACTCGTTTGAAGTGGGAAATAATAGGTTGCGAAGTGTACCGATGGTGTGAATATATGAACAATAGGGATAGATGTGAGATAAATCTCTGCACATCACATTTAGTTTGGAGCAATAAGCTGTTGTGTAAGTAGTTGTCGATATTAGTTTGTCTGCTATCCAATTTAATCCATTGTAAAAGAAACTGATTAAATCGTAAAACGAACATCAATCTTGGCAATAGACGAGTTGACGGTGAGATGACAAGTAAAAAAAAATGGCGTATTGAGATTTTGCCGTGCTCTATGGAGAATTTTGCTATGCCAAGATGATGGATGAAAAAAGGTATGCTGTTGAAATGTTTATCTTTTTAACGCCACTCGGAGAAAATCTGAAAGTCGGTTTAAGCCAGCAGCAAAAAGCTCGGGAGCGACGATGAGGCTAAGGACGAGGGTAGGATGGGTGGG
The DNA here is from genome assembly GCA_017421975.1 of Pseudomonadota bacterium. Taxonomy (GTDB): domain Bacteria; phylum Myxococcota_A; class Bradymonadia; order UBA4248; family UBA4248; genus RGIG464. The sequence goes on from JAFOHE010000022.1 coordinate 43,997, forward strand.
TCTGAATCCGAAAAAAGAGCCAGGAAAAACGCGAATGCCGAGGGTGGCGAGTTCGCAGGCATAGGCTTCGTCGTCTCCGGCCCAACCGGGCAGACGAATACAGGCACTCCAACCACCGCAGATATGAGTTACGGTCCATATCGTGTCTGGGCGCTTCGCAACGCTAGAAAGTGTTTCGAGGTTGATGCGTAAACGATCATTGCATGGCGTGGAAAAATCATCGTGATGTGCCAATAAATAGGGCGTTATGCGTTGAATCCAACCAGAAACGCTGAGTGTTGAATCCGTGATGAAACTCAGGCGCTGCATAGCTTCTCGGACGATGTCAGGCGAACCACCAAAAACGCCCCAGCCAAGTTTGTGTTGTGGCAGACCGCAGACTTTTGAAAGTCCGCTCAGACTAACGACGAGGCCGGATTTGGCATAAGACGCGGCGGGCTGTGTGACAAGTTCGGGATCGTTGTCGAGGCGATAACCCGCAAAAACTTCGTCGATGATGAGAAGGAGGCCGCGCCTGTCACAGAATGTAACGAGTTTGTCAAATTCAGTTTTTCGAATGCAGTGGCCAGTGGGATTGTTCGGACTGACAACGATGATAGCACGGGTTTTGGGGGATGACGTCTGCTCGAGTGCCCAAAAATCGATTGCCCATTCCCCAGCGCAGTCCTGAAGCGCGACTTCCCTAAGTTCAACCGATTCTAGCGAACAGAGACAGTCGAGAAGCGGATAAGTCGGATTGAAGGTGATGACTTCATCGCCAGGTTGGCAGACGAGTTTGATGAGGGCACCGATGGCCTCGCTCGTCGAGGCAAAAAGCTGGATGTCATCGGGGTTCGGCGTTGCGCCGAAAGGCGTGTAGTAGCGAGAAATGGCATCTCGCGTCTGATACAGCCCTTGGGGAGAGGCCTCGTAGGCAGAGATGACTGCTTCAATCATTCGATCCTTGTCCGGAAAAATGCCAGGCAGACCAACACGCGTTGCATTGCTAATGCTCAAATCAATGCCGTTATCACGGCCTGAATGTTGGCAATAATTTTCCCATGCTTCGTGACACGCGTTGGGTTCGAGATCACTCAGGGATGGGGTGCGGCTGTGTGCAAAGAATGACAGAAACTCGGGAATCTTTGGCATTACGGGATTGTTGTACATACGTGTTTCGTGTGCCTATAACGAGTAACGAGGTTACGGGAACAGCCGCAGATATTTTCTACGGCTTAGGGGACGAATGGGATGTATTTTATGCCTATTTTTTAGAAAGTGTTTGTTAAAATGATGTGAAATGATAAAACAGTGCGCTGGTCTGATGCACAAACTTGCGTTTTTTGTCAGTTTTGCGTCAAAATGGTTCTCCCGAGACCGTGATTGGCTTCGTTAAGATTCGTAAAGGTGTTGTGATCCGTGTTTAAAACGCATCTTCGTCAATATCAGGATTTGCTCAGATGGAACTAAGTCGGACGTTTCAAACACGAGCCCAGGCGCTCGAGGTATATCGTTCACAGCTTTGCAGACAGTTACTCTTTATTGAAGTCTTTGAGGCTGTGCGCCCGGATACACCGATCAAGTTGACGCTTCGTATCAGTGAAACAAATTCGGTCATCAAGCTTGCTGCAAAAGCCATCAAAATGATTCGAAAATCTGAAGCGATTGAGCTTGGCTATGGCACGCGTGCCGGTGTCATCCTGGATGTGCCCATCACGCCGGATATTGTGGCACCGTTTCGTGCGTTTTTTCTATCGGATATGGGGGAAAACAGCCAGGCTTCACCGGCCGCGTCTGGCACCTCTTCGATACATCAGGTGTCGCAAAGTTCGCGTGTTAAAGTCTCTTATTCATCGGATGTATCGACGGCCTATTCACAGAATCCAAAGATTTCTTTCTCATCGTCTCAGGGCGGAAACAGCATTCAGAGTGCAAACTATGGAGCGTCTCAGTCTGGTACGCGCATGAATAACGGACATTCGCGTTTTGGAATTGTGTCTCCAGAGCTTTTGGCACAGTCCGCGCAACGCGCATCAAATCCCAATGTTGAACATACCTCATCGCAATATTCTCGTCTGAATGCTGTTCCGCGTGATGTTTCGTCTTCTTCAGAGGCTAAAGCCGTTGTGCGAGATTCCGCTTCATCGCAGTATTCTCGTTTGAATTCCGTTACGCGTGAATCGGACAATCCGTCTTATTCGTCTCAGCTTCAAGCTGTTCCACGCGAACCCGTTTCTTCACATTATTCGCGTTTGAACGCACCGCCGCGTGAACCGACGCCACCGTCCTATTCCTCGCAACTTCATGCTGTTCCGCGTGAACCTGTGGCCAAAAAA
>JAFOHE010000261.1 GCA_017421975.1 Pseudomonadota bacterium
CCTTCTTAATACGACGGATTATGGTTGTGTGACAGGTATGGTTTGCTTGACCCGAAATCGGCATGAGCTGACACTCGAAGATGTCTTTTTGATGCGAACGTACTTTAATCTGCCCTGGCAGGTTTTTTTGCTTATCAGTGGTGATGGTGAAGTGGTGTGTTACCGCATGGATGACGACGGTTTGTTGAATCAAATGGGTTTTTACGTTGTCACCTTGCATCAGGACGTTGTAAATAATGAAGATAAGACAGCGGAGACGCCTTCTCAAAATGCATAGGGAGAATCATCCATGACAGAAATTATTGAGATCTTTGCACGTGCTATTCTCGACTCAAGAGGAACGCCGACGATCGAAGTCGATGTCGTTTTGGCAGATGGTGCCCAGGGACGCGCAAGCGTGCCATCTGGGGCGTCGACAGGACGATATGAATCCATCGAACTGCGCGATAAGGATGTGCGTAGATATGGTGGTAAAGGTGTCCAGAAAGCCATTAACGGTATTCGCGAGATCATTTCGCCTGAAATTTGTGGCATTGACGTTTTTGAGCAGGATTTGATCGACAGAGTGATGTGTCATCTTGATGACACCGAAAATAAAGCCATGCTTGGCGCCAATACACTTCTCGCTGTTTCTTTGGCAGTTGCGCAGGCAGCAGCAAGCAGTCTAGAGATGCCGCTGTATCGTTATCTTGGTGGCGTTCAAGCGTGTATTTTGCCTGTGCCGTTTTGCAGCATGCTGAGTGGTGGTGCACGTACAGACAACGATCTGGATGCCCAGGAAATTTCGTTGGCTCCTGTTGGCTTTGATTCTTATTCGGAAGCCCTTCGCGCCACGAGCGAAGTAACCCATGCCTTGCGCGTCGTTCTGCGTGAAAAGGGGTATCACATCGGCGTATCTGACGAGGGCGGTTTTATTCCGCAAATCGCCAGTATTAAGGAAGGCTTTGACCTGATTCTCAGTGCCATCGAAAAAGTCGGCTATAAACCTGAAAAGCACTTTTATCTTGGGCTTGATTGTGCTGCGAGTGAGTTTTTCAATTCCAAAACAAAACAATATGAATTGTTGGGGGAAAAACGTCAGGTAACTTCTGAAGAGTTGTCAGCATTTTACGATGAATTGATTAAAGGATACCCGATTCTTGGCATTGAAGATCCCTTCGACCAGGATGATTGGGAGGCCTGGACAGCTTTTGCACAAAAACATTCGAATATTCATATTATTGGTGATGATCTTTTTGCGACGAACCTTAGCCGCATTAAAAAAGGCATTGATAAGCATGCAGCGAATGCCGTCGTGATTAAGCCGAATCAAATCGGAACACTTACGGAAGCCCTTCGCGCTTGTCGTTCCGCTCAGCGGCACAGTATGACGACGATTATTGCGCATCGTTCTGGAGAGACGGAAGACACTTTTATCGCTGATCTTTGTGTGGCGACGCAGAGCAGACTCTTTAAGGCAGGTGGTCTTTCCCATTCCGAACGTATTGCGAAGTACAACCAGTTGCTGCGTATCGAAGAAGCACTCGGTGAAGATGCAGCCTATTATGGGCGTCTTGTTATTCGTGGAACGAATGCCTAAAGGCGTCTTATTGATTTCATAGTGTGCGGCATTTTTGCTCTTCGGATGGAAAAGTAAAATGCCGCTTTCTTTTTGACGGGCACGAAAATGACTGTTCCATTCACCCCCTGGCCGTGTGTCGATCTCTCTGCTTTTCCGTTGGCGGATGATTGGTCAGACAGTATTCCTTATAAACATCTCACATTGCTTCAGTATGAGCGGCATGTAGGGACTTTCCGATCATTATATGACAGTCCATCCATGCAAAAAACGTATGCTCAGCTTCGTGACTATTGCTTTTGTCAAGGTGCTGTGACCAACGCCAATGCCATGGATATGGAATTTTTCTATGCCATATTGGCTTCCGATCTTTCATTTTTCAAAGGCCATCTCGGTGTTGAGATTCAGCAGGCGTTTCCGATTGATCGCAAGGCTTATCCTGGTGTAGGTGTGATGCGTGCCACGCATTTTGATCTTTTTGAGGTCAAATCGACGCCGATTCTTGGTTTTGCGCGTCTCGTGAGCCTGACATCTGATGTGTCAGTTGTAGCTTTTACATCGCTTTCAATGGCACCAAAACGTGGCGATATTGTTTTTGGACGTCTTGTACCGATAGGTTTTTTGCCGCGGCCAATGGCCTGGCAGGTCGTTGAACCATTCGATACAATTGAGAGCCAGCATCAGACGACAGTATTGGCAACGTTTCAGAGCCAGTATGATGCTTTTTGTCAAAAGTTTCCCGGAACGTCAAAAGCAGCTTTTCTCAAAATTGCAGCATATCATATTTATGAAAACATCGAATCTCATGAATTGTGCGATGTTCTCAATGCGCAGCTCGTTTCTTTTGGGGAACGGCTTAGTCCACGGACATTTCGTTTTAGTTTTGAGGATGCGTCAGAAGTTTTTGATCTTACAAAGTTGCCGAAGGCGAAATGCGTTACGCAAGACGGTATGCTCGTGACTGTGCCGGTGTTTGACAACACTGCAGTTCATGAGACATTGCGAGAAGTGATCGTGTCTCGTGATGTGAATACGGTTGAGATCACGGCTTTTATTCTCCATGCAGCGGACAAATGGATTGTCGATGTGATAGAGCCTCTTGTGGAAGCTAAGGAAGTCATTCGACAGACGATTGAACTGGATGACAATACGACGTATCGCTCGCTTCGCCATATTTCGAATTAAAAGCTGTTATTGCATGAGAACTCGGGGCGTTGCGGGGTGAAACCCCGCACAGGGGGTAGGTGCGTATTTGCAAGGTGCAAGAAACGTGATAAACGCCTCTTGCACCTTGCAAATAGCACCGTAGGGGGCGACGGCCCCCTCACATATCAATAAAGGACATATTGTGAGGCTTTGCGTGGGCTGTTTTTTGAAATCCATGAGTGTCTGGCTTTTGATTTGTATGATGTGCTTGTGCAGTCAGCGTGTCATGGCGCAGGATAATGCGTTTGATGATGGATTTTGGAAAGATGAAGGCTGGCAGGGGGGAACGACGTTTATTAGTTTGCTTGATGCTCCGGCGTATGACCTCAAACTCAATGACCTCCAGCGTGGGGATGTCGCCATTATTGTTGCGCCCGATAAAACCATGTTTTCGAATGTTTCTTTGGAGAGTTTTGCGTTAAGAGGGATTCGCGTGATTGTGTTTGATGAGGGCGTTGTTCAAGGGGAAAAGGTAGAGTTGGCGCATGGCGCAGACAGATTGGTGGCGCATATCAACGGGAATCCCGATTTGCCAGTGGTGGAGGCAAACGTCACGTTTCCATGGTCGGATAAGCCTTGGAAAGGCAGAATTGCGATGAATCATCCTTCGCCCGTGGCGGGGGTAGAGGCGATGGTGGGGTCAGATGCGTTTGGTTACGTTTGGACGCCAGGCGATGCGATATGGATCGTGCGTGACGCGAGTCTCGTGACGAATTTTATGATTCCCATGTATGACAATGAATCGTTCATTCGTGCTCTGGTGGCGTGTGAAGAAGCACCATGCAGACAGGTTGTGTATGCGCCTAGGCGCGTCATAGAGCGGGGCACTGCGGCTTCGAGTCAGGAAAAGGCCATCGATCTTATGGACAGAATGCGGCAGTTTTTTAATGACCAAAGGGAAGTTTTTTCGTCTTTTCCGTGGTTGAAGCTTATGATGGGCATTATTGTCTTTTGGTTGAGCGTGACTGCCTGGATTGCTTTCCCGCGGCTCAAAGATGTCTGACAGGCTTTGAAGAGAACGTAGCGCGTTGCTGCGATGTGACGTAAGCTCGTCCAAGGATTTAGGGAGAACGACATGTTACGAATCGTATTTGTGTTGGCTGCGTTGCAGTTAGGGGCTTTGGTGAATCTTTGCCCAAAACACATGGCGTTCGATTTGCCTGATCATCGAAAGGAAGTCTGTTTTAGGACTCAGGGGATTGATGATGAGCGCGTGACGTGTCAGTTGGGGATTGCTGGCGTTTATCCGCCACAAAGAGTCGTTTATGGCGTTGCAGGATGCTGTTTTGAAGATTTTTATGGTGAAGGCGTTTTTTGGGCTATGGGGGAGCAGCATGTGAGCCGTCTGATTGATGTTTCGGGAAGTTTGACATTAGATGCGGATAAACCGGATGGTGATATGGCAGATATCCAAGATGTGAGTCAGACAAAAGTCTTTGATAACAGTTCGACTGACAATGTGGAGAGACAAGCGCATGTTGAAGGGAGCGCGGATAAGCTTGTTCGTATGAAGCACTTTTTGGAAGACCTGATCGCTCGGTTCTATGGGGGAAAACGTCATGCTTTCGCAATGGAGGAGGCTGTTTTAGCGGATTTACTTGTGCTTGATGCAGCGGATGATCAGCCGATTGAAGATGGTTATGTGACGTTTTCTGATGATGCCATACATTTGCTTAATGAAGTTCGTAGAACAGATGAAGATGGTTATGCTGTTTTGCCGCTCATTGCGGGTGAAGATTATGTCGTTACTTTGAGAGCTTCCGGCTATTTACAACCGTCACCGTTGCAAATTCATGTAACGGATGAAGCCGAGACGTATCCGGAAATTGTCGTTACACTTAGTCGTGGGGTCACGTTGAGTGGAAAAGTTGTGGATGCGTTGGATAGACCTGTTGGGGGAGCGATGCTTGTCGTGAGCGTTTTGGATAGTTCGGAACGTGAAATATGGCATTCGACGCTTGACAGACCAAAGGCTTTTGCTGATGTGGTGACAAATCGGAGTGAAGTTGGAAACTGGGTACCTGAAAGACCTTCGATCACATGTGACGAACGTGGCCGTTTTAAGGTTGAAAATGTTCCCTTTGGCAAGATTCGTGTTTATGCCGTAAGCGATGGAAAAATGCCAGGCACGCCGATGCTTCTTGATGCTCGGGAGGAGCAGGCATTTGAAGGTTTGACTCTTCATCTTGCTGAGACGCATTGGGCCTGGTTTCGCATTACGAATCGGAATGATGTGCCCGTTGCTGCAACGCTGGAAATAGTAGAACCTGAAACTGGTTATGCTTTGGAACCATTGAATATCACAGCAAAATCGGCTTCGCGCGTCGAAGGCTTGCCTTCAACATTTTTATTGACGGTTCGCGCTGACGGATATGAAACGTTGACGAAAACGATGCATTGTCAGGATGGTGATGAATTCGTTTTTTCGCTCAATCCGTTGCTCGTACATACCGTGCGTGCAGTTGTGAAAAATGAGTGGGGAGAACGTCTCGAACATATTGATGCTTATGGCATCGATAAAAATGGCAAAATCGTGTGTTCTGGTACGACGGATACTTATGGCATGCTCATTATGGAGGCTTGTCCCGTGGATGCTGTGATCAGGCTCACAAAAGAAGGTTATGCGTCTTATGAAGCGAGGATGGCTGGGGATGAGATCGTCGAAGTTGCGATGACAAAAGGCGTCATTTTGAAACTATCTGGCGATGGACAGTTGTTGAAATCGTGTTCGCTTTATGATGGTGTCGAACATCCGTCTCGAAGCATTCTGATGCGACAAAAGGCGGTCAACGGAAGCGTTGTTTTTGAGCATTTGGGGTATAGGCCATATTACATTGAATGTACGCACGTCGATGGCCGAACATCTGTTTCAAAGATGTGGCAGCCAGTGGATAAAAAAGACTTTTTTGAAGAGACGATTATTTTTGAGAAGCGCAAACGGATAGAGGGCATAATTATGGATGCTTATGGGGCGCCAGTGCCTTATGCAGAGATCGTGCTTGGAAATGATGTACTTCAATGTGATGAGCAGGGGCGTTTTGGGGCCAATGTTGATCCTTCAAAACCGATTCACATTTGTGCACAACATTGGCTTTATGGGCGTATAGAGCGCATCGTCGAAGTGAACGAATTTGCGCGTGAAATTGAGATCAGGCTCGAAGAAAAAGCCCCCGTGGCATGCATCGCTTTGCTTGAAGAAAAAGGCGTAATGACGATGCTTGATGGCAGCACTTTGCGGATTGACCATATTCGGCAGGATTCGCCATGGATTGGCAAGGGATTTATGCGTGGCGATTATGTGGAGTCATGTGATCGTGGCGTTGTCGTCGTCCGAAATGACAAAAGACTTGTCTTCCAATTGAAATGACGATTGAAAGTGAAAATCGTGCGTAAGTGGAAACGCCTGAAGTTCCGTTGGCCAGCACCACACACTTTGGTTACACAGAACACGTTTGGCTTCAAAAGCTCGGGATACACGTAAAACATCCTCGAAAAGTGGACGGGGTGGCAGCAGATCCTGATTCATTTTCTTGAAAACGGCAGCCATTTCAGGATCAACGTATTCAAAGTGTGATGAAAATAACCAAGCGGTATGAAAAAACTGCGGGACTTCTGTGAGACAGATCGCTCCTGTTTTGGCGGCGAGGTTTTGTGCGAGGGCGAAAGCAGTTTTGAAAAGACCGCTTGAGGGGTAATCCTGTCCTGGCATAGCTTCTACAGCGCCAAAGGATGCTCGTGGATTTTGCAATCTGAGGTGTTCGACGCATATCGATGGCACAGTCAGGTCAAGCGCGTCGATATGGATATACTCGAGCCACAATATGGCGTGCATGAGGAGTTCTGCTTTTTCTTGAAATGCAGTCCATACCGACAGCGTATGACAATCGGCATCGTTTTGGAGCGTAAGCCAGATATTTTGGTGTCCCTGTGCGTGCCATGCCCGAATCATGCCGACATCGTTGAGCAGGCGGGTGAGTGCTTTTTCGTCAGCAACACCACAAAACAAGTCGGAGTTCAGATCAAAAAAATCCGCGGCGCGATTTTGAGGTGGCGTTGTTCTTGGATAGAGCGAAACACCAGACAGAAAATTGGAAAAAGCTGAATAACGAATGTACGGCGTCAAAAAATTGGGCATTGTCGTGTCTCAATGAAAAGTTACCACCTGTTTGGGGAAGATGTGCGCAAATTCTTAGCTTTTTTTGTTTATGAGAACAAAACAATTTTATCTGAAGACCCGTTAAAAACGTCATACAGACAAAGCCCAAGGCACAACTATGAAAGAGGGGCTATATTTTACAACTGTAAGCATGTGTAAAATATAGCCCCATCATAAGGATAATGCCAAGCAAACGTGTTTTGTTACGAAAAACGCGTTTGTTCAGATAAAAAGTGTGCATCACGAGAATGAACAAAAAGCAAAAGCCTTTGGTCAGACCGTAATCTGTATGGGTGAGCGTATGGCATTAATCATCCATGGAATCTTCTTCATCAGGATCGTAAGCGAAGGACAAACAGTAGAGATCGAGACCGAATGCCCATACGTGTCGCAGCGAACTGACGAGGTCTTCAAATGTGTCGCGTTGGACTTCACTCCAGTTTTCAGGTGGACGTTTTGGCGAACGCAGAAGGGCATCAAAACCGTCTTCGTCGAGGACTTTGATTTGTCGTCCTGTATTTTGAAGTTTAGCGACTTTTTCGTGTTTGGTGCCCCCTGTTCCTTTTGATCCGATGATAAGGTAATCAATGTTGTGCGAGATGGAATTTTGCGTATCAATACCGACGTCGATGAGTGCCTGTTCAGCGTCAGGACGTGCCATGTGGGAGAGACGTCCGGCGATGACAGCCGTTTTTTTGTGTTTGAAACTGTCATCACCGAAGGTGTTATGGAGAAGGGATTCGATCTGATTCATATCAAGATATCCCCATGCCAAGTTTTCATCAGGGCTAGAGAGGTTTGCGATAGGACTGTGAATGAAGTCTGAAGCAGCTTCTGGAAGCCCTAAATGTCCAAAAATGGGGTTAAAGAGATCATCTTGACGCGTATCTGAAATGAAGCGGAAGCGGCGTTGTCCGGCATCACGCATGATCATAATCATTGCCGTCGCCTGAGCCACGGTTGAGAGTTTTTCAGGCGGGTTCATGATGAGTTCTTCCAAGGCTTCGCGCCATCCTGGCATCAAAGCACTCGGTAATCCCAAAGCACGTTGTGAAAAATCGCCGAGGCGTTGGTAACGTTCAACGAGCGTCATATCTCGGGAACCGATGACATTGAGCGTGTCTTCGATGAAGCCGGAATAGACATCATAAGCGTAAAGGGTCATGATTATTCTCCGAGTCTGTCACATTGAGCCTTGAGTTCTTTGACAAAATCTTCTGGCATATCAAGTTTGCTGAAGATATTGGTCATGCGTGCCCATTTGGCGCGATAAGCGTCCAAACGGATGGTGAACTGTTTGTCATAATCCGCCTGAGTGTAGTCCTTATCAAAAACATCTTTGAAGAGCCGTTTGAGGTCTTCGTATTTCGGAATACGTCCGACGGGGGTTTCAATGGCATCGACTTCACCGTGGACACGTGCTTCAGCCCAGAGAATCCAGACTTTTTTGTCGAGTTTATGATTGAGGAATTTGCCATTTTCATCTTTGAGGAAGTAGTTGGTGACGAAAACGCGTGGTGGTGTTTTGAGGTCTTTGGCAAAATCGATGTGATCCTGAACGTATTTGGCAAGGGGCACAGTCATGAAGTCAAGGGTTGCAAAAGGATTGTGTTTGCGTACGCCCACTTGTCCGATGGTGGCAGCCGTCGTTTCACTTTCGATGCAAGTGCCGAGCAGGACGCCGTGATTCCAGTTAAGGGCCTCAAGGACGGGAACGCTCGTATCGGCATCGCGACCGCCATAGATCATGGCGCTCAGTTCAACGCCTTGTGGATCGTGAAGCTTCGGATCGCGGTTTGACAGTGAATCGAGCGCAATTGTGTATCGTGCGTTTTTGTGAGAGACGAGGATTTCTTTGCCACTGGCATCCTTGTCCCCAGGGCGCCACTGGCCGAGATAGTGACGACCGCCGTTTGCTGGAGGCGTGACGCCGCTTCCAGCCCAATAAGGTACGCCGTCATCAGAGATGAGGACGTTGGAGAAAATGCACTCCGTATGGCCGTTGAGAACCTTGAAAATTTCGGGATCATCTTCTGCATTGACGTTTTCAATGATGCCGAAGATGCCTTTTTCGACGTTGACGGCGCGTACAACGCCATCCAGTTTACGGGCATAAATGATATCGTCACCGACGATGGACTGTCCGGGAATCATAGCTGTCGATGTTTTACCGCAGGCAGACGGGAAGGCACCGGAGAAATACGTCGTTCTTCCAGGTTTCCCGTGAACGCCCATTAGGAACATGTGTTCAGCAAGCCAACCTTCGCGATGTGCGCGTGCAATCGCCAGGCGGAAGGCGAGTTTTTTCAGACCGACGGAATTGCCAGCGTATTGATTGTTGATGCTAAAGACTTCACCACCTTCAAGATCGACATAAATGCGTCGATCGGCGACATTTTTTGTGACACCGTGGTCGAGTTCACCAGCACTGTGAACAAAGACGAAGAAATCCTCTTTTTTGTCATCGGAAGCATTTCTGAAAGCTTCATAGCCACTGCGATAGAGAAGGTTTTCGGAATGAGCAACGTATGCCGAGTCTGTGAGCTGGACGGCATGAAGCGAAAAAACGGAATTTGAAGGTCCGAGACAGCTCAGACGAACAAACATTTCTTTGCCGCGCATGATGCCTTTGAGCTTGACGTTAATTTCATCAAGGCCGGTTTTGCGGTCGAGTGTGTTTGTTTCAAAACCAAAATTGACAGGTTTGGATGTGAGCAGCTTCGTATGCTCTTTGTCTCTGGCCTGATCCTGGATACCATCAAAATGATAAGTATGCGTGTTCGTTGCCAACAAAGTCTCTTCGCCGTTTTCTATGGCACGCTGTGCAACATAGGCAGCATCCTCAGGAGAATCATCGAGAAGTGTCACTTTTGCGGGTTCGCATAAGGCAATGTAGTGGTCAAGAACAGCTTCGAGACGCGCATTTTTCAAATTGAGCAGTTTTTCACTTTTGTAATCCATTTTAACCTCCAGTTGGCACGACAAAGCGTCGTCGATCGGATTTTCTACAATTTCTTTAGGTTGTAAAGTGGTTTAGACATTCGAAGGGACAAAAAGATCATGATTGAGCATTTTTTATCGTTCGTCCACTTTGTGTATAGCTACAGATTCTACCTTAGAGAGACATGGGCATCCTGTTGGGGTGATTCAGGCGGGGGATATTTCCCCCTACGCGGCTATTTTCATTTTTTGACGATGCGTTACCGAACGTCAAAAAATGAAAATACGCCGCTACCCCCATTACGGGGGCTCTGCCCCCGTAACGCCCCCACAGAATCATGTGTATTAAACTTGGTCACAGTTTATAATGATGCATGTGAACGATGAAAAAATCCTACTGCAATGCAAATCTACAGTCCAAATGAGCATGACGACGCCTGCAGATGAATGAATGTGAATCTAACGACAGCCAATCGCAGCAATCTTCACGACTGGCTTTAGGTGCAAAAGGCCATCGACAGACTGAAACGTTACAACGATTTAGCTCTATTCCCTTCAAAACACATTGAAAAATGATGAAATCCACATTAGAAGCGTCCACCCGTATGTTCGAATGACATACATCATACTTTTTTGCTGAGGTCGTGCATGAAGCTTCAAAATTGGATTCATAAATGTGGAATGATCGCCTTGGGATTGGCCCTTCTATCCTGTGGCGCAAAAAAAGAGGTTGACGGTTCTGTCCATGGTTCGGATACACAAACGGTAGCAGGACAAACGAATACTGGCATACAGCGCGTAAAAGATGCTTTTGCGGAAGGTCTGAAGCTTCAATGTCCGGAAAATACAAAACGTGTTGAAAAGCGCGATTCCAGTTACCCTGAGTTTTATTGTGTGGGGGCGGAAGGGCGTGTCGGGCCATGGCTGGAATACGATGCTTATGGACGTATTCGAACGCGTGCCATGTTTGTCAAGGACAAAATGACGGGGGAATGGATACAGTATCATCCAAACGGTCAGATCGATCTCAAGGGCGAAATGATCGAAAATAAACGTAACGGTGAATGGAAACAGTGGTATGTTGATGGCAAAATTCGGAGCGTTAAACATTATGAGATGAATGTGCTCAATGGGCACGTGGAACTTTATTATCTCAATGGCACAAAAATGGCCGAAGGGGATTTCGTCAATGACTTTGAAGAAGGACCATGGAAAGTCTATACGAATGACGGAAGGCTTGCCAGAGAGTGTCGCATGGATCATGGGGAAGAAAAAGACTGCATTGTCCATATCAAAGATTTTAAAATCAAGTTCAAGAGTTTTGGTGACCGAAAGATCAAAGTGACAGAAGAAAGCTGACAATGTCTGTTCGTCATTTTCTGAAGCAAATGCTTGTGCATCAGCCCGTCATGTGTATCGCATGGGGGCTCGTTGCAGCAACGTTTTGTCTGGTGCCACCGGATAAACGTATATTGAATGACATCGATTGGCGCGTCATCGGGTTGCTGTACTGTTTGATGGTCGTCGTCATGGCTTTTCGCCGGATGGGCGGGATTGATCTGTTGTCGACGAAACTGATTGGGACGTTTCGTACGCTTCGACGGCTGAGTATCGGCCTCGTCGTGATGGCCTTTTTTTCCAGTATGCTTCTTACAAATGATGTTGCGCTCATTTCAATTGTGCCTCTGACGATGGTCATATTGTCCCGATCTGACCGTCTCCATGCCGCAGCACGCCTCGTCACACTCGAAACGATTGCCGCGAATCTTGGCAGCATGGCAACGCCTCTTGGCAATCCACAGAATTTATTTTTATACACTAAGTTTCAGTTGACGGCGGGAGCCTTTTTTTCGACCATGATACCGCTCTCGGCATTGTCTTTCGTTTTGCTTGTAGTGATTGCGTCGTTCGCCCCCTGTGACGAAATTCATCGCGACGAAGTCAAACCGCTCGTTTCGGATGTTCAACCTACGCCGGTGCGTATGATCGTTACGGCTTTGTTTTTTATTTTGTCCATTTTGGCTGTTTTCAGGATCGTGCCTGTTTTTTGGGTCGTATTGGCGGTTTCAATAGGGTATATCCGTTTGGATTACCGAAGTGTGCTGAAGATCGATTACGGTTTGCTCGCGACGTTTGTGGCATTTTTCATTTTTGTTGGGATGCTTCAGCGCATCGATGCCATTCATGCTGTTTTAGCGGAAATCGTTGCAGAGCATACGCTTGCAAGCGGCTTTGCGCTCAGCCAGATCATTAGCAACGTCCCAGCTGCGATTCTGCTGTCCGGATTTACTAAGGATGTTTCTGCACTTCTTGCGGGCGTCAATATCGGCGGTTTAGGGACGCTCGTTGCTTCCTTGGCCAGCCTGATTGCTTTTCAGGGATATATTAAAGCATGTCATGACAGCAAACGACACTTTTTGTGCGTGTTTACGACCTATAATGTTGTTTTTGCATTTATACTTCTCGCTTATTGGTATTTTATTTCTGCCTAAACATAACAAAATATATAAAATATTTTATATATTTTATTGAGAATACAAAATATACTGTATTGTAGTATATTAATATATTAAATTGTATGATGTGTGTCTGTGTTAAGGGTTGATTTGCCAAGAGAGCATGGGGTATAATGTGTATACAGAGCTAGGTGGCAGAAGGCATGGTGAAGGCTTCATCTTGAGTAACCTGGTTTGAAAGAGGTAATGTCATCGACCATTGGTAAAACGGTGATAGGCTTAACGATGTGTTTTGGTGCATGTCTGAAAAGAGAGGGAATGGCGTGATGGCGAGAAATGAAACGGATATATTCGGCGAAGAATTGAATGAAGCACAACACGCAGCGGCGACTTTTGAAGGAAAGCATCTGCTTGTTCTTGCTGGCGCAGGAAGCGGAAAAACACGGACTATTATTGCGCGTGCGCGGTATTTGCTCCAAAAGGGTGTCACTGAGGATCGGATTAGAATTTTGTCTTTTACAAACAAGTCAGCCGATGAGATTGTCTCCCGAATTCTTCGCGAAGTCGGCAGTATGAGCCAGGGGGGACTTCGCGGACAGACGTTTCATTCGTGGTGCTATGAAATCATTCGCAATCATCCTGAATTCTTTGCGCAAAGTGCGTGGACGCTTCTTCCGCCTGAAGAAATCGCTTCATGCATCGGTTTTGTCAGGGGCGTGTGTATTCCTGAAGGTGCCGCGTGTCCCAAAAACTCTGAAATCGCAACAATCTATGGCCGCGTTCTGAATACGCGTTGTAGTCTTACGCGTGCGATGCATTTTGTCCTCGATGGGCGCGATACTGAAGGTGACGAAAACATGAACCGTGATCCCGGTTTCGTCGAGCGAAAGGCAAATGTCAGTACGGTCATTCAGGCATTTATCGATTATAAGGCAGAGCATCAGCTGATTGATTACGATGATATGCTCGATATTGTCGCGCAGACAATGGATGCGGATGCTGACGCTCGCCGCGTCATTTCGGGCGAGGTAGATCACATTCTTGTCGATGAGATGCAGGATACGAACCGGCTTCAGTACGACGTTTTGCTCAAATTTGTCGAGGGCAGCCACCTGTTCTGCGTCGGTGATGACGCACAGTCAATTTACGCTTTCCGCGGCGCGGATTTTGAGTCCATTCACGGTTTTACATCGCTTGTTCCCGATGCAAAAGTGATTCGTCTCGAAACGAATTATCGTTCGACACAGGCAGTACTTGACGTTTCAAATTGGCTCCTTGGGCAATCGCCGCTACATTATGACAAGCATCTCCACGCTGTCCGAAACGGCGGCCGCCTGCCTACGGTCATCAATTGGACGACGCCAGATGACCAGGCTCGCGATATCGTGCAAAAAATACAAAAAGCTGTCGCGGATGGCGGCAATTATGCGGACCACCTCGTCCTGGCTCGAAAAAATTATGAACTCAATGATGTCTGCCGATACTGCACGGCACAAAAAATACCTTATCAGATTTTTGGTGGTATCGTGCTGTTAGAATGTGCACACATTCTCGATTTGTTGACAACGTTCCGTATCGTTGCCAATTATCGGGATGAGCTTGCCTGGATTCGCTATTTAAAATCATTTAGAGGCATTGGGGATGCCCTTGCCTCTCGAATCGTGTTGACCATACTGAGTGGCAGTGACCTTGAAACGGGCCTTGCGGCTGCTCAAAGACAAAATATTATACCTCAGCAGGCTGTATCGGCAATCAAAGCCGTCAAAACGTATGAAACGCAGCCAGGGACAGCCATCGTAGAGGCGCTTCGCGGCATGGAGTCGGCTTTGATTGAAAAATATGCACAATCGTGGATTTATCGTAAAAAAGATTTTGACGCACTCGCTGAGCTTGCATCTCAAAGTCCGGATATCGCTGCATTTGTTGGCGAATATCTAATGAATAAAGCGATATTCGATATTAAACTCGGCCCGCTTGAAACAACGACAGATGTTGTAACATTAAGTACAATACATTCTGCAAAGGGACTAGAGGCCAAATCTGTTTATGTGGTGAATGTTACGAATGGCAATTGGCCGGATGCGAGAAACTGTCTCGAAGAGGCGGACAGAGAAGAGGAACGGCGTTGCCTTTATGTCGCCTTGACACGTGCAAAAGATGAGCTTTATATTTATCGTAAACTTCGAAGTGGCGTACGGGCTTCTGCCAAAAAGAATTTATTGGCAAAAGGGGACGATTACTTTTTGGCTGATTTGCCTTCGGCTCTCGTGGAAGAAATGACGATATTAAAACAGGGAGTCATTGTTGGTAACCAGAACCAAAAACCAATGTCCAACCGTCCTGCACTTAAGCCGCGTTTCAATTTTGATTAATTGCTCGTATGTTTCAAAATTGATTCAGTAGGGGGATAGTTCCCCCTACGCAGCTATTTTCCATTTTCTGACGATGCGTTACCGATCGTCAGAAAATGGAAAATACGCCGCTACCCCCATTACGGGGGCTTTGCCCCCGTAACGCCCCCACAAAATCGTGTGTATTCAATGTGGGCACGGTTATCATAATGAGTATGGAGAACAGCCTCTGATGGATCAAAGCAAACAAAACATCAATGTTACAGCCACCGAAGCCGTATTCCCCAGGTTAAATCGCGCAAAGCATGGTGACACTGACGATGTTATGGGTACAAAAGGGAGGACGGCATCGTCGCGTAAAACCATTGCAACGCCTCCGGAAATTGCTCAAAAATACCGACTGGTGCGGGAGCTTGGAAGCGGTACACAGGGACATGTTTATGAAGCCGTAAGGCTGGAAGACGGCATGAAAGTGGCTGTGAAACAGCTTCGCATCGATTCTGTTCAGACGTGGAAAACGTACGATCTCTTCAGACGTGAAGCGGATACACTTAGAACACTCCAATGCAAGGGGGTGGCCAGGTTTTATGAGGCCATGGAATTTCTCAGTTTGCCACAACCCACGGCCTATATTGTTCAGGAATTTATCGACGGGCGTTCCATTGGCGCGATGATGCGTTCCGGGTATCGTTTTTCGATACAGGTCGTCTTTGAGCTGGCTGCCCGCCTCGTCACTTTGCTCAAGACACTTCATTCACACAATCCCTCCGTCATTCATCGTGATATTAAGCCAACAAACGTCCTTTTTGTGCCCCACAGAGACAATGATGATTTCGATCTTTACCTGATCGACTTTGGTGCTGTGGCCAATCCACATTTGGAAGCAGGCGGCTCGACGGTTGCCGGAACTTTTGGTTACATGCCCCCCGAACAACTGATGGGAAAGGCTGTACCCGGTTCGGACATTTATGCACTCGGCGCGATGATTGCCTATATGCTTTCAGGCGTAGAACCCTCTGAAATGCAGGTTTCCGATTTCCGTCTCATCATTGATCCCCATCTTGAAACTGTGCCTCAGCCTGTCGTCGTCTTATTACGGCAGATGCTCGATCCCACGCTCGCCAACCGGCTATGTGATTATGATGCGATCATCGAACGGTTTGAAGCATTTGCTAAAAACCGGTTTGCGGATTATGCCGATCGTACTTCGGGCATAGACCAAAAATCATACATTGAATCGTTAAAAGATGTGGGGCAATACGGACAGGCTGGGAACATCGATTTATGGGCCCAGCTGTCGGATGGTGTTCCTCGCCAGATTCCAGAGATTTACACAAAACTAAACACGGGCGCGATGGCTGCACTCGATTCGTTTAATGAAAAAATAGCGGCCTTTATGACGGGAGATGCCTACAAAAGGCTAAAAGGTATGCTGGCATTGGGCGTATTGGTTGCCGCAATGGCAATCTTGTATTTTCACACCATTATCGTGAAGGCCATTGTGACGATTCTGACAGCGGAAAATTTGTTGGAAGTCAGCACTATGATTTTGGGCCTGATGCGTGCCGCTAGGGGAAATGAAGGCCTGGTCGGGATAGGAATAATCGTCGTTATTGTAGGCATTCAGATTGTTTTATTGTATGCATTGTTTGTCGTGATGCGAATCATTGTTGAAAGTATTAAATCCATGCGTGATTATCGAAAATTATCTGAAACAAGCATGTCACAATTGGAACAGTATCGACAGCATTGTCATGACAAAAAAGACATTTTTCAGCGCGTGCTTAAACTTGGACGAAAATCCGTCGCTACTGTCGTCGATGTTTCCTATATGTCAGTGGATGAATCGCTTTGTGAGTTGTTTTATTTTACTCACGCAGAGATTGCCAATAGAGAAGGGGATACAAAGACTTATGTCCATAAATTGACTGACAGAACGGGATATTATTGTCATCAATATGCATCGTTTAAGATTCGATACGCCTTCAATCCGCCAGATGATTCAAGTTCCGAGGCTTTGATCCATGAAGTTGTGACATTCTCAGATTGTGAGGAAACGCTTCATGCCGGAGATGTGATCTCCATCCTGTATTATATTGATCCCCATAATAATCGGGATGTTTATAGTGTACCGTACCCTGTGCCTTATCAAGATCTCGTGCGCTTTAATGGGCTTTTGGGGCACAGTGTGGATTTTGCTTGAATACAAGTAAGCCATCCGTAAGGACGTGTTCCATAGAACGTCCATGGTTGTCATCCTCAATAAGTCTGTCAACAGCCGTCATCCTCAATAAGGTGATCATTCCTCACTGCCATCATCCCCAGTAAGGCTGTTCCATGGGACGTCCAGGACAAAAAAAAGCGCGATCCAAAGAAGAATCGCGCTTCGACAGGGGTAGAAGGACTCGAACCCTCGGCCCACGGCTTTGGAGGCCGTTGCTCTACCAACTGAGCTATGCCCCTATCCATCAGATGATCACAAATTTGCTTTCATCAGGACGAGAGAGAATATGCACGAATGATGTGAGGAAAGCAAGTAAAAAATGCAAAAATGGGCAGATAAATTTTTATATGTTGAATAACTACATGTAGGCAATTTGCGGTAATTTGCGGCAAAAGTGGCGTGCCGTATTGGAATAAGCCGATTTTTTTGAGGAAATGGAAAAGTCTATTATAAGGGAATTTGTGAGCGTCAGAGAAACGCTTCACGTCAAGGAAGACGCGGCCATGTCGGTTTGAAGGCGAACGCATGACATGGCGGCATTTGACCGAGTTCTGAGGTCAGGAGAAATAAGGGAAATGCTGACACTGACACGCAAGCCTGAAGAGAGTATTATCATTGGCGAAGGGGAAAGCCGTATAGAAGTGACGGTAAAAGAGATTCGCCGCAACCAGGTCCGTATAGGAATTCAAGCGCCGGAACACGTGAGGATCTTCCGCAAGGAGCTTTACGAAAAGGCTGGGAATTCGGAGGAGGTCGATCCGCAGGCGGCAGAATGAATTATGATTTGACGCCATAAAACATGAAGTGATACAAGGAGACGCCCATAAGTGGTGTCTTCGAATTTTTATCGAACTTTTGAATTAGGAGTTTGAATCAATGCTTCAGGCTTTTGTTTCGCTTAAGCCGCAACAACCAGCGCGAACAGTATCGGGAATGCAGAGCTTCTTTGAGGCTCTTGAGAATGCTGTCTTTAGTCAGCCGACGATATTCCGTTCGAACACAGATGCAGCGGCTCGTCCATATTCGATCGAAGCAGTCGTTGAGGCTGCGCTCAAACCTAACTGCAAGTTCATTGTACTACGTGCGGATTGTGAGAAATTCTGGCAGTGTACCTTCCTGCTTCCGGATGCGCAGGGCGTGGGTGCGCTTCATTTTGATCTTCAGCGCGTGGAGTCGCCGCGCAAAATTTCGGCGATTTCACTGATGAATATGTTTAAGAACTTGTATCAGTCGATTCATCCGAAACTGGTACGCGTCGGTGACTCCGAAGCACGCAAAAAACTCAAGAGCCGCCATGGTATCGTGATGATGCCTGGTATTGGTCGTGTTGAGTGGCTTCAGATCGTTTCCCAGGATGTCTATGGTGACATTTATAACCCGTCGGATCTCGTCGGTGCGCCGTGCTTCCAGTCGGAAGTCTGGGAAGATAATACTTTCCTGCTTCGCGTTTATGATGATCCAAACGACTGGGATAGCGAAGACAACGAATCGTATGCGAACTTTGTTCCTGGATTCCTCGCAGGTATTTCGAAGATCAAAGACGGCGAAAAAGAAAAAGAGATGTTGCGTGAATTGGAACGTCTCTGCAGCCGTGCTGAAAAAACAGCCGAAAAGGCTTATGCCGCATTAGATAGTGCCTCGTCTCCGGCGGCCGCATCCGTGGCATCACCCGTCGAAGAAGAAGTGCATGAGGCTGCGGTCGAAGAGCCGAGCGACAATGCAGCGGCCGAAGAAGTCGACAGCGAAACTGCTAAAATGCGTTCTGTCATTTTCGCTCGCCTTAAACGCGATGAGTATAAGGTCGAGGAAAAAGACATCGTCAAACGTGCTGTTGAAGGACCGTGTACTGTCTTTACGGTCAAACTCAAGAAAAAACCCGAAATGTGTGTTTCGTATCAGGATTCAGCCAATAAGGTCTATTTCCTGAACAATATCGAAGATCTCGCAAAGTTCCTCAAAGAGAATGGATGCAAGGTGGATGAAGCGCACATCGAAAAGATTACACATCTCCTTACTTATTATCATCCTGAATACAAAGTTTTGGGTTCACTTGAGGATCTCCCTGAACACGTTCGTTTCGACAAACGTCTGCCTGGTATCCGCGAAAAATTCACGTTCGGCAAAGTGACCAATACCGAAGGTACGCGCGAATACGTGATACCTCTCTTCCTGCCTGATTGCGATGGGCTCGAAATCGTTTCTTTGACACAGTTTGAAACATGGCCAGTCTCTGTGTCGAGTGAAATCGTCGCGACCGACATGGAAAATGTCAAAGAAAAACCTGCGCCTGCAAAGGAAGAAGTCAAGGTCGAAGAAAAGAAAGAAGAAGCCAAGACCGAAGAAAAGAAAGAAGAAGCCAAGGCCGAAGAAAAGAAAGAAGAAGCCAAGGTTGAAGAAAAGAAAGAAGAAGCCAAGGCCGAAGAAAAGAAAGAAGAGAAAAAAGAATCGACAGAACTTGTTTCGTCCGACAAAGACAATGTCCCTGCCAAATCAGGTGGTGCTGGCAAAGCCGTCGTCATTATTCTCGTCCTTCTCGTCATCGCCTACATGATTGCAGTTGTTTATTGCGATATGGATTTTACTCTCAGCAAACTTCTTCAGTAACGTTTGGTGTTCCGATAAAAGCCACGGCATTTGCCGTGGTTTTTTTTTGTTCCCTTTTTTTGATGAGGATAAAGGTCTTGCTTTAATGATTTGGACATTTGGTGTAAACTGCTATGCCTGTTTGGTGCGCGTTATGCCATCAATACACATTATTCAATACACATCATGGAGTGAACAAAATGGGTGCTTTTGAAGGGAGCCTCAGCTTCAAAACGTATTATGTCCAGGGGGAACCGCCCAATCAGTTTCAGGAAGACTATCTCGAACGGCTTCAGCATCGCTTTTTTCAGCCATTAAGCCCTGTCGGCGATGACGAACGTTCGATGGGGTGGGTGCCGGTTCAGGATCCCATGGCCACAAAAATGACGCGGGATAAGGTGTTCTTTAATCAGTTTATTGTTGCGGGATTACGCATTGACAAATGGTCAATTCCAACAGCCTGGCTCAAAGCCAAAATGAATCAGGTCGTGGCGGAGCGCTATCCCGATCCAGAACGAAAATTATCTAAGCGGCAAAAAAATGAGATCAAACTCGAAGTCATGACAGACATCAAACAACACATTCTGCCGACGATGAAAGTCATCGATATGTGCTGGAATATCACGGAGCGAAAGTTGCGCTTCTGGTCAACTTCTAAAAAAATGTGTGAAGAATTTGTCGAGTTTTTCGAGGACACGTTTGAAATGACGCTCGTGCCGGATTCGCCGTACATGATGGCGAAAGATCTCGGACTGAACGAAAAACTTCTCGATAAAATGGTCGAAAGTGATCCATGGCATCCCAAGCCGGGACTTTAGGATGAACTGTAACCCATAAGGTGAAACAATGGATTTGTTTGAAAAGATAGAGAGAACGCGTCATTTCGGAGAATTATTCCTCGTCTGGCTTTGGTATCATTCCGATATTGATGAATCCATTTTCCGTTTGTCGGATGGTTCGTTGATGACGCTTGTTTTTGACAATGCGATGACGCTTGAAGTGAAGCTTGCTGAAGCCGAGCGTGCAACGCTCTCGGGAGGGGCACCGGCCTCTAGCCGTGAAGCGCATGAGGCTCTCAGACAGGGAAAACTTGTTCGCTCTGTTAAAATTCGCGTGGAACGCGATGAAAAAGAGTGGATTTTTGTTTTGACTGCACAAACACTTGCGCTCTCAAGTCTCAAAATTCCTGCGCTTATGACGAAAGAAGAAGATGAAAAGCTCTATGAACGCCAGTATTTGATCGAAGAAATTGATTCCCTTGTCCGCGGATTGTTTGAGCGATTTCTTTCGATTCGTCTGGATGATAAAAAATGGGAACAGGAATCCAAAGCTTTGTCTGCCTGGATATACGCCGATATGGATTAAGCTGATACGCTGGCTCAAAGGGCTTTATGGCTGAAAACGCATCCCCTAGGGCTTGCGTTTCGTATCCAAAGGGCCAGTTCTGTTGCATGCGCAAATGTTGTGGTAAGTTATAAACGTTTTGTAAGATTCATCTGCAACACTGCGTGAATCTATTCGTTTTCGGATGTGAAATGAGTTCTAAAAAATGATTGACTGGCTTTCGTATATTATTCTTGCTGTTGTTCAGGGATTGACGGAGTTTTTGCCCGTATCAAGTTCAGGTCATCTTGTCCTTATTAATGCACTGTTTCCATTTGATTCCGGACTGACGTTTGACCTTGTACTTCATGTGGCCACGCTTGTGAGCGTATGCATTTTTTATTGGAAAGATATTTGCAAACTCGCATCCGGTGGAGTGCTTGAACTCCGGCGCATCCTACGAAAGAAAACGAAACCAGGGCCGAATCTTTTGATGATCGGTTATCTTCTTGCAGCAACTGTGATTACGGGGTGCATCGGACTTGCGCTGAATCACCTCGTCGAATCGGAATTACGAAAAGTTTGGATCGTAGGCAGTTTGCTCATTTTGAATGCCGGCATTCTGTGGTTGTCACGCAAAAAAGGCATGTTTTCACAGTGTCACGGGGATATGAACCTCAAAGTGGCACTGATTATCGGTTTGGTGCAAGGGTTGGCTGTATTGCCAGGTATTTCGCGTTCTGGTTCCACGATTACAGCTGCGCTACTTCTTGGTGTGCGTTCAACGGATTGTGCCAAGTTTAGCTTTCTTCTGTCCATTCCTGTTATTTTGGGTGGTTTTATCTTGCATCTTCCCGATTTTCAGACGTTTGACCATGGTCGATTGCCACTTTATTTTGTGAGTGCCATCGTGGCTGCCGCTGTTGGATACGGTTGTCTGGTCTTTCTGGAGACGTTACTCAAAAAAGCAAAGTTTTATCGCTTTGCCCCGTATTGTCTCGTCGTAGGTTGTGTTGCGGTCGTTCTTTCGATCCTGTAGTTTTGAAGTTGAATGATGATGAATGGACAAGCGAAGACGACACCAAAATGCTTTGAACTATGCGTTGACCGTGTGAGTTATCGTGGTGAAGGCTATGCCAAAACACCGGATGGTGCGATTTATCGTGTTTCAAATGCCCTGACGGGGGAACGTATTACGGCCTTCAATGTTTCTATGCCACGTCACCGCTTGGCGTATCTCGATCAGATTCTTGATGCTTCTTCAGATGCAACGCCGCCTTTTTGCGATCATTGGCGCGATTGTGCAGCGTGCCAATACTGTCGGCTTACTGCAGCGGCGCAACAAAAGCTAAAGGAAGCCCATTGGCTCCGTTTAATCAGACGCTTTGTGCTCGATGCAGCTTGTACTGAGGCTTATGCGGCTGTCCGGACATTGGCTTATCGTCATCGAGCACGTGCTCGGTTTTCAAGGGGCACATTCGTAATGCCTGTGCGTATGGATGCGCGGCTTATGTTGGATTTGTATCCGGATTTTTCGGCTGAACGCGTCGAAAGCGAGATACCGCTTCACGATTGTTGCCTTCATGCCGAATGTCTGAATGACTGCATGAAGCATCTCGAAAAAATTATACTCCCTTACGCGAATGCTTCGCTTTTTGAATATGATATTGAGGCTTTTGAAGATCACGCTAGACTGACGATTTATGCCGCGCCTGATTGCGTCGATTCTGGACGGCGTTTGGCTCAAATGATCGCTGAAAGTGGGTTCTGTGCTGATGAAAAACATTGCGTCATTCTACAACCTATACCGGCGCGTGGTTCGCACGTCTATCCGCCCTCGGAAAGTTTTGGCAAAAGTATTTGGTACACGTATGCCCGAAACGGCCACCAGGCCTGTCTCGAAGCCATGAAAGGCGCATGGACGCCTGTCAACCCTGACAATGCTTCGCGTATTCGTGAAATTCTCAAATCGTGTCTTGAAATGCCCATGCCTGCTGTCAATCGTGTTTTGGAATTAGGATGTGGTTGTGGCACACATTCGGATATTTTTGATGATCTGGATGTGCAGTATCATGGTATCGATGCATCCTGGCCGGCCATCCAGTCTGCACAGCACAATGCATACACTTTGGCATGGCAGAATAAGACGTTTCAGACATCGACAGCATTGCATTATCTCGACAAGAATTATTATCGTGGTGCGCGGGCGGATTTGGTTTTGATGCACAGTAATCGCTTGCCCTATGGACGAGATGTTGTCGCATGGTGTAAACGTTTTGGGGCGCATACAATCCTCATCGTTGCGCCTTCCGCTTATGCGATGGCTAGGGAGTGTCAGGACTTCATCGAAACGGGGTATCAGCTCCAGAAACTTTTTTTATGTGACACTTTGCCTTTTACCTATCACATGATGGCTGTGGCAATGCTACAGCAATACTGAGCCATCGGCGTTTTTTATTTTATGGGCTTCGCCTGTGCGCTGTCGCGCATACGGCTCGCTGTCGCGGCTGTTTTGTGTTGCCAAATGCACGCTAAGCGGCATCTGGCAACACAAAATACACCGCTTTGCCTTGTGCTATGCCGCTGCCGTCGTGCTACGACGACAACGGCATACGCACAGGCTTTGGATGGAATCTTTTGCATAAAATTGAAAGTTATATGCATGTTGTTGAAAATTAAGAATAAATAATTCAATTATTCAGCATGATTCAAAAAACGGAACGAATTTAAAAAGTATTGAGCTGTGTCGAGATCAAAGCGTTGTGAAGGTGCCTGATTAAAGACCCTGAAAACGCGATCGCTTAAAAAGACAGTTGCTTGCAACATCGTGGCATGCTGATCGGGAATGTCGAATTTACAATAGACGACGAAGTGATCACCGATAGTGCTATGGCGACAGTCAGGTGACTTTCCCTGAAGCGCCTTGATGTTTTGGCTCAGATAACGCTTTTGGCGTATGTCATCACCAGTGGGACAATCGTGTTTGCAGTGGTCCACGACGACGCCAAATTGGCCATATCTGTGATCCAGAACAGAGAATACAGCGTTCGGTTCGATTTGTTGTTCCGTGGGTGGTTTAGGAAATTTGATGGCAAACCCCTGATCGGGGTTCTGATAAAATCTCCATTGTTCGGGTGCCATACTTTGTTGAGACAGAAGAACTGTATCCTGTAATGCCATTTCAGCACTGATATGCTCTGATTGAATCATCTGTTCAATTGCTTGTTCAAGGCCGATAAAGAGAGGCGTGAGGTCGATGCGTATGCCATCTGGTGTGCGGATGAATCCCATGCGGAGACATCCTTCCTTTGGCTTTCGGATTGGTTCCGAAGGAACATATC
>JAFOHE010000262.1 GCA_017421975.1 Pseudomonadota bacterium
AACGAGCGTCCTCGACGAGATTCGAACTCGTGTCGTCGGCGTGAAAGGCCGATGTCCTAGGCCTCTAGACGACAAGGACATAAAGTCCTCAGGTTTGTAAGCGATAAGCGTCCTCGACGAGATTCGAACTCGTGTCGTCGGCGTGAAAGGCCGATGTCCTAGGCCTCTAGACGACAAGGACGCAATTGAGACATGACAGAGTCGAACTGTCGACCAACAGATTAAAAGTCTGCTGCTCTACCAACTGAGCTAATGTCCCACGTCCACCTTGCTAATCAGCTTTCGATTAGCAAGGAACGGCGAGGCTTATAACCTCAGTTTGCGGTTCTGTCAAACAAAAAATTAAAAAAGTTATCTTTTCATCAAAAAAGCATGAAAATAGGGCAAGGTGCCTTTCCATTTGACTGGTGAGAAGCAGCTGCCGCGCCTGTACAAGTTTCACCAAGCCATCTCCTTTCCGTTTGACTGGTGAGAAGCAGCTGCCGCTTTTGCCGTTATACAAGAAAACATAATAAGGCGCGGGCGCCTTCGTCCGTCAGGTCGCGTTTGATTTCTTCCGAAAGACAGATTTCTTCATTCGAAAGGCGTTCGAGCTGATGCATGATCCTTTTTTCGATGATGCTAAAATAGACCGTCGGTATGGCTTTGAGACGAAGAAGGAGGGGAAGGGATACGCGATGGATTTGGATGCGCGAGGAAACGGTGATTCGGTCTTCTCGGCTGCGTGAAAGATGTGTCAGCGTATGGCTCTCTGGCGCATGAGAGAGCGATAAGCCATAATAGCGGCTTAGGGATAAAGGCATACCAAAGCGCGTGTGGACTTGAATCTGATCTTTAAACACGGATACCTGGACCGTCAAAAGTCTGTCTATCGTCCTGAAATGTATGATGAAACTTTGGTTCTCATAACGTTCAAAAAAACGTCGATGCATGCCGAGAAGAAGACTGGATGACATGATGTCGTACGTGCGGTCATAGAGATTGTCACGGCTTTTGTTCAGGTTATTTTGATATGACGTTTGCCTGCTGATGTTTTCCATTTTCTTTGCTCCAAGATGCTTCAAATGATCGATGAAAAGATGGCCTGAATGTGTGCGAAAAAATGTTGAACATGTGTTTGTGTTCATGTTGTGTGATTATGTTTAGTTGAGTTTTTATGTCAGATCAAGTTTTTAGAATAAAAATGTTCATGTTTTGAGATAACCAATTGTTGCATGAACGGCTTTGTGCGTTTACTTCAAAAAGCATGACGGCATTGCGCGATGATTGGGGAATCTTGATGTTATGTTGGGCTAAAGCTCTCATGGAGTTTAAAAATGGCTAATGGTGCACTCAATGAAGCAAAAACGAGCCATGACGGGACATGATGTGCTTTTTGCGATAACGATGTGGTAAAATATGCCATGGTGAGTCGTGTCTTTGCACGAGCCTGGTATTTCATGCGTGCTATGGGCATGTGATCCGGATGATAAGCCGTATGGGGGCGTTGCGGGGGTGTCCCCCGCAATAGGGGTAGCGGCGTATTTCCATGGGGTTGGTGGGCAGCGAAGCGCACTTCTCCAACCCCATGGAAATAGACGCGTAGGGGGAGCCATCCCCCTTTCTAATAAAGATATGGATGTTCAGTGATTGATGTCGTTTTGTGGAAGAAAAAGCGTGGCAATTGTTTTGATTTGGGGTAGATGAAAAATATGGATGATTGGTGATGTAAAGCTGTGGCAAGCGTATGGCATAATGATTTGAGGATGTTTGCATGCGATCGGGGTAGGGGTATTTTGAGATGCTGGATCTGGAAATAAGAAGGGATTTTTTGGATGCCAAAGCGCGTGGCGACTGGAATAAATGCGTGGACCTTGCAGAGGCGATATCCGTTCATGCTGCGCCTTCCGAAACAGCGATGATCGGTTTGTTTGCTGCAGAAGCGATGGCATTGTTAGCGGGTATGCCTGGACTATGTCCGACGGAGTTATTTTCGGCTGTCAAAGCTTCTCCGGACGATGTTGTTTTGTGGGAGATGTTTAAGCAGACTGCCATGGATGTTCGCAACGTCGGGCTTTTGGGATATGCGTATCGCATGCGTATTGACTGGGCGAAGGACGATGCGGAGCGTGCCGTGAGGACGCTCGAATTTGGCCATTATCTGAGGTTTCATGCGGCGGCGCATCGCGAGGCAGTTCAGGCTTATGTCGAAGTTATTCACCTCGATGAGTCACTAGAGGTGGCATGTTTAGTAGCTTTGCATCAACTTTATCGCGAAGATCCGTTATGTGAGGCGGCTGCGGATGCCATTCGTGCGCTCTGTGCGGCGATGGAGGTCTCGCGGACAGTCATGGATGCGCAGAAGGCACATTTGGCTGAAACGGATGCTGTGGATGTGGATGAACGCGCGAGGACGATGATACGGCTTGCGCGTCTGACTTTTTTGTTGTGGGGGGATATTGGCCGCGGGATGGAGATGGCGGCAGCGGCTTTTGCAGTGAGTGCGTGTGTGCGCGAGGAGGCCGTCGTCCTCATTCGTGGATTGGGCCTTGCCATGCCTGACAATATGGCCGTTCTCGATCATTGTCTTTTGAATCTTGAGGAATTGGGGGATTGGAAGGATGCACTGGCGCTTGGACATGGGTTGCTTAAGCTTTCAAAAAATGGTTCTTCACGTTTGAGAACGGCGCTTCGACTGACGAAAGATGCGACGCGTGTCGATGGTGCGGATGCTGAGGCAGCGTATTTTTTTCAGAAGGCATACTCGGCGGATCCGGAAGCCTGGCTTGTTGAAGTGGAACATGCAGACTGGATTCTTAAATATGCTTTTTCATCTCCGCTTTTTGCGGAAACGCTCATGTCATTGCTCGCACAATGCGGGGCACGAAAACAGTACATGGATGTTCGGACAGCTCTTGCCGGCGGCGTGGCAGGGAACAAAAAGTCTGCCGCTTTGCATGTTTTGAATATCCAAGCGGATGCTTCGCAAAAAGATGATCCCCTTCATATTTTGCAAGACCAGAAGGAACGGACGGTCGAGACAAAAAAAACGTCGTCTGGCATATCGGGATTGAGGCTGCCTTTGCCCTCTGTCCGCGTGAATAAAGAGGACAGTCAGCGTCAGAGCCCAATAGAAGGTAAACCGGACGAAACATGGAAGTTTGTCGTTGGAGAGTTCTTAAAGTATGTTCCTTATTCTTTATCTTGGTCAGCAAGATGTCCAGGGGGGGCGGATATCGTCCAGACGTTTGCTTCTCCGGATCAGGCCTATCCCATCCTTCTTGATGCCATCAATGAAATGATAGAGAATCAAGGTTTTTTTATGCAGGTTGCCACGATGAACGATAACCAGAACCAACAACTGCAATATATGGCGAAGCTTGATGAGATGATTGCCCTCTGAGAACGATGCCTACAACATCACACAGGAAAACCTCGTTGTAGCGGCTCTTCGTTTTGACCCCGACGTTGTGGTTGTCGGTGAGATCCGAGA
>JAFOHE010000263.1 GCA_017421975.1 Pseudomonadota bacterium
GACAAAGCGGCACTTAAATCCGACTTTGTCAAAGCCCATCATCTGAGTAACGATCCCAAACGTCCTCTTGTCGCCTTCATCGGTATGCTCAATGACAAAAGCGGCATAGATCTCGTCAATGACATTCTTGACGACCTCATGGATCGAAAAATTAATCTCGTCATCTGCGGTGACGGCAATCCCAAGTATATGGAAGCCGTGGAATCCTGGACACAGGAATTCAAAGGGGCTGTCTGCTACATCAGCAAACATCCAAAATGCGAGGATGTGAAAGCCATTCTCGAAGCATCTGACATTCTTCTCTTCCCCTCTGCCATAGATACGCTTGATACCCTTGCACTCAAGGCCCAGAATGTTGCTTGTATTCCAGTCGTTCGGCTTCAGGGAGCAACGAAATCAACCCTTCATAATGTCAACGACCTCAAAACTCTGGCCGAAACAGACAACGCTTTTGCTTTCGCAAATTACGATTCGGATGATTTCTTCAACGCTGCCATGGATGCCCTTGACCTCTACGTCCAAAAAGACGCTTTCAAACAATTACAAAAACAAGCTGTTGACGCTGTACCGTCAATCGCTGATACTGCAAAGCAACTCTTTGATATTTTGAATCATATTTGATTATGATATTCTTCGATTCGGATGGATAAACTTCTCCTCTGAAACATATTTTTAATGGAGGCTGCGATGCAACTTACCCCGCAAATGGAAGCCATCTTCCAAACCATTCAATCCTTTAAACTTGATCTTGATCAAAAACTCCTGGCTCTCGAAGATGCCGACCGTGAACGGCTTGATCCAGACACTTTCGCGGCCCTGATCACAGGTCTCCAATCCATGAGACGTCTTCCAGGCGTCCCGACACACATGGGCTTCAATGCTATCTATCATTGTCCAACACAGGAAGACGCCGACGAACTCCGCGCTTACCTTGATGACGTCTTTGGTATCAAATCTGCCGAAGACCTCGGCGTTCAGGCGCACGAGTTCTTCCACATCCATAATGAATATCAGGACTTTCTCGCCGATTGGGATGGTACGCCCAACTTCGATGTCAACGAACTTGATGAAGAATCACGTGTCTATTACGAGAATTCACGCGACTTTGCTGAAACGTTCCGCGATCTCGTCGGTATTCAGGGCTTCCTTGCGTGGGATATTGGTGAACGTGCCATGCTCGTCCGTGCAGCATGCGCGTGTGGTCTCATTTCAGATCAGTTCTGCATCGACTGCCTCAATGCTGAAATCGAACTCGCCTTCACAAACTTCAATAACTGGGCCGAATACGCCGTCAGCCTCGCCTGCGGTAGCGTCTACTATATGTTCGCTTCCACAGGCCGAACTGAGGACGACGGCCTTAAGGATTTTCTCCAGATCAACCTCGATATCATCAAACGCCTCCTCGATGACGAAATTTGGAAACTGACAAGCTGGTTCTATGTCATCCAAAAACAACTCGCCATTGCACCTGATCAGATTCGTGAGCTCCTCGATTCCGATGAGCTCCAACTGACCTGCGTCTGTAGCGACCGCATCCTCTGCGACGGTTACCGCGTCAGCGTCATGATCCGCGACGAACCCTCCTCACCGACAGATTCCGGTTGGCGCTTCTTTGCCGGCGATGAAACACCCGATTATATCGAATCTAATGATGGTATGAATAATTTCGGTATCGTTTCCCTCAACCTCGTCTGCAATTACTCGGAAGACATCATTCCGCTGCTCGATTCTGCTGTCGGAACTCGCTTGGGACGTGACAACCAGGACGTCTTTAGGCCGCTCGATCAAATCGACGAAGACGGCAATTATCAGGAATCTTAAATTTACACCTACATCTACCGCTTTGTAACACATTACATCGATTTAATTCACCGACATACTTCGATATCAAAGCGTGATATATTGAAAGAAAGAGATAACTTCTTATCTCTTTCTTTTTTTTACCTGTTCGCTGACGTTTCATGGTTCTGTTGGGGGAAGTCTCCCCCTACGCAACTATGCCCACTGCTGTGGGCATACGCCGCTACCCCCTCAGCGGGGCTCCCGCCCCGCAACACCCCATACACAGCTCCAATATTCCCCCATAATTTGGCCACAAAACGTTTTGCCATTTCAAACAACGCCCTGAAGGATACTTATTATGAAAAAATGGACACTTTGGCTCGCACTGGCTTCCCTGCTGCTTCTCGTTCCCGCGTGTGGCGATGACAGCAGTGATGACAACACAAACGGTTCCGACTCCGGAAGCGACAACACCGGAAACAACGACAACACCGGAAACAACGACAACACCGGAAACAACGACAACACCGGAAACAACGACAACACCGGAAACAACGACAACACCGGAAACAACGACAACACCGGAAACAACGACAACACCGGA
>JAFOHE010000264.1 GCA_017421975.1 Pseudomonadota bacterium
CATCCGCTATAGTTTGTGCAGATAAATGCATTGCATTTGTTATGAAATGATATTCATGTTGGTCTTCTGGAGATATATAATGAATCAGCCGAAAAGGTGTTTGACTCCCGTTCAGCTTGATTGTTTCATCGTCCACAATGTTTTTTGATCGTCTTCCCGCTCTCCGTCTAATTTCGTCATAGACGGCATTGGATTTGAGGCGTGTCACGAAATAGATGCCTTTCCGCATGAGTTCTTCCCACCAGTCGTAATCCGTGTAGCCACGATCCATGCAAATCATGCTTCCTGGCTGGTAATCGAGGCTTTTAGCCACATTGATTTCATGTACTTTGCCCGTGGTGGCAACCATGAATTCCGGCAGATAGCCATCGTCATTGAGGCCAAAATGAAGCTTGATAGCGCCTTTGCTCTGCGTGTAAGTTGCCCACGGGAAGACCGTCAAGGCACAGCTGAATGGTTGTCGCATCCATCAGAATTAGGCTGTTTACCCCGGGCAGTTTGAATTGTGAGCCTGGCGCGAGTGCCCTGCATGACTGCAACATCTGCTGAAAAACATCCTTAAAAAAATCTGCACTCCGTTCATCATTCATACGAGAGAGGGCGTAACGACTGATGGGGGACTTGACGCCGAGATGATAAAGCCTTTTTTGCTTGCTCTTCTGAGCCTGATCAATCTCACGAAGGCTCTTCAAACCAAGTATCTGAGCCATGAGCATCACAATGAACTGGACATATCGGATCGTCTTGCGTCATTTGTCTCCCTGCCCGTATTTTCGGTCTAAACGGTCAATTTCATGTCTCGGAAGAATTTTTGTCAATGTGTAAAAAACTATGTTACACTGCGCCACAATTCGGAACACCTTACAAAAGGCGGTTGTCGTAAATGTCCTTTTAGCGAGAAATCGGTTCCGAACCAACTATAAAGCCACATTTTGTGGGACAGCAGTGGCACACACTGATAAGGAGAAGCAACATGAGTAGACAGTTTGTCATTTTTACTGCATTTGCAGTAATGGTTTTCTGCATTAGTTGTGGAGAGTCTTCGAAAGAAAACAAAGGGAATAGTGAGGGTTCTGATCATAAGGTAACGCCAGTAATGGCTCATGAATGTATTGGCGTGAATTGGGATAATAAATGCTATGGATCTGGCTATTATGAATGTGATCAGAGGTATAACTCTTTTTCACATCATACGTGTTCTGGTAACACATGTTTTCAATTTGAGGGTGAAGAACCACACTGCGCTTCAGCAAATCAATATATTACCTGTGATTCAAATACAGAAATTTCTACAGAATGTAAAGACGGTTATCTTACTAGACATCTCTGTTTATTAAATTTATCTGATAATAAATACTATATTATTGACAGAGAAGAAGAATGTATGGATTCCTGTATAGACGATAAGAGTTGTTACACATTAGAAGATGCTCAACGTGATGCGGATGATCATTTTTCATGTGATGGTCAGCAAGATGGATTGCATTGTACCCATATTAAAGGGAAAGCTGCGTATTATAATTGTTATAATAACAAGATTTCATATGGGCGTATTTGTAACGAAGATAAACCATTCTGCGATCCAAATGCATTTTGTGTCGATTATGATCCGACCAAGATCAACTGTACTGGAAAAGCTGACGGAGCTTATTGTTATGATGGGGAAAGTGATTCTGCAGCATACAAATGCAAGGATGGTAATGTGGTTAAATATACTGCATGTATAAACGAAAAACGTTTTTGTAAAACATATGATACTTATTATTTTGGTGAACACGAAGTGGAATCAGTATGTACTGATGAAACAATTTCTGAAGAGTATCCATGCGGTGAAGATGACAATGGTGTTTGGAAATGCGTAGAAATCAATGGTGAAAAGTGGACGTATATGTGCCGAGACAACGGAAGATATAGTACGACAGACTATCCACCGGCCCGTTGTCAAGGAGATACACCATACTGTATTGAAATTGATAGTTTTTCTGGACATGATAAATCTGAAAATGGCTGTACCTCATTAAAAGTGTCTCAAGATTTTCCATGTAACGAGTTTGGTTATCAGTGTACAGAAAGTGATGGTAAAGTGTGGTCTTACTATTGTAGTTTTGGCGGCTATGAAACTGTAGGAGAAGATGCTCCGATTGTATGTGAGGGTGATACACCATACTGCCATACGAGTAGTGATCGTTGTTCCGCTTATAATTGCAAGGGAAAAGAGACGAGATGGTTATGTACAGAAAGTAACGGCAAAGCTGTTTCTTATGAATGTGAAACTGAAGGAGAGAATAATGGTGTTGAATCTGTAACTGTTTGTGAGAGTGATGAACCTTACTGTGAAGAGGGTGGCAGTGGATATATGGGGAGTTGTACGGATACAACAGTATCAGATAAGTATCCGTGTGATGGCTATGGGTTCTTTTCATGGAAGTGTACAGAGATTGATGGCGAGCAATGGTCATACGCCTGTCGGTATGATCGTTATTTCGGTACTGGTGAAAATGCTCCTTTAAAGTGTAGTGAAGGACAGCGTTGTGTTACCAACAATACTCGCTGTCAGAATGAATAGTATCATTTGATTTCAATAAATACATCATGGCTTATCGCCCGGCGTATGCGCACAGACCGCGAAGCAGTCGAGCACATAGCCGGGCGCAGAGGCGCGTATTGAGCGATAGCGAGATAGCGCCGAAGGCCGTGCGTATTGAGCGCAGCGAAATAGCACGGCAATATATAAACAAAACGATGACATATATATATTTCTATATGGATGTTTTTGTTATTTTTGTGCCCACTGCAAAAATCTCAAATGCAGAATTGCCATCATTATCATCTGCAAAAGTAATCATCGCATAATCTCCATTTGGCGTACAGGCAATATCGGGTTGATGCGATTTCGCCGTCGCGTATGCAATCGCATTGTTGGCTTTTTCATTGCCAGGCGAATTGACGCGTTGTTCAGCCGTCTTAGATACGCCATCTTTCTCAAAAACACGCATTTTAATATCTTTGGGTGTCGGATTATACCAAACGGTCTTGGCTTCCCCCCTGGCATTCATACAGACGTGCGGATCGGTGACTTTTTGGGCAACATCCGATGTAGAAAGCGTAAAATCAGCATCAATTTGCGCACCACTGGCGTCAAATGTGCGTCCCATAATCGAATATTGCGTCGAGGTCGCCACATTTTGCCAAACGACGATGAACTTGGAACCGTCTGGTTTTCCCGACACAGATGGCATATTCTGATCACCCTTGGAAACGGAATTCACCGTTTTTACATTGGTTTTGTTATTTCCTGCGGCATCAAGGATACGCATCCGGACTTGCGTTGAACCGTTCCCATCTTCATCATCTTCCCAAACGACGATGATATTATGGCCCTCATCCATAAAAAGATCTGATTTGACACGCGTTCCCAAAACTTCATCTGCCACGGCGCGTTGCGCAAAAGCCTGTTTGCCATCAGCCGTAAAACCTCTAATATTGATTTGCGGTGTATCTGAACTCGATGCTGTATCCGTCCAGGAAACCGCAAATTGTCCATCTGACGCCATCGCAATCCTCGGCTGATACTGGTTGCGCGTATCGACCGTATTCACCGTTTTTGTTGCAAAACGCTGGGTACCATCAGCATTAAATCCACGCATATAAATTTGCGTCGATCCATTATTATCATTGTCATCCGTCCAAACAACGACAAAATTGCCATCTTTGTCCATGGCAACATCCGGTTCAGACTGATGCCCACTCGTCTTTTCGTTAATTACAATTTCTGCATTGCCGCTCACAGCACAAGATTCAGGCAACATTATTCTTGCATAAATATCATGGGCACGATTGGACGTCGTTGTAATATTACCATCTGCATCACTTGAATCATCTTCCCAAACGTAGACGAGTCTTCCCGTATCATTTGTCGCAACAACGGGCTTTATCTGATCCCCGGAACTCGTCGCATTGATATTTCGATGGACAAACCCAAGGTAGTTTTTATCTTGATATTGGTTGATCATCGGTGATGTAAAGTCATAAACGATTTCATATTGATGATCATCATGCGCTGGGTCTTTTGGATACCAATTGCCACAATCGTTACATGTCACGCCGATGTTGCTCGTATCAAAAAGCGGTGAACAGAAAAATTGATCTTTCCCCTGCTGCGAGAAAAATGATGTATTGCCGGAGACGACGGAAATCGTTTTTGCCACGATGCGATTCTCTTTTGGGTAGAAAGTGAGTACACGAAGCCAGCCGTTTCCACCACCAACGGCATGCTGACATGATGCCGTACAGCCCGACAATTGACTGGCTGAACACGGTTTCTCAAACTGGTAATCGGTCAAAATCTGCTGAACAAGATTCCCGTTATTGCCTTTGTCTTCGCGACGTTCACTGTCACCAACATGACCGTTTAAAATCATGATGATATTGGAATGACGCGAAGTCAATTCGGTCCATAATTCGCTGCCACTCGCGCCATTCGCAACGTATTGATTCTTGGGTTTGCCACCATAAGAGGGCTTGGTATTGCCGGCTTTTTTATGCGATATGTTTGCATGCGTCGCAATAATGACTTTCTTATTTTGATTCTCTTTTTTCTGTAAAAGCTTATTCGCCCAACAAATCGTTTCCTGCCTGGGCGCATATTCAAGATTAAGCACGAGGTAATCCTGGTTGCCTGCTGTAAAGTTGCTATAAGTATTAACTTTATCATACATACCACCGTAACCGACAACGCCTTTGAGATATGATTCGGGAAAATATGTCGTAAATTTTGTCTTACTTCGACCACCAATCTTCCCAGAGACGCGATAATCGTGATTGCCATTCACCACTGTAAATGGTATTTTATTATTATATAAAATGTCATGCGCTTCTTTTGCTATTTTCCACTGTACATCGGTATTATCATTGGTGATATCACCCATGTGGACGACCAATTTCAAATTTGGCAAAATAGCTTTATTATCTTTATTTTTAACGATCCAATTCATCTGCTTATGATACGTCGTCGTTTTCACAGAACTGTATCTTGTATAATTTTGCGTATCCGGCAAAATGACAATTGAAAATGGCTCACAATCAGAACCACAATTGTATTGACATGATTGTTCAATGCATGTTTGTGCCACGCCACACGTCTCCCCCGAAACCCATGACGTACAACCATTCACCCCACGCTGACAGACGAGCACGCCCTTTTGATCACTCGAACACTGAGTTGTGCCTTCTGTACAGGCATCCGTACACGTCGCGACACAATCGAGCCTGGATGCGTCACAAACCTCATCCGAGGCACACGGCGTCGATTGCCAAGCATTGCCACTGTCATTTTCAACACACGTCAAAAGTGCTTTGGCCGTTTCATCACACTTTTTTTGCTGAGGCTCACAATTGAGTGACGTCACCACACAATCAAATTGCCCATTTCTCTCGCCACACGCAGAACCGGCATCGCACGCTTTGAGCGTCACCCAATGATGACACGTGGAACCTTCGATGGCTTCGCACCGCATGACAGAAGAATCGCCTTCATTACACGCCACTTCGCCGAGCGCACATTCGACGTCACACCCCAATCTCATGCACGCATTTTGCGCTTTATCGCAAATCAAATCCGTGCCACAATCCTCGGAAGGGCCATATTCCAAACATGTATCATCATCAAACTGACCACAAAAACGGATTTCTTCATCGGCACACTGCGCTGTTCCAGCTTCACATTCATCGACGCATCCCTCGATACACGTATGCGTGTCCTCATCGCAGTGCATATTCTCACCACAACTTGCTGGCAAACTCCAATAAGTACAACCACCCTCGACTTCATCCGCAAGACACGTGACGACTTCAGCGCCACGACACGCCATATCGCTGACCTGACACGCATCGATGCACCCATCAACACATTGATTCTGCTCGGCGTCACAAACCATATTATGTCCACAATCTGTCGGTGCGCTCCAGCCACGGCAACCTTCTTTATCGGTCACACAAACGCGAATCATCATGCCATCACATTTTTTATCATCCAGCGCACAGGCATGCGAACACTGCTCGTAATCAATCGGACGATCATCACAATCCGCACCCTGACATGTATCGTCCTGCCCACAATCCCCTTTGTCACAAAACGTGATCGCTTCATCCGAACACGCTGCGATTTGCAATGCCATCCACGCGAAACAACAACACAGAACCTTTTTTGTATGCATACAGTGCCTCCTAAATCAATTTCCCCATGCCGTGATATACGCAGAATAACAGTGATTGTCGATAGCAGATGAACTTCAAAAGTAACGCATCGACAGCATAATTTTCCTCATACGCGACTAATTTCCTTGACTACTGAAACAATTTGCTACATTATAAAAAAGAGGAAAATTTTGCACTACACGCAAAAATTTCGTTTACATTTCATAAAATTATCATATAATCGGAGATTGAAATGAGAAAACATTATTCGAAAACTGCATTATGTATAACATCTTTATTACCATCGTTACTGGATGCCGATGGGAAGAAACGGAATATAATAAATATGTAAGCGACAACGGCACCCTTGAATTATGCCCAAACGAAAATCAATCTGGCGAATTATTATTTATCGAGGTGTCGGCAAATCTTGAAGAACAAACTGATCCAGATGCAACCAACCAAAACATCATACGCTGTGCCCAGACATGCGACGGTCCCATCGCAGATTGTGTCCCCATGACCGACTTGCGTTGTATCAATTATTTAGGTAGTTTTGAGCATAAACTATGTCCCAAAAATACCTTGCGTTTGCCTTGGCAAGACGACACAGACAAGTTGTACTGTGGTAAACCCATCATCGAATGTCGTACCGCCGAAGATTGCAAAGTCATGGATGGGTGGGTGACTGGCGATTGCATCGATGATAAATGCGTCGCCCAAACGTGTGATGTGAACTATCATATTACTGCTAATGGTAAATGCGAAATTGACAGCATTGAACATTGCGGAGCAAAGAGTATCAAATGCGCGGATCTTAAAACAGAAATGCATGTACAAACCTTTAAATGCGAGGATCAGACTTGTAAGCCCATTGAATGTGAAATTGGCTATCACCTCTCTGAAGACACTCAAAACACTTGTGAAATTGATGATGAGAATTCGTGTGGCGGCATTACATGTAGCCAGAGCAATGCAGGTTGGAGCGATGGCAAATGTAAAATGATCCTGAACAAACCTCAATGTAATGCCACGCAATGTCAGGAAGGCTATCATCTTACGCTTAAAACTGCGCAAAACACAAATGACGAGGATATTGACACAAACCCAAATGACGAGGATATTGACACAAACCCAAATGATGAGAATATTGACACAAACGAAACGTATTATTTATGTGAGATCGATGATGACGATCACTGTGGCGGAGCCAAAACAATAAATGATCTGAACACCAATAAATCCGAAAATTGCAAAACAAAATTCAAAGAGAACGGCGTTGAGCTTTACTATTGCAAAAAAGTAGAAGACCAGACAGGCCATATTAAAAGCTCCTGCGATATTGCCAAATGTGCTAACAATCACCACTGGAATCGAACAAACACTGGTTGCGAAAAAAATGATGCAATGCACTGCGGCTCTTTTAATAACGATTGTTCCAAAATTATTCCGGGGAGTGAACCTGATAAACTCGTTTGTTCAAACGATTTTCAATGTTATACCACAAAATGCAAAACTAACTACTTTGAAATACATGAAAATTCTTCCATAAAAATCGAGGGTATAAACGATAAAGTTTATTCCGATTGTATGCTCTACACCAACACAACCTGTGGCCTTAATGAAGATGGTGAAAAGCCAAAAGACTGTTTGAGCAGCAATGAACTCTGTACTAACAATGATAACACGTATTCTTGTCAAAATACATGTGGAACAGATATGACACTCTGTACTGACTATCTAAATCCTTATTGTGCTAACTTAAAAACAGATATTCTCAATTGCGGTGAGTGCGGTAAAGTTTGTGAAACAGGCGGACCATATACTCAACCCGTTTGTCAGCCAAGCCAAGATGATACTTCAAAAGACGCATGCGCCATTCAATGTTTACCCGGTTTTATAGATTGCAATGAGAATAATGAAGATGGTTGTGAAGTCAATCTCTTTGCACTCAACATGAGCGCATGTGAGACATGTACGGAAGGCTATGCCAATTGCGACAATGATTGGAGCAATGGATGAGAAATCAAACTCGATGATTATGGTTTAAAAAGTTGTAAAGAATGTACAAATGATTACACCAACTGTGGATTGATAAATAATGATACCGTAGCACTTTGTCTTCAGGAAGGTCACGAAACTTGGAGTTGGAGCGTTGGAAATAAGACTTATACCACTGATTGGGGGTGGGGGCGAAGCCTTTCTAAAAATAAGGATGGGAAAGAAGATGTTTCTTCAGGCTACGTCATTTCGTGGGACTACATAAATAAGACAGATCATTCCGATCATATTTGCCAATATCTATGCAATGTTGATTATGGTCTAACATTGCCTCGTCACACAAAAATCATCAATGGCAATGAGAAAGAGTGTTATCAATACAATAATAGTAATGTATTCCATGTACTCCACTATGAATGTAATGATCAGGATATAGGTAGTGGATATTGGATCGG
This sequence comes from Pseudomonadota bacterium, assembly GCA_017421975.1. Classification (GTDB taxonomy): domain Bacteria; phylum Myxococcota_A; class Bradymonadia; order UBA4248; family UBA4248; genus RGIG464. The sequence goes on from JAFOHE010000264.1 coordinate 8,652, forward strand.
ATCCCTCTCAACCTGCCAACCCAAACAGAAGTGTTATCTTACGCATGGCACTCAGTCTTTTAAGATCCATTGTGGCGATTAGACCATCCTGGCATAGGCAAGCACGCGTACCGACAACTTCGCACGCGTGCCGACAGCAACGCAGGCACATTGTCGTGCTAGCATCGATACAATCTGCTCACCCTGTTCTATACCCACAAAAAAGCAGTCTGCACGGCTCCACCACAAATAACCCTCGCCCAAAAGATATTTATACAATCCCTTCGATGATTTCTCTGTCACCAATGTGAACGGTGTGGACGCCAGGCTGTTTGTTCTTGTTAAAACAAAAACTCATCAGATAGCCTTTGTCCAAATGATAATAATCGAGATAATCCAATAACTGCTGCTCGCCGCGTTTGTTGTAAGAATCCCCGCGCCATATCTTCATTTCGATGATGTACTGATGCCCCATATAATCGATAATCATGTCGGTGCGCAGGTTATCGCGCGTGCGGGCTTCAATATAATAATTCCCGACGCCGTTGATAATCGGTTTAATATAAATTTGCGGCCTTCGCTTTCGACAAATTTTTCATCACGATCGCCATAAATATCCTGAAAATGCACGATAAATCGTTGTATAATCTTTTCGACATTGAGCTGACCGTTTTCGATAAACTGATTTTTGTCGATATAACTTTCCTGAACGATCTGGCTCTTATTCTCTTCTTCAAAAGCAAAAGCATTATATAATCTTGTTTCAAATATCCGATTGGAGATTCTCACCATACCATGATCATTGGTGATGAAGTTGAACATCTTTGCCAGTTCTATGGATTTATCATCTGCATTATATCGATAGAATTCGCCATTGTATAAAATATCTTTCAGCATGTTTCGCAGTTCGGGAAAATCTGAAAGTTTTTTGTTCATATCGTCAAACAGTGTATTTCGCTCCACGAGTAATTGTTTGACCGCTTCCAGGATGCCCGCATAGTTCCATCCCAAATTCTTTTCATCGATGGTTTTGCACAGCTTGGACACCAAAAAAGGATATCCCGAAGTATAATCAATAATCCACTGCGACAGTTCATGGATAGCCATGCCCGTGTGATGATCGTTCTCATATTCGCGCAGCATGCCCTCGACATCGGCGACATTAAACGACATATCGACATCGAAATTCGTCGCAATATTCCACGGGCTGTTATACTGATGGTCAGACTCTAGTCGCATCTTGAGCTTGAGGGTTTTGATATCATACACACCGGCGAGTATAACGGATTGGAAAGTGGGAACATCCTCGCGTTCCAGATACTTTGCCCGCAGCAATCCCAACAACCGTATAAAGGACTCATAATTGCTCGCCTGATCCACTTCGTCGATCGCTAAAACAAGTGGTTTAGAGGATGCCTGACACATTTGTGTGATAAGCATGGAAAAATGCATCAGGTTGATCTGTAAAGTAGATTGGTTTTGAGTAAATGCCCCACTTACAATGTCTTGTACAGCTTTGGAAACAGAATTGCCTTTTTTTATCGATGCCATCATAAACTGCTGGATGATGGCGTATGCCAGATGCCGATCCGTTTCATAAGACGCACTATCCAGCGCTTCAAAGCTGATGGAGTAAACCTCGTAGTCGCTCGCAAGTGCGGTTTTGAGCACATTCAGCGTCGTCGTCTTGCCGTATTGACGCCCCCGGTTGATTCAAAAATACGCGCTGTCGTCAACCATCCGTTTGATCTGCGCTACGCGCTCGCTGATATCGACCATATAATGACGGTCGGGAAGACAAAGACCCGTAATCACTGCTGTCCCGCAACTTTTCAGAACAGCGCAAGCTGAGGATTCACAATGGGTTCCGTCATCTTAGGTACGAGATAATCATTGAGAATTTCGTTTGAGAACAAATTAATACGTATCCAATTCAAAATTTCACGCATTGAA
>JAFOHE010000023.1 GCA_017421975.1 Pseudomonadota bacterium
CAGTCGAGCTTACCCTGCTTAAGACCCATTACAGCGTCTGCGCCCTTGGGGTATCTCTCGATTGTTGAACCCTCTGCCTCATAATCTGAAGCGTAAATATCGCCTGTTGTTCCGAGCTGGTTATGGATATATATCTGCACCAAATGGATATGCCTGTGTTGCAAGGCTATGCCTGGGACAATGGTGGATATGATTATTATTTAGTAATGCGAACTCCAAGTTGATCTGTATTTTATAATAAATTTTATTGTTGTGAGCGTTTTGGGGGAAGTTATATAATTATACGCATGCAGGAGAATAATCAACGAAAGTCGAGTGAATGAGAGTAAAAAAGTAGAATTACCGCTACAATCATTTTCATCTATTTTGGTTTTTAAGAATTTATATTTTGCTGTTCATCAATAACAGTTACAGTGATATTCTATATGACTTCATCAAATTATTGTTTGTGGACATATTTAATGACACTAGAGAAAAAGCTGCTTTTATGGCAAGGGGGCATGCCCCCTTGTCGGATACAATCGTTTTTTTATCTATGTCTACAGCAATAGAAGTAATCATAAATGCAAATGACACGTTCTAAAGCGTTCTGTTTAGAGCGAGGAGATTGCGTGATGGACATAAAAAAGGCTGCCCTTTCGGGCAGCCTTTGAAAGGTAGACAAAGAGAGAAATTAGGCCTGCTTGTTGCTGATGGTAACTTGCGGGAACGGAATTTCGATGTTGGCTTTGTCGAGTTCGCGTTTTGCCTGGATGGTGACGCGTTCCATGACAGCCCAGTAATCGGTGCCTTTGCACCAGCAACGGAGGCTGTAGTTGACAGAGGAATCGCCGAGGTCTGTGAGGACGACGGAAGGCGCGGGATCAGCGAGGACACCTTCGACTTTGCAAGCAGCTTCGAGAGCTTTGCGCGTGGCATCGAGGTCGGCTTCGTAAGCGACACCAACGGCGACGTCGGCACGACGGAGACCGGTCGAAGTGATGGCAACGCCGTTGCGGTCGAGTTCACGTTTGACCTGAGCAGTGACGCGTTCGCGGACGGCCCAATAATCGGCACCTTTACACCATGTACGCACCTGGTAATTGGCAACGCCGCCGGGGGTGACATCGAGGAGGTAGACAAAAGATTTGTGTTCACCGTCATCGAGGATGGCACCTTCGACGTTCATGGCGCGTTCGAGTGCAGCGCGCGTTGAATCGAGGTCAGCGGAGTAAGCGACGGCGACATTGACGTCAGCGCGACGGAAGGGTTGCGAGCAGTTGTCGATGGTGGCACCCGAAAGGGCACTGTTAGGAACCGTGATGACGCGGTTATCGACAGTCACGATTGTCGTAGTGAAGAGGCCGATTTCGGAGACAGTACCGGACTGACCAGCACCATTGATGTAATCGCCGAGTTTGAAGGGGTGGAAGACGATGAGCATGACGCCGGCGGCGAGATTCGAGAGTGTGCCCTGGAAAGCGAGGCCGATGGCGAGACCAGCGGCAGCGAGGATCGCGGCGAAGGAAGTCGTCTGGATGCCGAAGATGCTAAGGCATGCGAGTACGACGATGACGACGATCAAGTAATAGACGACATTCCCGATGAATTTGGGAAGCGGGGATGTACCGTCATCGCGGAGGCCTTTTTTGGAGGCTTTGACGGCGACGTTTTTGAGGCCTTTTGCGATCATAAGGCCGACGATGAAGAGGATGAGTGCGCCGAGAACGCTTACGGCGTAGCCCATAATACTGTTAATGATGGGGCTATCGCTGATTTGTGTCCAACTGGCAATTGTTTTTTGGGCATCTGTCGTTGCTTCAACGACGTTGTCGCCGCTGGTGGCGACAGCATCTGCTACCTGCTGCCCAAGTCCTAAAACTAATTTTTCAAACATACGTAACTCCTTCGTAAGAGAAATGGTCGGCACAAACACCGACACCTCTTTGTAGTTTACTCCCTTTTGTATTTTTTTGCACGCATAATAATGATAAAAATTCCTATAATTGAATTATTTAGCGGTTACTGGCTTTGTTCACTTAATCGCGTGGGGGAATTTGGACATTGTGTCATGCTGGCACAAAGTCTTGCTTGTTAGATTTGGGCAGGAGACGTGCATATTCTGTGTTGCAGAATTATTATTGTAATAATTATTATATAATTGTAAAATGTGTGTATTGGCAAATTAAATAAAGTTTTAGTGTATGGCGTTATTTAATTTTGTAATAGCTTGGGAACAAGCTGTCATGGAGCATGATTTGATGGTGCAAATGTGATTTATGGCGTTTGAAAGATATTATAGTGGATAATTTTGATGGTCGTAGAATCCAATTTTGGAATGGAATAATGTCATTTATGGGTAGACACTGTCGTATTGCGCACGAAGTGCGCAAAGACAGTGCACGCGACTGTATGCGCGTAAGCGCATAGGGAGCGTCTTTTTACGCTGTCGTATTGCGCACGAAGTGCGCAAAGACAGGGCACGCGACTGTATGCGCGTAAGCGCATAGGGAGCGCCGAAATCTCATCCGTTGAAGCAGGCCAGGAAATCTTCGACACGGCCAAGAACGCCGTAGTGGGCGATATCGAAGATGGGTGCATTTTTATCGGTATTGATGGCGAGGATGTTTGAGGCGTTTCTCATGCCGGCGAGGTGTTGGATGGCACCGGAAATGCCCAGGGCGACGTAGAGCTGAGGAGTAACGGTGTGTCCGGTCAGGCCGATTTGGTGTGCGTTGTCAATGATACCGGCATCGACGACGACGCGGGAAGCGCCGAGTGTGGCATGAAGGCGGTCACAAAGAGGTGGTAGAAGGGAGAAAGCGGGAATGGCGCCGCGTCCGGCGGACAGAATTATCCTGGCGCTTTCGGGTGTGCAGGCGTTATCGGTGGGAGAAAAGTGATCGAGCGTCGTCTGTGGAATGGGGGTGGCAGTGATGTGGTCTGCGGGTGGTGTGGGGAGCGAGAGCGGGGAAGTGTCATAGAGCGTGGCGAGGAATGGGGAAGAGACGGGGTGTAGCGTTTCGATCAGCTGAGCCGCGCAAATCATTCTGGCGATGTTTCCGTGTTGGGCGATAAGATTGGGGACAAATGGGATGTGTGCCCCAGAGGCGACAGCGGCGAGAAGGCGAAGATTAAGGGGTGTGTGCGCTGCCATAAGAGCCGTCAGCTTATAGGATGCGAGGCATTGGAGGATCGTTTGCGCGTGCGAAGAGATGGGTTGAAAAGTGGTATGGGGTGTGAGGGGTATGACATAAAAGTCACAGTTTTGTGCGTCGGGAAGCCCCATGGGATTGGAAGTGAGAAAAGTAAGTTGTGCGTGCCATGTAGTGGCGAGATGCTGGAGTTGATCGAGACGTTTGCCGGAGAGGCGTTCGTTGGGGGCGAGCAAGTAGGCGAGCAGCGGTGAAGTGGCGTCTGGGTATAGATGTGCTGCGGTGGAAGTGTGTGTGTATTGGGAGGAGGTGTTTCCGGCGGTATTAAGGAGTAACTGTGCGGCATCCTGGATGGAAAGCCATTGGCAGGCACGCGTGTTTTGAGGGGTGGGGCAAAGATCAAGCGTGCGCATATCCCAGGGATCGGGGTGTGATTCGACGGATTCGAGCGTGATAATGGGTTTGCGTTTTGCCTTCATGATGGCGGGAAGCGAGGGAAAACGCGGTTCGGCGAGTCTCAGGTCGGTTGTCAGAACAGCCGGTGTGTGGACGCGGTAGCATGGTATGCCTTCATCATCTTCGCAGAAGACGAGGAGATCATCAGTGGCGGTTGTTTCGATGCGATGTGCGAGGGGGATGCATGGACACGCGAGTGCTTGTGCGAGGCGTTGTGCCGTTTGGGAAGATTCGAAATTGACGTTTAGTTTTCCGCAGATGAAGAGCGTGTCATCGATTTCGGGGAAATTTTTGAGCACTTCGCGGACGACGATTCCCGTCGTCAAGGCGACATCGGGCAGATCAGCAATGATCGCGCGTGAGGCACCCATGGCGAGGGCTTTGTGGATAAATGTTCGATCTGCGTTGAGGGAAAAGACAGTGACATCGTCGGCGTAACCTGACTCCATGAGGCGGACGGCGGCTTCGACGCCGATGAGATCAAAATCGTTGAGCAGTCGCGTCGTTGGATCGAAGACGAGGGTGTTTTTTTGGGGAAAGAGGCGTTCTTCGGAATTTTGAGCCGTGGCGGCGAGGACACAGATATGTTTCATAGGTATATTTCTTGCAATTGCGTAAGCGTGAAAGGGTGGCGTGTGCGCGTCTGATCGTCGGAATAACGATCATAATGTATACTGATTACCACAAAAGGAAGAGAATTTTAATGAAATGTTGGAATAATTGGCCTAATGTTTGCTTTGTGAACAGGAATCATCTAAGAGACCGAGTGTAAGGTGTGTCTCTGTGACATTTAGTTTGGAGGAATTGGATATGAAAAAGTTTGCAATTATGATGATGGCTTTAGCGGTGGGATGCGTTGCATGCAGTCATGACGACAATCCTCGCGATGGCAATGGTGGCAATAACGACGACGTCATTACTTGTCGCGACAGCAATGCACAGTCTTACGATATTTATGGCAAATGTGAGGGGAGTATAGCCAAGTATTGCGATGACAAGAGTGGTCGCTATGTGGAAGAAAACTGTGCCAAAAACACCGATGGTAAGAATACTTGTGGCAAGTTTGAGTTGGATGGCGAGTATTATTTTGGCTGTATTGAAGGTAACGGTGGCCCTGGCGGCAATGGTGGCAAGCCCGATGACAATCATGAAGGCTCCTGCATGGGTGATGATGGCAAGCAATACAACATCTATGGCGCGTGTTCAGGCTCCATTGCTCGTTATTGCGACAACGATGGGAATTTTGTCAAAGAGGATTGTTCGCAGAATACGGATGGTCGAACGACGTGTGGTGAATTTGTCGATCCGACGGGCAAGTTTTATGGTTGCATCTCGCCTGGCGGTGCGGCGAACGATTGTGGCAGCGTGACATCCAATGGTGTTTGTGTCGGCAATTCCCTGAGGTACTGCGCGAGCGGCAGCCTTGTAACGGAATCATGTCCTTACAAATGCGCCTATACCGATCAGGATTATGCGGCTTGCTATGAGCGTTGTGGTGACGTGGATTCGAAAGGCAAATGCGATGGAACGAGCAAGGTTGCCTACTGTGGTTTTGCTTACAATAGCCCAGGTCATCAAGATGGGGATGAAGTTGACGTCCTCGTCGTACTTGAGTGTAAAAAGGGTGAATCATGTGGCGAGAAAATCAATGGTGAGTATGATTGTCTCGAAAATAGCAGCAACTAGTTTGAGAGCATGAATGTACAAAAAAGGCACGCTTGAGCGTGCCTTTTTTTGTGTATGTAGATGTGTCTCATAATTTTTTGAGCTAAGCTTATGGGACACTGAGTTTTTGGATGATGGTATCGACGACGTCAGCAGATGAAATGTTATCGGCCTCAGCTTCGTAGCTGATTGCAATTCTATGTTGCATGACATCGGGTGCGAGTTCCTGGACGTCTTCAGGGAGAACGTAAGCGCGACCGTCCATGAAGGCGTGTGCTTTTGCGGTCATAGCGAGAGCGATGGTAGCACGTGGGCTTGCGCCATGTTCGATGCAGTGTTTGAGTTGCGGCAAGCCGAACTGCTCAGGTTGTCGCGAAGCGTAGATGATATTGACGATATAAGTTCGAATGCGTTCGTCAAGGTAGACGAGATTAACGTGTTGTGCGGCAGCGAGGAGGTTTGCCGCAGAAGTAACAGGTGAAGGCACGGCTTTATGATTGTCAGTCATACGATTGAGGATTTCTTTTTCTTCCTCCATCGAAGGATAGCCGACGGAGACTTTCATCATGAAGCGGTCTATTTGTGCTTCAGGGAGAGCATAGGTGCCTTCCTGATCAATGGGATTTTGCGTTGCGATGACGAGGAAGGGGTTGGGCAGAGCAAAAGTCGAATCACCGATGGTGACTTGTTTTTCCTGCATCGCTTCGAGGAGAGCCGACTGTACTTTTGCGGGAGCGCGATTGATTTCGTCAGCGAGGATAAGGTTGGCGAAGATGGGTCCTTTTTTGGCATAGAAGGAGCCCGTGTCTTGCCTATAAGCCATGGAACCGATGAGGTCAGCTGGGAGCAAATCGGGCGTGAACTGAATTCTTTGAAACTGACAATCGACGACTTGAGCGAGCGTATTGCAAAGGAGCGTTTTAGCGAGTCCTGGCACGCCTTCGAGGAGCAGGTGTCCTCCCGTGAGCAGTGCGATAACAGCACGATCAATCATGTGATTTTGTCCGACGATGACGCGTGATATTTCGGTTTTGAGCCCTGAAATGAAGCCGGCACTTTGTCGAACAATGGAAGTTGTTTCAGCGAGGGATCGTTCCATGTAAGTTAACTCCAGCAGCAGAACGAGAAAGCATGCGTAAAAAAGTGCCCCGAAACGGTTGTTTCGGGGCTTAATGATGCGATCAATTGATCTTAGAGATCATCCCAGCTGTTAACATTGGCGAGGTTATTGGTGCCATAATTATTGCTGGCATAGGGAGCCTGAGCTGGCGCAGGCCCTTTGCCCATTTTGGCTTTGAGGGCAGCGAGAGCATCGTTTTGCGCGATGGGATCAGCTTTGAGGTTGTTGAATTCTTTTTCGAGATCGTCGCCACCGGTGTAATCGAGAGCGAGTTCTTCGCTTGCAGCGGCTTCGGCTTCATTTTTCTCGACTTTTTCTTTCATGCGTTCGAAGGCGTTCGCAGCACCATTGTCGTCAATGCCTGCGAGTGTATTGGAAATCGTTTTGGTGGCTTCAGCACGGCGATTTTTGGCGATAAGAAGATTTTTCTGGCGCTTCATATCCTCAATCTTGTTGTTCATTTCTTTGAGTTTGGCGCGAATCTTATCGGTACCGGCTTTTTGGAGTTGCCACTGTTTGTGGAACTCGGCGGCATTGTTATCGTGTTCTTGCTTACGCGCGAGAGCCTGTGTCGCAAGATCATCGCGGTTAACAGAAACAGCCTGCATCGCTTTTCGTTCCCATTCCTGGGCTTTGGCCATTTCGTCTTCATATTGTTTCTGAAGGCGTTTTTCGTCAGCGATGGCGACAGCGACTTGCTTTTTAGCGTTATTGAGGCTTGTCTGCATATCAAGGATAGATTGATTCAGAATCTTTTCAGGATCTTCCATCTTGTCGAGTGCGGCATTCGCTTCGGATTTGAAAATCGTCGAAATACGTTGAAAAATTCCCATGAGCTATATCTCCCTGCGGCTGTTAGAGTGATGAATTAGAATTTGTACATAGCGAGCTGCGGATAATCTTCGACGAGGGCAGTCGCAAGCGACTCGATCGAAGCCTGGAACTCATTAAAATCGAGGTTTTCAGTTTGAAGCGTATCCGAAAGGACGACTGTTGTATCTTCAATGCTATAAGCACCAGCGATCATCTGGCCATTGAGTTCAAGAAGAAGGTGGTAGAATTCTTCACGCTTTTCTTCAGGAACAGGCATAAGGCGAACCATGAATGTGACGATCGGCGGTGTAAAAAGGATGAAGATATCGTTAATATCTTCAAGGTCATCCAAAATGTGATAGACGCCATCTCGGATCTCTTCAAACTCAAGATCCATTTCAATCATGTACTGTTCAATGTCTTGTTTTGTACGCATTAAAGAACCTCCGTAAAGGGTTAGAACGAATCTGCTCAGGATGAGCATTGCCTCAATAACTCATAAAGGTAATGATGCACGATCATAAATTACAGTGGAATCTAACACAAAACGGCAAACTGTAAAACTGAATTAAGTGTCTTTGTTAGAAAAAAGGCACAAAGCATGCTTGATGGTGGATACAAGGGGAGCCTTGAACAAGCGTGGTTAGGCTTACGAAGGAAACTGGTCAGCGATGGATGTCCGTCATCAGGATTGATAAAGATGGTACATCAACCGAATGGCCTGGTGCATTGACGGGGCAAGCGCGGTACGAATACATCGAAGAATCTGTAACGCAAGTGCAGGCTCAGAAACTTCAAGCATTTTGAGTGAACCGGCATCGAGTACGATCAAAGTGGAATCTTCGAGTGCTTGTGTGTCTAGGAGTTGTTCACCGGCAAAGATTGTGGACAAAAGTCCAATGCATCCGCCACGTTCGAACGTTTGCAGGATGCTATGATCGGAGTCACAAAGTGAAAAACTGCCAGTTTCGACGATATACAGACTGCCACTCGTTTCATCCGTGTAGCGAATGAATTCGCCTCGATCGACCTGATGACGTTCAAATAGAGGAAGGAGTTTTTCCAGAGCGGTGTCATCAAGCGAAGAAAAGATGGTTTCCTTCAAGAGGGCACGCAATTCTTCGGGGGTAAGCATGGCGATGGTTTTCATGGCACAACTAAAAAAAAGGCGCCAATCCAGCGGATTGGTGCCTGAATGAGGTTAAAAGCAAGGGTTAATCTTCGGCAACGAAGCGGGAAGATTCATCCGTCAAATCGGGACGTTCCCATCCCGTGCGGCATTTGACAAGATAGTCATGCTCGGCACTTTTGATGCCAAAGAGATCAAATGAAAGGATGAAGTCTGGGGATGCAGGCTTAATGACTTTCTGAATGTTATCGACGCGGAGTCCAAGCTCTGTGCGCTTTAAGGTGACGAGGGAAACGACGTTGTCGGCATTTTTGTCTTCATTATCGAGATGGCAGAGAAACATACAGCTTGTCTCGGACAACTTAATTTTATCAAGCGTCCATGCCGGTTCATAAGGCAGGCCGAGTTCACGCGAAAGCGTGACGAATTCCTGGTCGGAGTTGTTAAAACGTTCACAGATTTCGCTTCCGGAAACGAGGAGATCGCGGACGAGCGACACAGCCTGTTTACGGCAGGCAGCACTCCATGTTTTCCAGAACATGTAGGGAGTCGTGTTGGGACGGATCTCACGGCGGACATCGTATTTTTGCTGTGCAAGAACTTCCTGGGCTTTATCCTTGTTCATGCAACAATTTTTGTATTTTTTGCCGCTACCGCAATGGCAGAGATCATTACGTTGAAGAGTACTCATCTGATTATCATCCTAATGAAAGAACAGTAACGCCGGAGAAAAACATCCACACCGGCAAGGCTGCCCCCTCTACCATATTCATAAAAGAATATCAAGTATTGAGATTCTGTGGCAAAGCGTATCGGGGCAAACCTGGATGTGTCTGCTAGTTCTGCGACGCATCGGTATTGGAAGGCAGAAGATCGGTCATGCTTTGGAGACTGATGCCGAGCGTAGACAGGTTGTGGAGCAGAGAAGATGTGGCAGGCGGCAGTATGCCGAGCATGCCGAGGACGATAAGCGTACCATTAAAGCCAATGACAAAATCGTAATTCCTTCGGATTCTATTCATCAAAGCGACAGACAGACGTCGTAGAATGAGGAGTTCCGTGAGTGAATCCGCAGAAATCGTGATATCGGCGATTTCGCGTGCGATGGCTGCCCCATCACTGACGGCGATGCCCACGTCTGCGGCTGACAAGGCGGGGGCATCATTGATACCATCCCCTAACATAATGACCGTATGCCCCTCATCGTGCAGTTTTTTGACATACTCGGCTTTTGTCTCTGGCAGGACTTCCGATAAATAATGATCGACGCCCACCTCTTTGGCAATGGCCGATGCCGTGCGATCGCTGTCTCCGGTGAGCATGGCCGTTGTGCGGATGCCAAGTTTTTTGAGTTCAGACAGAACGGATGTCGATTCTGTTCTGAGTGGATCATAGATACAGATGACGGCGGCCAGGCTCTGTCCAATGGCCATATAAAGGTGTGAATACTTATTTGGCAGTTGGTTGAACTTGTCGATTTCGTCTTCGGGAATTCTGCATTTTTCGTCTTCAAAGACAAAATGGGCACTTCCGATGATCACGCGTTGGTCATCAATCAGGCTCGCAATGCCATGTGCGACGAGGTACTCCACTTTTGAATGCATCTCTTCATGGAGCAGATTTTTGTTGCAGGCCGCATGAACGACGGCATTTGCCATGGAATGTGGAAAATGTTCTTCGAGGCAGGCTGCGATTCTCAGCATTTCATCGGAATCGTGATTCCCAAACGGAATGAGATCGGCAACGGTGGGACATGCGTGTGTCAGCGTGCCTGTTTTGTCGAAGACGACTGTATCCGCTTTTGCCACGGCTTCGAGATATTTACCGCCCTTGACGGTGATGTGGTACGTGCTCGCCTCGCGCATAGCTGACAACACAGCGAGCGGCATGGCCAGTTTAAGGGCACATGAAAAATCGACCATGAGGATGGATAGGGCACGCGTGACATTGCGTGTCAAAAGATACGTGATCACACTGCCGACAAGCGTATAGGGAACGAGTTTGTCAGCGAGATGTGAAGCATTATTTTCAACACCCGATTTCAGTTTTTCGGATTGTTCAATCATGGAGACGATCTTGTCGTAGCGGCTTCCGCCGTCATCCTGTGTGACTTCGATCACGCAAGTGCCTTCTTCGACGACTGTTCCGGCATAGACGCGTGTTCCTGGTCGTTTTTCGACGGGAACGGATTCACCCGTCAACGAGGCTTGATTGATCATGACTTCGCCCGTGACGATGAGACCGTCAAGCGGAATGACGTTTCCCATGCGTATGGCGAGTTTGTCGCCTTTTTGGATGGTATCAATGCCGACGCATTCTTCGCCGTTTGCGGTCAGTTTCCAGACGCGTTCGATGTTAAGCGACATGCTCCGCGCGAGGTCGTTGACAGATTTTTTGTGCGTCCACTCGTCGAGAAGCGCACCGATACCGAGAAGAAAACGCACCGATCCGGCTGTCGCAAAATCTTTGCGGATGAGTGAAATACCGATGGACAAACCGTCGAGCAGTTCAACGCGAAGTTGACGCTCATAAAGGCATTTAAGGGCTGCCCAAAGGTAAGGTACAGAACGAACGGTTGTCAGAACTGAGCGTATCCATGGCGGCAAAAACAGGCTGCGAAGCATGCGCATGACGATGCGCATGATGAGCTTGTCTTCGTAATATCGGTTGATTTCGCGACCTGAATGAATGGCATTGCGTTCCCCCGTTGAAACACTGTCATAACGAAAAGTGCTTAAAAGCTTGAGAAAAGCGGGCAAGGCTTCGTTTTGATTGAATTCGACAATCAGACAATGGGTTCGTTCATGGACAACGGCACTTTTGACGCCTTTTTGCAAAGATGCCCAGTATTCCAGAATATCAGCCTGTTCACAGGTCATCGTCTTTTGGATGATCTCTATGCGGCAATAACGCTGTGTCTGGTATTTAATTTTGCACTTCATATTCCACACATAATGCTATGAGGTCTTTAGCCAATAAAAAAGCTGCCCGATGCGGGCAGCTTTTGTGATAAGGCTTAGACCTCTTCGGAGTGATCTTCGACAAGCGCCGCATCTTCTTCGGATTTGCGTCGTTCGTTGATGCTACGTGCTTCTGCCATAATGTCTGAGCAATTCTCCCTTAATACGGCGACATTATTGACAACTTCATCTTTCACGCGCAGCGCGGCTGCCACGACGTGGGCATAGCCTTTCTTGGCATCGCGTGATTGAAGAAGCTTTGTTCCAACAGAACCAAAGAGGGCACCACCGACAAAAAGTGCCACCTGACGTTTATTTATGAGCATATCTACCTCCTATGACTCGGCGTTAGGGATGTGTCTGAACACCCCAAATCGATACGAATTGTACCATTATTCATCCGATGGGGTAAGCGTTTTTTGCAGAATTTATTTGTGGATGCAATAAAGACCATGCTGGTATGCAGTGTTATGGAAGGAAGACGCTCAACTGCGTTTGTCTGACGACAAAAAAGAGGATTCGTGGTATGAGAAGGCAAAGGAATCGTCGTCTCTTGACGTGTATGGGTTCATTCACTGTATTTCTTATTCTCATCAAGTTGTCATGGAAATTAAAAAGGGTTTGTTCTGTTTATCTATATTGATAATGCTGATGATCTGTGGTGTCGGTTGCAATGCGGAGCGTTTTATGGACGATCCGTTGTGTGGTGCCTGCATTGACAGAGCGTGTGGCGGTTCAGTGGAGGACATGGGGCAACTGAAAACACATTTTTCGGCAGCTGAAAAATCGATACAGGCGCAGCTCTTGTCGCGGCTTGAAGCATATTCGGGCTGTTCTTCTTTCGTCGAGCCGCAGGTCATATCAGATCTTTATGCACGTTACGGTGCCGCCTTTTTTGCTGTTTCGCAGCCATATTTGTCGGAACGCGCTGTACACGCTGTTGATGCGATGCGTCAGAACAGTGCCATTGCCGCGCATGCAGTGGCTTATTTGACACAACATATTGATGCATTTCGTGCGGATGAAAGCGCTTTTTCTCGCCTTGAAAGTGAATTGCTGCCTTTGGCTGAAGAGAATGAAGCTATATTTACATCATTATGTCGATTTTTGCCTCCGGAAAAACTGTCTTCCCTGATTGCTTTGCCTCCGACACTAAAGCGTGATGCAGCGTTGTTGCCGCATTATGCTTCGCTTGACGCAGAGGTGCGGCAAAGATTGTTGAAGCCATACATTTTGGGGGAATGGCACATGCAATCGAGTGGATCGACTGCGTTACCGCAGTATCTTGAACTCGATTGGGGGATCTTGCCGCTTCCCGAGGACGTTGCACAGCCAATGGCGGTCGTACATGTAAAAAGCGTGTCCGTGAGCGGAGAAGAAGCCAAAAAACGTGGTGTCTATGTCAGAACCGCCTTTGAAGACGTTCCGATGATGCTTCCTGATCGCCATAAAAAGCGCGTTGACCTCGGCGCATGGCTCAAAACGTCAGATACGTATCGTGTGGCAGCACAGGCAGAAATTGTGTTATGGCCGCAGGACGTGTCACAGGATTGCATAGCTGGTGAAGAGACGTGTACGGCACAAGCGCTGGCGACATTTCCGGTGAAATTCGATCAGTCATACAGGGCCTATATCGGTGTTGACACAGGGGCGCCGCGCCGAAGCAAATCCAATGATGACAATGAACCTACGACGCGAAGCATGATTCTTAAAATCTGCAATGCACAGACCTGTACTGGCGTATGGGATAAAAAACTCGTGCCACAGAAGGCACGTGTTTCGCTCGATGTGACGCAAGGCCATGATTTTTATCTTTGGGCAGATATTGGCGACGCCAAATTGCCAGTGGCAGGGCGGCTGATGGCGCGGGCTATGCCTGGCGCAACATGGCAGGAGGTCGCGACTTTCTTTGGCTATGCACCGTTACACTATGCACCGGCTGTGCGTGCGAACATCGATGTTTCTTCGGTCTGTCGCAATATGGGAAAGTGCGAACTGGAGCTCCAGCTCAGGCCGAGTTTGCGCATGGCAAGGCGTGATCCATCCATTAGGCAGTATTGGGGGGAGACATTGGATCTTGGCAAAATATCGCTTAACATCATGAACCGGACACCGCAGCAGATTTATCGTGAGATCCTTTGATATTGAGCAAAACAAGGAGGAATATCGTTCATGGAGCAGCAGGCGTGTTTTTATCTTACGCATCCGACGATCTGTTTTTATAACGAACATGGTATTGCCAAAGCCAGGTTTGAACTTGAGCCGACGGCGTTTTCCCGTTGTCCGAAATGTGGCGGCACCATGTATGTTCAAAGCATGAAGGATGGCTATGCCATGGCTTCTCCATGTCCTGGAGCGCGTGCGCAGGCACGCATGGATCGTTTCAATGCTGCGAATATTCCTGCGCGTTTTCGAGATGCGTCGTTCGATAATTTCAATCTGGATTCGCTTCCCGGGCGGGGAAAGACGATCGAATCCATGTTTATACGTAAAATACGGGAATTCCGTCAGGGCCAGAGAGGCATTATCCTTGAAGGCGGACCAGGAACCGGAAAGACGCATCTTTTATGCGCTGCGGCGCATTATTTGACGATTGAGAGCAATTTGTCCGTGCGGTATGTCGATTTTTCGGTGCTTCTGAGCGAGATTCGCAGCATTTATCAGTCAGCGAATGCCAGTCAGTCGGAAGCTGCTCTGATCAATGACCTCGTCCGTATTCCCATTCTCTTTCTCGATGAATTGGGAAAGGGGCGCGACAGGGCAAATGAATTTGAAATGCGTATTATCGATGAAATTATTAATCGTCGCTATAATGATGACGGGTTGACGACATTTTTTGCAAGTAATTATCGCGATCAAAATTCGAGCAGTTATAATCTCTATCGTGAAAATGGCATTGAATGTCTTGGCGATCCCGCGATGAAGGCCAAGTGGATTCGGTTTGCACAGGAGCGCTGTCGAACAAAGGATTCGGGCGTCGTTGAGCGTTTTACGGCGCAGGCCATGGCCGTCATGAAAGCGGATCACCTTGAGAACAGGTTGTTGCCGCGCATTGTCAGCCGCATTTTTGAAATGGCCAATCCGATCGTGATCGAAGCCCAGGATTATCGGGCGCGGATCGATGGGGGGAGCCGTGGCGTGTCGTAGGGATGTTCCATGGAGCGTCCCTACATGTAACATCCCCCTATGGTTAACGCACATTCCCCATATTTAACGCATTTCACCCAATAATTTATGTAATCATTCAATCATATATATATAATGTCACATTTTCCCCGTTCCGTTGAAATGATCAACCAAAGGTTGAAACATCCCGATGATGTGGACGTTGTATCATTTTTGCATGTGCCACGTGTTGAGCCAACAAACGTTTGGGGCGTTGCGGGGGAACCCCGCAGAGGGGGAGACGTCCCCCAAAAATAATTTTGAAGTGCGGTACAAAAAAGGTTCAACAAAAAATGTCATTCGTGACAGAATGAAAGATAAGAATGTCTCTGCGAGGAGGCGTTAAAAGGGGGACATGAAAAATGCATTGCATGGGAGGAAAAAGAATGTTGGACAAGTTTTACGATGCTTTGTTGGCGGCAAAACATGCCGTTTGTTTTACGGGGGCGGGCGTATCGACACTTTCGGGCATTAAGGATTTCAGGAGCCCGGATGGTGTCTATTCGAAACCGTGGCAGGGATATAATGTAGAGGATATTCTTTCATTATCATTTTTTAGGCGCGATCCCTCGATTTTTTATGCGTGGGCGCGTGATTTTTGTTATTGCCTGGATCGGTTTGAACCGAATATTGTCCATAAAACGCTTGCCGAGTTACAAAAAAGGGGAATATTAAAATCGCTCATCACACAAAATATTGATCTTTTACATACGCGAGCCGGTTCACCGGATGTAATTGAAGTGCATGGAAGTCCGGCAAAACATCATTGTCTCAAATGTCATAAAGTGACATTATATGACGAAATAGCGCCGATCGTCATGCGCGGAGAGGTGCCAAAATGTTCGTGTGGCGGCGTTATCAAACCAGATATTATTTTTTATGAAGAACAGCTGATTCCGGATGATTTGAACCGTGCTTTTGATGAGGCCCAGAAGTCGGATTTATTTATTGTATTAGGGAGTTCACTGACGGTTCAGCCGGCGGCATCTCTTCCGCTTGCCGCTTTACAGCGTGGTGCCAAAATATGTATTGTCAATGCGCAACCGACGATGCTCGATAATTTCTGTTCATGGAAATTTAACGATCTAAAAGAAGTTTTTGAGAGCATCAGTCATAAATTAGAACAAAAGACGGACGATTCGTCAATATAGTATTTTTATATTGGGCGCCCTATGCCTTTGGCATACGGGACGCCCGTGCAGGCTTTTCGCTACGCTCAATACGCCTGCACTTGATACATTTGTTGCCGATGGCATATTACATGAAGTATGTTGTCGATAATGTTTTGAATTGATAATATTAAATAGGTGCTGATTGGGTTTTTGTGAATATTAATAGTTTATAAACATAAAATATAGGTGATTAAAAAGTTGGTGTATAATTGAAAATAAACATATATATAAAATTGGTGTAAATGGTTGTGTGTTTTATTATAGTTTTATATATTTAGATTGCAGTATATTTTGTCGGTTAATATCGTAGAGACACATTAGAGAGATAATTTCGATAGTTTTTGGCAGATGAGTTTCAAGCTTGGTTATGGCGGTGCCGCACATAGGATAGCGGCTCTTAGATTGGATTAATGCCACGGGTTTTGAATTTGTTTATGATCATCGTTTCCTCAGGTCGTGGTTTTATGATGCGTTGTCAGTTTCCCGATGCGTTTGAACGATTGTGCGAAAAAAATTGTCAAAAAGAACAAAAACTGCCCTTATTACAGGCAGGGGGTGGACAAAGATGTCTTTGAATTAAGGGAGAAAAGCGTGATGAGAGCGTGGATAGAAAAGATGCGTCATCCAATAAGGGCGGTGCGGGCGTATCGGGAACAACGGAAGGCATGTCGCGAGCGTTATTCGCCAGAGCGGGTCATGTTTGCGATCAAAAAGCCGTTGAAGTCGAGGAATTATGGCGATGATTTTATGGTTTTTTGGAAGGGGGGAAGCGTTTTATTTATTTTGGCCTGTCTGCTCCGATTGTATGTTGCGCGAACGGATATTGGGTGGCTATGGTCGTTCTGGTGGTGATGCGAAGGCGCAGTGTGTGAAATGCCCCATTATTTGCCCAGACATGGGGAATAGGCTTAGATAAAATGGGGTTTTGCACGATGGCATTTGTGTCGTGCATATATTAATGACGTGGAGTGAGCATGCAAAAAAGAGTCTTGCTGATCCATACAGGCGGAACGCTTGCCATGGAAGGGGAAACACATCTTGAGCCCGGACATTATGCATCGGCGCTCGTCGAACAGTTGCCAGAATACGTTGGATTTGCCAAAGTCGATTCGACGATTCTTTTTAACATCGACAGTTCCGACATCGGTCCTGCACAATGGACGGCAATTGCGCGGAAAATTGCGGATGCGCGTCCGAATTACGATGGTTTTATCATTATACATGGAACGGACACGATGCCATATACGGCATCGGCGCTTGCCTTTGCCTTTGAGGGGCTTGACAAGCCCGTTATTCTCACGGGGGCCCAGCGCCCGCTTGGTGCGCTTCGCAACGATGCGCGCCGCAATCTTGCGGATTCGATTGAGCTAGCGACGCTTCCGATTCCGGAGGTCGGTATCTGTTTTGACGGCGTTTTGCTTCGCGGCTGCCGTTCAGGAAAGATCAATACACGAGCCTATCACGCGTTTGATTCGCCTGGATGTGAGCCGCTCGCCAAACTGGGTGTGGATATTACGCTTGGCAAGCATATCCGGCATCCGATGGTGCCGTTTCGCTGTGCTTCGAATTTTAATGCCAACGTGATCGTTCTCCACGTCACGCCAGGGATTTCGTCGGATGTTCTCATGCGTTTAATCGAGAAGCATGAAGAGCGTGTGGATGCCGCCCTTGACGGGATTGTTCTTTTGCCTTTTGGCGTGGGCACGGTGCCATGCCTTGAGTGCCCGATTGCACCGTTTGTCCGAACGGCTGTCGATAGTGGTATTGATGTTCTGGTGGCGAATGCCTCGACGGGAAAAATCGATTTACCGCTCTACGAGAACAGCCAGGTGCTGCTTGATGCCGGCGCCATTCCGGGCGGGGAAATGCGCATGGAAGCGGCGCTTGTTAAGCTCATGCATGCTTGCGCGACATATTCTGACAGGCAGGAACGCCATGATTATCTGCGTTGGAATGTTGCAGGAGAACTTGAATGATGAAGAAACAGGATCAGGCTATCTTTTATCTTATGGGGTTGGTGGTGTGTTTTCCGACGTGTGTGATGGCGCAGGAGCCGTCTGATCTGCCGTTTCATCGTCCGCCGCTCTTGACGGATCTGTCGCCGTCTGGTGGGGAAAAAGAGCAGGTGAACGCGCCAACAGCTGAAAAGTCGCATGTCTCTGCTGTTGAAGTGACATCGACGTTTGATGAGGCGAGACTTCGTGCGATGCGTTCTCGTCCGGAGTCGATGCTTGAACCGCCTGTGTCGTTCGATCGGATGGAGACATTGAAATCGGAATTACGCAAGGCCGTGTTTGTCGTTCGCACGACGCAGGCGCCTGCACACACGCTAGCGTCAGCCGGTGTTTCGTTTGATGGGGCTTGTGTGGCACTTGAAAAGTGTCCGGAAGGCATGACAGACGGGGTGAAAACGGAGGAGACTGTTGCGTCAGCCGAGGATAATCCGTATTCGTTTTTTGGTCGTGATCTTGAGCAGTATTCGAGTCCGTTTGCCTCGCGGGAATCAAGGGCAGCGCAGGAAGCAGGTGTGTCAACATGTTACTTGACGACGGCGGATTGGTTGACGCATGTGGAATCCGTTCAAATCGTGATTGAAGATCATCCGGTTCAGGCACAGGTCGTGAAAAGAGACGAAGCGCAGAACGTGGCCATTTTGCGGACGCCATACCAGGCATTTGTAAAGGGACGTCACGTGGCTGCCTTTGATGCACCACAGTCGCCTGTGGCCTATGCGCTTCTTGAACCTGGTAAAATGTATGAGAGCTTTACACAGCAGTCTTTTTCGATTGATATGCCGCATTTATATGGCAAAACCTCGCTTCTTGCACGTAACGGTTATCCGCTTTTCAATGTCCATGGTGAAATTGTCGGGTTGACGGTATCGCCGATTCCTGATCGAACGAAGGCCAATGTTGTCCACTATTTGTTGATTGACCGCGCATTGTATCCCGAAAAGTATGATCGTACTGTGAATGAAAAAACGGAGTTTATCACGTATTGATGCGCGGATGTTCTACGGAGAAACGGGCCGTTCCATGGAACGACCATCGTCGTAAGCGTATCCGCGTGTAGTCGCCATCGTCGTAAGCCTATCCCCGTGTATACCCGTCCCCCGGTATCCACATGCCGTGTGATGCCCAATGCCGTGTGATGCCCAATGCCGTGTGATGCCCAATGCCGTGTGATGCCCAATGCCGTGTGATGCCCAATGCCGGGTGATGCCCACAGCTTTGTAAGGCCGTTCCATGGAACGGCCATCGTCGTAAGCGTATCCGCGTGTATATCCGTCCCCACAAAATAATCTAAAAAAACTTCTTGACATACACCCCACACCCGCGTATAAGCCTGCACTCGCCGACGGGGCAAATGC